>JAILDD010000026.1 GCA_024689605.1 Lachnospiraceae bacterium
TGATACAGGAAGCACAGGAGCACAGACCGGTGATACAGGGGAGACCACAGAGGCACCCGCAGCTGCGTCCGGTGAGCTTATAAAAGTCGGCGTAGTTAACAACCCGCCTTCAGAGTCCGGATACCGTGAAGCAAACGTAAAGGATATGGAAGCAGTTTTCTCAGAGGCTAACGGATATGAATTAAAGACATCCTACAGCTTAAAGAACGATGAGCAGCTCCAGGCAGCTCAGGGCTTCATAACAGAAGGTGTTGATTACCTCCTCATCTCTGCAGCTGAGACAACAGGCTGGGACGAAGTTTTGAAGAAGGCTCAGGAAGCCGGCATAAAGGTTTATCTCTTCGACCGTATGATCGATGTTGATGAGAGTCTCTATGAGGCAGCAGTAGTTTCCGACATGGCAGCTGAAGGTGATACAGCAGTTCAGTGGCTGCTTGACCAGAACCTTGACGAGTACAACGTAATCCATATTCAGGGTGCTATGGGTTCAGACGCTCAGATCGGACGTACAGGTGCTCTTCAGGCTCAGTTCGATGCAGGCAAGATGAACTGTGTTGTACAGCAGACGGCTACCTGGGATGAAGCAGAAGCTAAAAAGATCGTTGAGACAGCTATCAACTCAAAGCAGGCGTTCAACGTTATTTACGCTGAGAACGATGGTATGGCTAAGGGTGCTGTAGCAGCACTTGACGAAGCCGGTATCACTCACGGTGTTGGCGGCGATGTTATCGTAATGGGCTTTGACTGCAACAAGTGGGCACTCAGAGAGCTTAAGGCAGGCAACTGGAACTATGATGGACAGTGCTCACCTTTCCAGGCTCAGATCATAAGCGACCTGATCAAGAGTGGCGAGGCACCTGCTTCGAAGAAGATCATCAACGAAGAAAAGGGATTTGATGCAACTACAATTACCGATGCTGATATCGACACCTACGGATTAGGCGAATAATTAACAGACAAACAATAACGGTGCAGCTGGGTGAATAACCCAGCTGCATTTTTTAAGAAGGTATTCAGTAACTGATTAGTTACGGTATTCAGACGAGTAGCAGGAGGAAATGCAATGCAGGGACAGGAACACAGCTTGCTGGAGATGCGCCACATAAATAAGCTTTTTCCGGGTGTTAAGGCATTAAGTGATGTGGATTTTACCTTGAGGAAGGGCGAAGTGCACGCACTCATGGGTGAAAACGGTGCCGGAAAGTCAACACTTATAAAAGTTTTGACTGGCGTATATCAGAATGATGGCGGGGAAATAAGTGTAGAAGGAACGAAAATAAATATTCGTTCACCGCAGGACGCACAGAACAACGGTATAAGCACCGTTTATCAGGAAATCACACTGTGTCCCAATCTGACCGTGGCAGAGAATATGTTTATCGGAAGAGAAGACAGTTTCCTGGTACGCCATAAGGATTATGAAAAGCTGGCTGACACAATACTTGGTGAACTGGGAATACCTGCAAGAAGTACACAGATACTTGGCAGCTGTTCATTGGCTGTGCAGCAGATGGTTGCTATCGCAAGGGCGGTAGACATGAAGTGCAAGGTTCTTATTCTTGATGAGCCTACATCTTCATTGGATGATAAAGAAGTAAATGTCCTTTTTGATCTTATGCGGGATCTTAAAGGCCGTGGAGTAGGAATAATTTTCGTTACACATTTCCTGGAACAGGTATATGAGATATGCGACCGCATTACGGTACTCAGGAATGGTGAGCTTGTCGGAGAGTATCTGACTGAGGAACTTCCCCAGGTACAGCTGGTTGCAAAAATGATAGGTAAGGATCTTGATGAATTAAGTTCCTTTGAAGGAGTTGAAGAAAAACATTTTGACGACAGCGATATGTTCTATGAAGCATCATCGCTTTCGTCAAGTGATGCGCTTCCGTTTGATTTTGCCATCCATAAGGGCGAAGTAAACGGATTTACCGGACTTCTCGGTTCGGGAAGAAGTGAAAGTGTAAGGGCAATTTTCGGTGCTGACAAGATAAACGGCGGTACCGTTAAGATAAAGGGCGAGCCTGTTAAGATAAACAAGCCCATTGATGCAATGAAGCATGGCATCGGCTATCTGGCAGAAGACAGAAAGCGTGACGGCATCATTGCTGACCTGAGTGTACGTGAAAACATTATTCTGGCTCTTCAGGTCATGAAAGGATTCTTCAGGCCCATAAGCCGCAGCGAGGCGGAATCCTTTGCAGATGAATATATTAAAGTACTGAATATAAAGACTGCCAGCCGTGAGACCCCTATCGGTTCTCTTAGCGGCGGTAATCAACAGAAGGTAATACTGGCCAGATGGCTTCTGACACACCCTGATTACCTGATCCTTGACGAGCCTACAAGAGGAATTGATGTCGGGACCAAGTTAGAGATCCAGAAGCTTGTGCTTAAGCTTGCTGAGGACGGAGTGAGTGTGACCTTCATATCTTCCGAAATAGAGGAAATGCTGCGTACCTGCTCCCGCCTGATCGTAATGAGAGACAGACATGTGGTTGGTGAGCTGAAGGGTGCAGACCTGAATCAGACGCAGGTTATGAAAACAATAGCAGGAGGAGAAGCCGCAAATGAAGAATAAAATAACAAACATCTTTAAAGGTGGATTTGGTCAGCTGACAATTCCAATTGTAGCTATCTGCATGCTTGTAATATTTAACCTTATCCGTGATCCTTCGTTTTTCAGCGTAGGCATCACGCATAACAATGACGGAAACATAGTCCTTGCAGGTAACCTGATCAGTATCATTAATGCGGCAAGCGAGCTTGCTGTTCTGGCAATGGGCATGACACTTGTTACCGCAGCCTGTGCCGGACAGGATATCAGTGTGGGTGCAGCAGCAGCGATTGCTGGCAGTGCATTTGTAAAGGTTTTAAAATCCGGACCTGAGATAACAGGATTTTCCGTAATACTGGCATTCATAATAGCATGCTGCGTGGCAATGATCTTCGGTGCATTCAACGGTACGCTGGTTTCTGTATTTAACATACAGCCAATGATAGCGACACTTATCCTGTTTACTTGCGGCCGTTCCATAGCATACTGGATCAACGGCGGTGCATCCGTTCCGGTAGACAGTCCTATCATAAAGGCAATCGGAAGCTTTATCCCGGGAATCCCTGTTCCCACGCCGGTGCTTATAGTTATCGTTGTAGCCATCATATTCAAGCTGGTGTTCCACTTTACATCACTTGAGCTGTTCACACAGTCTGTAGGTATCAACGGAAGTGCATCCCGCCTGAATGGTATTAATGCTACATTCATAAGGCTTCTGACTTTCATAATCCTTGGAGTGTGTGTAGCTGTAGCGGGTATCATAGGCGTAAGCCGTCTGGGACTTATCAATCACGAAACACTTCTTCTGGATGTGGAAATGGATGCCATCCTTGCAGTTGCCATCGGTGGAAATAATCTTGGCGGCGGCAAGTTCAAGATCAGCGGAAGTATCATAGGTGCATACGTAATCCATATGCTTACCGTTACACTTTATGCCATGAAGGTTCCTTCAACGGACGTTAAGGCATACAAGGCGATAGTTATCGTTATCCTGGTTGTTATCGGATCTCCTGTGATCAAGAGCAAGTTTACGAAGCTTATGACACAGATGAAGAACCGTAAGAAGGAAGTTTCTATGAAAGGCACCTGATCAAAACACTATGTGTTCTGATCAGGCGCGGCAGCCCGTAATTATAGATTTGCTTCGCAAATGACGGGCTGCCAGGCTGATAATACTCTTAGGTACGCCCTCAGCAGCAAGTGCTTCGGGCTGTACGGAACTGTGATGAAAGGAGTTCAAATAACTATGAACGAGAAGAAAAAGGTATTCAGGGAGCCGTTAACCGATAACCAGCTTCTGATGACCATTACGATATGCATATTTGTAGGGATGTACATCCTTGCAATACTGATACTGAAGGGCGGCTTCCTTCATGTACAGCAGGTATTCGATATGCTGAACGACAATGCCAGCCTGATAATCGTAGCCTGCGGCCTGACAATAGTCATGATCACAGCCGGCATCGATATAAGCGTTGGTGCTGTTACGTCCCTTGTAGTTATGAGCTGTGTAATGTATTTAAACAGCGGCGGCAATATCTTTGTTTCGATACTGCTGGCACTGGGAATCGGGCTTGCATTCGGAGCAATCCAGGGATTTCTGGTAAGCTACCTTGATATCCAGCCCTTCATCGTATCCCTTGCAGGAATGTTCTTTGCAAGAGGTTTTACCACTATCCTTTCGGTTAATCCCCAGAAGGTTGAGCATGAAGGATTTTCAAATCTTATGGATACAAAGATAGTTATCCCCTGGCTGGGATATACCGCAAAGAACGGTAATCTGGTTCCGGCCCGCTTAGAGCTGGGTGTAGTGGTTGCCCTCATCTGTGTGATAGTGATCTTTATCGTACTTAAGTTTACAAAGCTGGGACGAGGCTTCTACGCTATCGGCGGAAACCAGACTTCAGCCCTGATGCTTGGTATCAATGTAAAGAGAACAAGATTCTTTGCATATGTATTATGCGGACTTTTAAGCGGAATATCCGGATATGTTTTCATGATGCATACCGGTGCCGGAAATGCAACCAATGCAGCCGGAATGGAAATGAATGCCATAGCAGCAGCCATCATTGGCGGAACTCTTCTTACCGGTGGTGTAGGTAATGTGGCCGGAACATTCTTCGGAACCATGACACTTACCACCATCAAGAAGATCGTTGTATCCAGCGGATTAAACGATCCCTGGTGGCAGAGTATTACCACCGGCGGAATGTTATGTTTCTTCATACTCTTACAGAGCGTGGTACTCAGCCGCAGATCGAAGAAGAAGGAATAGAAAAGCATAGAAAATGGAGGCAGATATGGGAGCTAAAGAGTGTTTGGAAGAAGGAAAAGCGTACCTGGGCATTGAGTTCGGATCCACGAGGATCAAAGCGGTGGTATGTGATGATAAGGGCGAAGTCCTCGCTATGGGCGGCTTTGGCTGGGAGAACAGCCTGAAGGACGGAATCTGGACCTATTCCGAGGATGAGATATTTGCAGGTCTTAAAGCCTGTTATGCGGATGCTGCAAAGGATATAGAAACTAAATACGGAGTAAAGGTAAAGAAATTTGCGGGAATCGGTATCTCGGCAATGATGCACGGCTATCTTGCATTTGATGCTGATGCTAATCTCCTTGTTCCTTTCAGAACCTGGAGAAATACCATTACCGGTGAGGCGGCTGAAAAGCTGACTAAGGAATTTAATTACAACATTCCTCAGCGCTGGAGTATCTCACATTTGTACCAGGCAATGCTCAATAAAGAGGAGCATGTAAAGGATGTTGATTTCTTCACAACTCTTGCAGGCTTTGTTCATTGGAAGCTTACCGGCAGGAAGGTACTGGGAGTAGGCGATGCATCCGGTATGTTCCCTATTGATATAAGTACCGGAAGTTATGATGAGAAAATGATAGCTAAGTTTGATGAACTTGCTAAGGAAACGGCTCTTTCAAAAGGACTGAAAGACTTGCTTCCCGAGGTGCTGAGCGCCGGAGAAGATGCAGGGTCACTTACTGAAGAGGGTGCAGCTCTTCTGGATGAAAGCGGAATGCTTGAGGCAGGCATCCCGCTCTGTCCTCCGGAGGGCGATGCAGGCACGGGAATGGTTGCCACCAATTCGGTCAAGGTTCGTACCGGCAATATTTCCGCAGGTACCAGCGTATTCGCGATGGTTGTTCTTGAGAAAGATCTTTCAAAGGTTTATCCGGAAATCGATCTCGTTACAACTCCTGACGGTGCGCTCGTGGGTATGGTCCACTGCAACAACTGCACTTCAGAGATCAACAACTGGGTTAAGGTATTTAAGGAATTCTGCGAGCTTTACGGTATAGTTCCGGATATGAATGAACTTTTCACAAAACTGTACTCAGTATCCCTGGATGGGGATGCTGACTGTGGCGGTGTGGTCCTTTATAACTATCTTTCAGGTGAGCCTGTGACAGGTTTTGAGAAGGGCGCACTGGTTCTCGCAAGGACGGCAGAGGATAATTTCTCCCTTGCCAATCTTATGAGGTCAAATCTCTGTTCAGCTATGGCTACTCTTAAGGTGGGCCTTGATCTGATGCTCAAGGAAGAAGGTGTCAAGGTTGATGAGATGTATGGCCATGGAGGATATTTCAAGACCAAGGGGGTAGGCACAAAAGTTGCTGCGGCAGCAATCAATGCTCCAGTATCCGTAATGGAAACTGCATCTGAAGGCGGCGCCTGGGGAATTGCCCTGCTTGCTGCATATATGGATAAAAAGGCAAACATGTCTTTGAGTGATTATCTCTCAGATGTTATCTTTAAAGATGCAAAATGTGAAAAATGCGCACCGGATGCAAAGGATGTACAGGGCTTTGATGAGTATATAGAGAAGTACAAGAAGGGACTTGCCATAGAACGGGCAGCTGTAGATGTTCTATAGGTTATATAACAGAATACGGCGGATAGAGGAGACGGAATGTTAGAAGAATTAAAACAGAAAGTATACGAAGCAAATATGCTTTTACCTAAGCACGGACTTGTTACCTTTACATGGGGCAATGTCAGTGCCATTGACAGAGCGTCAGGGCTTTTTGTCATTAAGCCAAGCGGCGTGGACTACGATATAATGAAGCCGGAGGACATGGTGGTAGTTGACCTTGACGGAAAAGTGGTTGAAGGGAAGCTTAATCCCTCATCGGATACCCCTACCCATCTGGAGCTCTACAAGGGCTTCCCGAAAATAGGTGGAGTGGTGCATACCCATTCCACCTATGCCACAAGTTTTGCCCAGTCCGGAAGGGACATTCCCTGCTACGGCACGACCCATGCGGATTATTTTTACGGCAATATTCCCTGTGTAAGATGTCTTACAAAAGAAGAGATAGATGAAGCTTATGAGCTGAATACAGGAAAGCTCATCGTAAGTGAATTCGAAAGATTGGGCAGGGATCCGGAAGCGGTGCCGGCAGTCCTCTGCAAGAACCACGGCCCCTTTGCATGGGGGAAGGATGCGATGAATGCGGTGCACAATGCGGTTGTTCTTGAAGAGGTGGCGAAGATGGCTCTCTTTACGGAACAGATAAATAAGGATGTGGCTCCTGCACCTTCAGAACTTCAGGACAAGCATTACTTCAGAAAGCACGGAGCAAACGCATATTACGGACAGAAAACAGAAGCGTGAAAAGGTTTGTGACTGTTTGGGGTAGCCCGAAGCACTTGCTGTCACGGGCGTACAGATAGAGTAAATGTTACTAAAGTTTCCGATTTGTTCAACATTTGTTTAATATTATGAACTTGTTTGGGTATATGATGCGTTGTATCATAAGTACGGATCATTATGCCCGGCTGAAAACTCCGGAAATTATCATGGATTTTACCCCGGGGATTGTGGTCCGCTACAATAAATCAAAATAGGAGGACAGTATGAACGAATTGGAACTTAAGAAAAAAGCCAATGATGTAAGGATCGGCATTGTGACAGCTGTACACTCTGCAAAAGCAGGGCATCCGGGCGGCTCTCTTTCCGCAGCAGACATCATGACATGGCTTTACTTCGAGGAGATGAACATTGATCCGGCGGATCCTAAGAAAGAAGACAGGGACCGTTTTGTATTATCAAAGGGGCATGTGGCACCTGCCCTTTATTCTACTCTTGCAAACAGAGGTTATTTTCCGGTAGAGGAGCTTACCACGTTGAGAAAGCTGGGCTCCAGGCTTCAGGGGCATCCCTGCATGCAGGAGACACCCGGTGTGGATATGTCATCGGGTTCTTTAGGACAGGGCCTGTCAGCAGCCTGTGGTATGGCACTTGCCGCAAAGCTTCAGGGGAAGGACTACAGGGTGTAT
>JAILDD010000029.1 GCA_024689605.1 Lachnospiraceae bacterium
CTCACTCTCCAGCGTAATGGAACAGATAAACGCAGCAAGTGAAAGTCTCTTGCAGTCTCTTCTGATATTGAATTTCCCATCACCGTCAATTTTGTTGATTACCTGATATGCACCGATATACTCGCCACGGCTGTTGGTTATGGGCATAACGAGTATGGACTTGGTCACATAACCTGTCTTTTTATCTACTTCCGCATTAAAGAAAGGATCGTTATAGGGATCATTTGTCACAATGGAACGCCCCTCTGTCAGAGCCTTGCCCACCATACCTGTTCCGATGGGAATTTCAATCTTACCGGTACCTGTAGCAGACAGGGTCCAGATAGTTCCCGCCTCTTTATCCAGTCTCCAGAAGCTGGCCCTGTCAGCATTTACCAGACGTCTGCCCAGGTCTGTAAGCAGTCTGATAATGGTCAGATGGTCTTCTTCCGCACTTGTAGCCGGATCACGCATCTTTATATAAAGCTCATTGGATATCTCGAAGATATTGTTGATCAGGTCCTCACTGTAAAAATCATCCACTCCGGCATCCTGCTCCTTGGAAACCGTTGCGGTGATCCCGGGTACCGATTCCGGAATATTATCCGGTAACTTTTCTTCTGACAGGCCGTAAGGCATGCCGCCTGGTGCCATAGGTTTCTCAGGTATTGCTCCGAGTAATCCTGATCCGTCTGCCGGGTTGAAATTCTGATTTGATGAGTCCATCTTAGCCCCTCCCTTTTTTATTTTTTACATGACAAAACGCACGGGTCAAGCGTGCTTTGTTTGCAGTTCACAATTTTCCACCATTAATTTTACCAAAAAATACTTCTTCTTAATATATGTTTTTATGCCTTATTTTTGCCTTTTGAGTCAATTTTGTGGCACTTTAATCACTTTCAGACTCTTTATGATGTTCTCCGTCAAAATCCGGCGGTGTGCCAACGTCCGGACCGCCACCGGGACCTCCTCCCGGCACCCCGAAAGTCTGCAGATTACCGATATAGTTCACTATGCCCTCAACGGTAACACTTCCCAGTTCAGTACCGACACCCGTTGTTCCTCCCATACTTGCGGCAGTGTAGGTCTCACCGTTTTCAAACCCGAACCCTGCAAAGACTATCGCGCTGTACCTTTTTACCGGATAAAAGCTTACAATCTCCGCTCCACTGCTGTCCTTTATCACTATCCCGGTTCCTGCCTCTGCGGAATCCTCATCATGTCCGCCGGGGCCGCGATTACCGCTGTCCTCATTATCAGCGTCATCGTTATCCGACAATGTTGCTGCCACAGCTATGCAGGTTACGGTTGAGCTTTCCGAAATGGTCTGCAGCATTCCTGAAGATCCGGCGCCGATAAGGGTTCCTCCCGTCATTATGAAATCGATGCCATAATCGAAGAAACCGTTGCCGGAATTCTCCGGGCCGTCCACAACCACGTTGCCGCCTGTCAGATAAATGCAGCCATTGCTGTCCAGGCCGTCTCCATAGGCATTCACATACACATTGCTTCCGTCCATATAAATGACATTTCCTTCACTGCCTGTCATGAAATCCCAGGGTTCCTCGTCACTGTCATCCTCATTTTCCTCCATATCACCGGCAGCATTCAATCCGTCATCTGAGCTTGTAATATTTACAACGCTCCCCACCATATCTATGACAGCACCCTCGATGCCTTCTTTGGTGTCAGACACATTTACAGCCGTGTCATACAGAAGCACCGCTTTTTCGGCATGTATTCCGTCATCTCCTGCGTTTATATCAACCTCGCCGCCGACTATCATCACATTGCCGTTGCAGTTAACGGCATCATCTCCGGCAGTGATATCTATCACACCGCCCTCGACATAGAAATAGCCCTTTTCCTCATCTTCCTTTTCCGTGACCACCAGGCCTTTACCCCCGGCATTTATCGTGTAATTTCCGCTGTAAACCTTTATGGAATCCTTGCCTTTTATGGCATCGCCAACTGCAGTTATATCCACATTTCCGCTTCTTAATATCAGGTCATCCTTAGTATGTATTGCCCTTGAATAATTTCCGCAGACACTGAGCTTTCCGCTGCCGTTTATTACCATGTCGCAGTCCGCTGAGATGGCCGCAGACGCTTCTGATGTCGAATATTTATTACTGTCAGATATGCTGTTTTCCGTTCCGTCGGCAAGGGATATATACAGATTCTTTGCACCTTTCACCCATATGGCGGGGCCGTCAGACGAAGTGATCTCCACGCCCTTCAGTACCAGGCGGACATTTTTATCCTCAGTTTCTGCATAAATCTGTCCTTCAAAATTCCCGGAAAGCACATAAGTCCCTTTCCCGCTTATCTTTATCAGTCCATCGGTCACGCTCACATCATCCGCGTCGTCTCCTGTAACATCTGCCGTACTGCCGGACAGCTCTATGTATGTAGCCTTTTCTTCCTTGTAGCCGTAATAATTATAGTTCTCGCTGTATGCCGGGAAAGTCAGGCTGTATACTCTGTCCGGAAGCTCTATTCCGGCTGTGCTTCCGTCTTCCACTGTGGTATCTATATGGTCCACCCGGGAAACTCCCGCCGGAACAGACGCAGATGTACCATTGTCAGCATCCTGAACCGAAACAGCTCTGTTATCTGATGCCGCTCCATCATCACTCACAGACGTACCGGTCTGAGTGCAGGCCGTGGAAAACAGAACCGTAAAACATATGCTTAATACTGCTAATCTTCTTTTCATTTAAACATTCTCCTCTGCCGTAAAAAACGCCGACAGCTGCATCAAATACAGCCTATCGGCGCCCCATTGCAAAAATTTAAGTCTTTCTAAGTTACATCTCTTCCGGCGCACGAGTTACCGGCCTTGAGCAGATAATTGTCAGGTTGCCGTTCTTAGTCCTGAGCTCATCCACGAATTCCTTTTCTTTTGCCGGATCCTTGATAGTGATCATATAGTTAAGCTCAAATATGCTGCCTAAGTCCGTGGTCTTAACCCTTACAAGCTCTGATTTCGAGAGATACTTTTCAAAGGTATCGTCAAATACAGTAGTGTAATCAAGTGCCTCAGGAATGAGTATCTTAAGGCTCTTTTCGCCCTTGCTGCCCTCACCGAATTTAGTAAGAACAAGAATGAGATAGATCACAGCCAGCACAAGAGTGGTGCCGCCGCTGTAGAATACATAGCCCATGCCGTTGGCAAGGCCTACCGCCATAGCGAAGAAAATAAAAGTAATATCCTTAGTCGTTCCCGGCAGTGATCTGAACCTGATCAGGCTGAAGGCACCCATTACAGATACTGCAGCGCCGAGATTTCCATTTACAACCGTAATAACCACCTGCACCAGCGCCGGAAGAAGGATAAGTCCTATGGCAAAGCTCTTGGTGTAGTTCGATTTAAACATGTAAAGCAGGGAAATAATCAGGCCGCATAAAAGGGATGCAAGCAGGCAGATCAAAGCTCCTGACGCAGTTACCTGTCCTGCAGTGTTAGTAAGTAAACTCTGAAACATATCATTACCTCACTTTTACTTTTTAACTTTTTATTCTCTTTCGTATGCCCTGGGCATCAAGTGCTTCAGGCTGCACAAATCAGTAACATCTTTATGTGTCAGGCTTCAGCCGGTTCACTAAAGGCCAGCTCCAGCTGCTGTGCCGTATACCTTTGCTGAACGCAGTCCCCATTCTGATCGGACTCCAGGTCATTCTTCAGCCTGCTCTGGTAAACCCTTCCATACTTCGAAAATGAAGAAGAACGTATCTCCAGCTCATCCATAATCTCCACAAACCACAGTGGAAGGGAATCCGGTGCTTTTATTTCCAAAAGCCTCATATCTTCTTCATAAAGCTCATCGCATGGAGTGTCCTTGCGAAGATCCATATCCGTCTTCCTGCTTCGTATATGCTGGTCTATGGTAAACCGTATCTCAGGCATATCCTTTACCACATATGCCATTCTGTCGTATGCAAGAAATATATTAGGCCTCAGGCCATAAAACTTTATGGCGTAATCAATTTCCCTGAATATCTGGCAGTCATACTCCTCAGGATACACGCCGTTCTCAAGGTAAGCCGCAGCAACGCTCATGGGCATTCCTACCCTGCGCTTGTATACCACGCCTTTCCACTTCTTCTTAAGCTCAAGGTATACTTTCGTATCTTCCTTAGCCGTGCCGTAGCAGCGCACCCGGAATTTTTCCTTGTACTTCGGCTTATCGAGGGATCTTCTTATAAGGTCGTTATCCTTTGTGTCGTAATACACATTGCAGATAGTATAGTCCGTATACTTATCCGGAATTATGCGGTCACCAAGCTTTGCAATAAAAGCCTCGCTCTTCTTTGCCGTAAGCAGATATTTTTTTTCCACTCTTTTAAAAATGCCTGCCATAGTACCACGCTCCGGTATACACTGACCCAAAGACCTCGCCGCATATAATGAAAAACATGCCCCGCAACAGGATCTTCTCCATAAAACCGAGTTATTTTATCACAGTTTTGTATTATCTGCAATCCCACAATAAAGCGTGCGGATTTCTGAGAGCTTTGCTGAGCAATGAGCCATCAAAAAACCGGCACCCGCCGGATGCTGTTACAGCATCCTACGCTGGTACCGGTCTCCATTATTTTTCAGGATCAGGTCAGGCTTTCGCCATAGCTTTTGCAAGGGCCTCAAATGCAGGTGCATCGGAAGCCTTTCTCGTGGACTTGATGGTCACTATAGGCTCAACTACCGTAATGTCCTTCATGGCATCAAAGTACTCCTTCATCTTCTTGCCGGCAACAGGAGCCCAGGAACCGTTCTCGATGATACCCACCTTCCTGTTCTGGAATGCCTTGATCTTGAGGTGATGAAGCAGATCATTCATAGGCGGGAAAATTTCACCGTCATAGGTGCAGGCACATACTATCATCCTGTCATAAAGGAAAGCCTGCTCCACAGCTTCAGTCACATCCTCTTCAGTAAGGTCCATGGTCTTTACGGTCTCACCCATTGCCTCAAGCTCTTTTGCAAACTCAAGAACTGCCTTCTTAGTATTGCCGTGAATAGAAGCATAAGGGATAAAGATGCCTTCCCTGTCAGGCTTGTAGTTGCTCCATTTGTCATAAGTCTCTACGATAAATGCTATGTCATCCTTGTGCACGGGACCGTGAAGAGGCGCAATGACTGCGATATCCAGTCCGGAAGCCTTCTTTAAAAGCTGCTGAACAGGTGCGCCATACTTTCCTACAATGTTGAAATAATAATGGCTTGCATCGGCTATCCACTCCTCGCCGTTCTCCAGTGCGCTGAATGTTCCAAAGGCATCGGCGGAGAAAAGAACCTTCTCGCTCTCCTCATATGTAACCATTACCTCAGGCCAGTGGATCATGGGAGCCATGATGAACCTAAGGGTATGGCTTCCAAGTGAAAGTGTGTCATTTTCCTTAACGGATATGCATCTGCCCGTAAAATCATTTTCAAAGAACTGGGGCAACATCTGGATAGTCTTTGCGCTTCCCACGATTTCCATCTCGGGATACATGTCCGCAAGCTTTCCGATGTTAGCTGCATGGTCAGGCTCCAAGTGCTGTACTATCAGATATGAAGGTTTCTTATCCCCCAGCACATTTTTGAGATTGGCAAAAAACTGCTCGGTTCCCCTGGGGTCCACTGTATCCATTACGGCAATCTTCTCATCCAGGATCACATATGAATTATAGGATATGCCCTCTGTGGGGTACTGACTTTCAAAGATCTCAAGCTCAGGGTCATCTGCGCCCACGAACTTTATTGTATCCGTTACCTGTACTCTGTCTAAAATGTTCATTTAAGTAAGCCTCCTTTTTTATGCTTTAGTTTGCTGAAATGAAAGTGCTGTGCTGATCCCACTCACCGCTTAAGGTAGCCACAAGGAAGATTCCCTCTGCGTCAGGCGTATATATGCTGAGTGCACGAGAAGGAACTCCTTCAGGCAGTACCATACGGAAAGCAACATAATCACCCTTGTTAAGGCTGCCGGTATAGAGCCTTTCTTCAAAAGAGGGTGTCCATAATACTTCGCCGTCATCAGTAAATGACACATCGCCGTCACCAAGCTCAAGCTTAGTATTATCCGTAAGCGCAACAGCAACCACTGTGTCAAATGCAGAACCGTCAATAGCAACAGGTGACCTTGCAAAATCTTCAAGTCCTGCGGGAGGATTGGTTATGATAAAGAGCACAGCATCCTTCGGTGCCTTTGCCATGAACGCATCCCAGTTTTCATCAGTGGGGTCGTTGTAATAAGTCTGATACAGATACATAGCCTCATCCTCAGAAACATAGGACTGGTCTACATCATCCTTTTCATGATTGCCATATCCCCGGATGGGATACCATGCTATCAGCTCACACCTGAGCTCATACTCGCCCATGATCTGTTCAAATTCTTCTTCGCCTATATCCAGTTCATCCGAATCGTTCCTGTCCGGATCCCCGCTGTCGTTGGAGAATATGGCTATGGTGCCGTCTGCACGCGCCTCAGTAAAGAAGAAGTCGTCCCAGATGACCTCTGTTCCGTCCTCGCTTAAGTGGCACTCACCGATAATGGTATTCGTGGCGCCGCCGGAACCAAGGTTAAAGAAATGACCGTCGTCCATCATCCTGTAGCTGTTTCTTGCCCAGCCCTCGATGACCATAAATGGCTGATCATCCTTGATGGTATATACACCGACAACATAGTCATTGATGACCCACTCCTGTTCACCGGATTCATAGGCATCGCTGAATCCCAAAAGAAGCTCGGGGACACCGTCACCGCTCACATCCTCAAGAACATAACCTATCTCGTCCGGAAGGGTGTCCGGCACGCCATACATGATCTTTTCGATCAGGCCATCAGAAAGATATGTATACTGTTTTTCGTAGTCGTATCCTTCCTCTATCACGGCATTCACTTCATCGATCACCGGTGCGTAAATGCTCTCGTAATCTTCCTGTGAAAGTGCTGCCGGCACATCCTGATTCCCGGCCGGATCACCGCTTTCCTCCGTTCCATTCTCGTCATCATCATTTTCGGCAGTCTCTTCCGTTACTTCCACTTCCTCCTGCTCGTCGATCGGCTGGCTGCTGTTCCCTGAATTTCCGGCACAGCCGCCAAGGAGCACAAGCCCCATCATAATTCCTGCAAGTCTCAAACCTCTCTTTTTCATATCTCCCCTTTCTGCCGCATTTTATGCGGACTATGCTATGGATTTATTGAACTCCCGTCAATTCATCCATAGTATCTATCACTACCACGCAGTCAGGATGAACCCTCTGCATGATGAGCTTCATAATATTTTCGGGCACTGCCACACATCCTCCCGTATAGGGCTTCTCAGGCCCGAAACAGTGGAGGAATATTGCAGATCCCCTTCCGGGCGTACCGTCATCATTGAAACTTATATTTAGACAATACTGATACTGGTAATCATAATCAACTATATGCTCGCTGTTCTCCATATCCAGATCAGGATAGTCCTTAATATCTACCATTTCATTGTAGTGCATGCCTTCATTCATATCCCCTGACCAGTAGGTATCATCATCTACCTGCACATAAGGAATGGCACATCCCGGGTCGGGCGCTATGCCGAATGCTTTATTAAAACCGTATGTTCCCACAGGGGTCTGGCCACAGCCCTCTGCATGATCAGCATCAAGGCACAGACCGTTTTTGCCCACAAAGCCCGGGGTGGAAAGCACCTGCTTCCATGTTCCGCTCTCATCACGCTCATGCATTGATATGGTTGCGGTGGTTTTATCCATTCCCATTGCAGCAACAATAAAAAGCTGATCAACTGATCCATCCTGAGCCGCAGGAAGGGCACTTACCCATTCAGGGGAATCCACCACTTCATGTGAAGACGCATAGAGACTGTCCGATGATGAAGCTGCCTCTGTGTCAGTATCCTGAGCCGAAGCCGTTACATTCGCATCCTGTCCATTGCTGCACCCACAGGTGAACACCATCACCGCAGCAATCAGCCCTGCAAGAAATTTCTTTTTCATAATTCCATGATCTCCCTTCCGCCACATCGCGGCTGTTTGAATATTATATTATTCCGCTTAAGCACAGTACATATTTTACCCCAAGTCTGAAATAAAGCAAACAGGATACATAAATCATTTTCAGTCATGAGATCTGGATAAAAGCACTGCAGTCTCTATATTCCCTGTAAAAGGGAACATATCCACCATCCCCCATCTTTTGATCCTGTAGCCGGCATAGCTTATGGCTGCCATATCCCGTGCCAGGCTGGTGGGCTTACATGAAATATAGACTATGTTATCAACATTGTATGCAAGTATTTTGCCTAATGCCTTAGGGTTGACTCCATCCCTGGGAGGATCCAGGATAATGCAGTCCGGCTTTGCGTCTTTGAAATCGTCAAGAACTTTTAATACATCGCCGGCAATGAACTCGCAGTTAGATAGACCGTTCGCCTTTGCATTTTCTCCTGCGGCAAGGACAGCCTCTTCCACTATCTCCATCCCCACAACTTTCCCTGCTGCCGGTGCCAGCAGCTGTGCAATGGTTCCCGTACCGCTGTAAAGATCAAAGACCAGTCCACCGCCGATATGTTCCCTGATATAGCTTCTGGCCTTATCGTAGAGCAGCTCTGCCCCTAAACTATTGGTCTGGAAAAATGAGAATGGTGTTATCTTAAATTTCAGGCCAAGTATCTCTTCTTCAAAATAGTCCCGGCCATAAAGCACTTCCATGGAATCGCATTTTACTGCATCAGCCTCAGAGTCATTTATTATATGCAGTATTCCCGAATAATGCCCCGTTAGTTCCAGAGAAAGGAGACCGTTTTTCCAGGTTTCCCACAATCCCTCCTCTGCAGCTTCTGATGATGTCACAAGGGCAGCCAGTATCTCTCCGGTCTTTGCGGCCTTACGCAGCAGCAGGTGCCTTAACACGCCGTCATGGTTCATCCTGTGATAAAAGGGGATTTTTTTTTCCGCAAAGAACATCCTGGTGTATTCCAGTATCATTCCGAAGTCCCTGTCCGCGATACGGCAGGCATCCGCATCCACTATGTCGTAAAAGCTCCCCCGCTTATGCAGGCCAAGGGCCAAAGGGCCATTCTTACAGCTGTCCCCAAAGGTATATTCCATCTTATTCCTGTATCCGCACTCAAGGGGACTTGCGCTTATCCCGTCATATACGGTATCCGGTGACTCAATGTAACCCTTCAGCAGTTCCTTTACCTGTGCTTCCTTTATCCTTAATGTCTCTTCATAAGGAAATCCCTGGTAAAGACATCCGCCGCATATTCCCGCCTTGGGGCATCTGTCGGCAGTTTCGCAGTCAGCAGGCTTTATAACAGACTTAAGCAAACCTTCAGCCCGGCCGTGGCTCTTTTTTGCAAGCCGGTATTCAACCCTCCGCCCCGGAAGGGCGTTCTTTACGGTCACAAAATCAATACCTTCCTCGTTTTCCACGGCACGCACCCTTCCCTTATTGGGAAAATCCATTTTCTCTGCTACTCCGTTATAAATCCCGCCTTTTTTTAATCTCATAAAAATTCTCCAAGGTAACGTAAAAGAGCGGGAACGAAACGTTCCCGCTCCTCAGATAAATCCTTTAAACTCAGCCTTCAACCTTCTTTGTCTCGTCCTCAACAACATCATCGTCATCAAAGAAATCATCATCGAAGTCATCATCAAAATCATCATCGAAATCATCGAGATAATCAGGTGTCATGAACTTATAGATAGCAAATGCAACAACTGCTGCAACAACAACGATACCTAAAATGATAAGA
>JAILDD010000042.1 GCA_024689605.1 Lachnospiraceae bacterium
TTTATATATATGAGAACAAGACTGCGCCTTTGCTTATAGGAGAATGGGGCGGCTTCATGAAAGAGCCTAACCTTAAGTGGATGGGATATATGCGTGACCTTATCGGAAATTACCACCTGAACCACACCTTCTGGTGTTACAATGCCAATTCCGGCGATACCGGCGGACTGGTTAAGGATGACTTTGTAACCTGGGATACGGAAAAGTATGATTTCGTAAAGGAAGTCCTGTGGCAGGAAAACGGCAAGTTCGTTGGACTTGACCACAAGATCCCCCTGGGGACAGCAGGCAACGGAATCTGCCTGGATGATGCCAATGGTCTGTAAATGCTGAATATCAAAAGGCCTGCCTGCATTAATGTGCAGGCAGGTTTTTTGTGATCAGGAAATTTTTCCATAAAAATGACCGGCTTGTTCGTTTCTATTACAGAAAGAAAAAATTATCTTGATGGGAGGGATTATGAAATGTTCAAGAAATCACTTTTAGGAATTGCTATGGTTACTGTACTTGCGCTGGGAACAACAGGCTGCACATCAGGTAATAGGGTAAAGACTGCGGATCCGGAGCCTGTGACGCAGGAGACGGAAATGCCTGAAGAAAAAACAGGCGGAGAAGAGGCTGCTGAGGATCCTGAGGGAAATCCGGGTGAACAGGAAGTACATGGGGATCCAGAGGAAAATTCCGGCGAACAGGAAGCCGCTGCGGATCCGGAGGAAAATACTCCGGTGCAGACAATATCCGCAATTGAGCCGGAGGGGACAGTAGGAGGCTTTAATTATTCCGTAACCGAAAATGCAGGCTATTGGCGCGAGAGCAAGATGCCGGGATATTATATTGATTCGCTTGATGAGCCGAATGCACCTTTCTTCTTCTTTATCACCTGCGGTGAAAAGAATACCGGAGGATACGGTGTAGTCGTTACGGATATCACAGTGGATGAAGATGAAAATATGGAAATCACCGTTTGCTTTACCGAGCCTGAGCCTGATGCTGTAGTGACAATGGCACTCGAATATCCGATGACTCAGGTTACAGTGGACAGACTTCCGGCAAGCATCACCATTAAGACTGTGGATGGAACAGAGCTGGAAGAGCTGGAGTGAGTAAAAAAACTAAAAGCAACAGAGTAAGAAAGAATAAGATATAGTTCAAATGTAAAGCATAAGTCAGGGGCAGTTAAGATAACTGCCCCTGTGGTCATTGCAGCAGTGACAGCACGCCCTGGTGGGTCTGGTTGGCCTGGGCAAGCACGGTCTGGCCTGATTGCTGGATGATGTCAAGTGCGGAGAACTCCATCATTTCAGTTGCCATATCTGTATCGCGGATCTGGGATTCAGCACGCTGGGTATTCTCAATAGTATTATTCTGATGCTTTATTGTATGCTCAAGTCGGTTCTGTTGTGCGCCGATGTCGGAGCGGATTTTGTTAAGGTTTCCAATGGCTTTCTTAGATCTGTCTATTGCATTTGACGCACCGCTGCCGGTTGACACATCAAGTTCGTTAATTCCAAGTATGTTCGTATCCATCCTGCCGAAGGTAAGGTATATGCCGTCGCCGGCTTCTACGCCGGACTGGATATAGAATGATTTTGGAAGCAAAGATAAGTCTTCATCAGCAGCAGGCTGGCAAAGATAGTTGAAAACCTCATATGCTTTGTCTTCACCCATATCGCCTGTTATTCCGTATAAATGATTTCCGTTGGACCAGTTAGGCAACAAATACATGTATCCTGTTTGAAAATTCTCGTCTGTGCCGATTATTTCTGTTAACTTTTCATCAGCGATTTTATCTTTCAATGTGTGTAAATGTATCATCGCATCGCAGATCATATCTGCGTCGCTGCCTTGAACATTTCCATCGCAGGATCTCCAATTCAATACACCACACACATCAAGCATCATTCTGCCAGGATCATCAACATATATATTTCCGTTTGAATGTAGCCAATTTGCCATAATATTATCAGCGGTATTTGAACATTTATACGCCGACATTACAGATACATCACTTGATCTTCCTACTTCTGCTTGTGAATACATCTGCAAATATGAAATAGCATCATCAATTGCGTTAAGGTAATCGTCTTTATCGCCCCTATAAGGTGGGATAAATTTACAGTTTTCAAATACCGATATCGCTAAATCCTGAAGCGCTTTAGTGCCCATGCCGTTCTTTCCATCATACTTATAACCGCTGTTTTCTATTTTATTCCATGTATCGTAGCCTATGACATAGTTGCTTAGTGTTGCCATAGTCTCATTGTAGAGATCAGAAGATATTATATTTCCCTCAGCTGTCAAATATGGTGTTGATCTGACGGGAAAGGTTCTGTTGAGTAACGCTTGCCGTGCATCTGATGATGAAACTGCTTGTTCCAATTGATAGCCGTTTCGTTCATTGTCAGAAAAAATCTTTTGTTCGTTGAATGTCGTAGTATCGCTTACCCTGTCAATCTCTTTTAAAAGCTGGTTTACTTCCTGCTGTATGGCCTGACGGTCTTCGGTATTATTTGTATCATTGGCGGACTGGACTGAGAGCTGCGTAATGCGTCCAAGCATTTCGTGGACTTCCGCTAACGCACCGTCCGCTATCTGGCACATGGAGATACCATCTTGGGCATTTCTTGTGCCCTGCGTAAGCCCCCTTACCTGGCGGCGCATCTTTTCAGAAATGGCAAGGCCAGCCGCATCATCCGCAGAACGGTTGATACGGTATCCGGAAGAAAGCTTTTCCGCAGATTTTGCTTTTTTGTCGGTTACGATCCCAAGCTGTCTTTCGGAAAACATCGCCTGGAGATTGTGTGCGACTATGTTTACGCCGCTGCCCATTTGACCCCTCCATGGGAATAGGTGATAACTTAAGTGCAGGTTTATCCTGCAAAACGATTCTATTGCTGAATGTATCGGAAAAAGAACAATTCAGTATCTTTTTCTGAAAAGTTTACTTTTCCGGATGCCATTTTCTTCTGTATTCTCATTTTACCATAGTAGCAGGCGATATTCCGAAAAAGCACAAAAATAAAAGCTTTCACGATTTTAATATCGGCTATCATGATCAAGTTATTTAGCTATCCGGAAAAGTACACAATTCCGAACCCGGTTTCCGGTTGCCGAAGTTATGTCTACCAATCCCCATTTTTCGGGCTTTTTTCTCTTTTTTCCTTATGATTAAATTGCAAAGACGGGTGCCTTATGTTAGAATTGAAAAGCATGACGAAATTGGGGTACTGCGCAAAAAATTTATCGCAGTTTGGACTGCGAATCTGTTTTGTGCGGGCCTTAAGTTAAATTAAATAAACGGAGGAAAAGCAATGTCAAAGAAAATCGTATTAGCAGGCGCTTGCCGTACAGCGATCGGAACAATGGGCGGAGGACTTTCAACAACACCCGCTGCCAAGCTCGGCTCTATCGTGATCAAGGAGGCACTTAACCGTGCAGGAGTTAAGCCTGAGAATGTAGACCATGTTTACATGGGATGCGTTATCCAGGCAGGTCAGGGACAGAATGTGGCTCGTCAGGCATCGATCGGTGCAGGACTTCCCAATGAAGTTCCGGCGGTTACCGTTAATGTAGTATGCGGTTCCGGTCTTAACTGCGTGAACATGGCTGCTCAGATGATCGCAGCAGGTGATGCGGATATCGTGGTAGCAGGCGGTATGGAGAACATGTCCATGGCTCCTTACGCAATTCCCCAGGGCCGTTACGGCTACCGTATGACATGGCCCAGCCAGAGCAAGGGTGCTCTCGTTGATACTATGGTAAACGATGCTCTTTGGGATGCTTTCAACGACTATCATATGATCACAACAGCAGACAATATCTGCCGTGAGTGGGGTCTTACCAGGGAAGAGCTGGATGAGTTTGCAGTAAAGAGCCAGAACAAGGCTGAGGCAGCTCAGAAGAACGGTGCTTTCAAGAAAGAGATTGTTCCCGTAGAAGTTAAGAAGAAGAAAGAGACTGTTATCTTTGATACAGACGAAGGCCCTCGTGCAGGCATGACAGTTGAGAAGCTCGCAGGTATGAGACCTATCAATCCTGACGGATTCGTAACAGCAGGTAACGCTTCAGGTATCAACGACGGTGCAGCAGCAATCGTTGTTATGAGCGAAGACAAGGCTAAGGAGCTTGGCGTTAAGCCTATGGCTACATTCGTAGCTGGTGCACTTGCAGGCTGCCGCCCTGAGGTAATGGGTATCGGTCCTGTTCCTGCAACAAAGAAGGCTATGGAGAAGGCCGGCTACAAGATTGAAGATTTCGATATCATTGAGGCTAACGAGGCTTTCGCTGCTCAGTCTGTTGCAGTAGGCAAGGAGCTTGGTATCAACGTTGACAAGCAGCTCAATCCTAACGGCGGAGCTATCGCACTTGGACATCCCGTAGGTGCATCCGGTGCACGTATCCTTGTAACACTGCTTCACGAGATGGAAGCAAAGGACGCTAAGAAGGGGCTTGCTACACTTTGCATCGGCGGCGGCATGGGCTGTGCAACAATAGTTGAAAGATACGAATAATTGATTATGGAACACCTTGCGGGCAGGCGCCTGCAGGGTGTTTTAATGTTACTGTTCAAAAACTATTCAAATCAGCCGTAACTGGAAGAAACTTAAGGTTCTGAACAGTTATGCTTTATTAAAAACTGATTCCGCAAAATGCGGCAGAAAGGAGAAATATGGAGTATATTTTATACGAGCAGAAGGACGCCGTAGGCGTTCTTACTATCAACAGAGAAAAGGCTCTTAATGCCCTTAATTCACAGGTCCTTGATGAGCTTAGCGAGGCTCTTGATGCTGTTGATCTTGCAACAGTAAGATGCCTTATCCTTACAGGTGCAGGCGAGAAGTCATTTGTTGCAGGTGCAGATATCGGAGAGATGAGCACACTTACAAAGGCAGAGGGTGAAGCTTTCGGCAAGAAGGGAAATGATGTTTTCCTTAAACTTGAGAATTTCCCTATCCCTGTTATCGCTGCTATCAACGGTTTTGCACTGGGCGGCGGCTGCGAGATATCAATGAGCTGTGATATCCGTATCTGTTCCGATAATGCAATGTTCGGTCAGCCCGAGGTAGGTCTTGGTATTACCCCCGGCTTTGGCGGAACACAGAGACTTGCACGCATCGTAGGCCCCGGAATGGCTAAGCAGCTTATATATACTGCAAGAAACATCAAGGCTGACGAGGCACTTCGTATCGGTCTGGTAAATGCAGTATATCCTCAGGCAGAGCTTATGGATGAAGCTATGAAGCTTGCTTCTACTATTGCAGGCAATGCACCTATTGCTGTAAGGAACTGCAAGAAGGCTATCAATGAAGGCCTTCAGGTTTCCATAGAGGAGGCTGTTGCAATCGAAGAGAAGCTTTTCGGTGACTGCTTCGAGTCATATGACCAGAAAGAGGGCATGGCTAACTTCCTTCGCAAAAAGGATGATCCTGCCAAGGTTAAGAAGGTTGCATTCAAGAACGAATAAAATCGTATTTTGGACGGCCTGAACATGAATTACGTTAATAAATAGTAACTATTCAGGATAGCCCGAAGTGCTTGCTGCTGAGGGCATAATAAAGAGTAAATAGTTACAATAAATTTATAAGGAGGATACAAAATGAAGGTAGCAGTAATTGGTGCCGGTACAATGGGACAGGGCATCGCAAAGGCTTTTGCACAGTGTGACGACTTCGATAAGGTTTATCTGTGCGACATCAAGACAGAGTTTGCCGAGGGCGGACTTGCAAAGATCAAGAAGGGATATGAGAAGCTTGTTTCCAAGGGAAAGATGGATCAGGCAGCAGTTGATTCATATCTTGCAAAATTCGAGACAGGACTTAATTCTATAGCAACAGATCCCGACCTTGTAGTAGAGGCTGCTCTTGAAGTAATGCAGATCAAAAAGGATTGTTTCAAGGATCTTATGGAGAACGTAGTAAAGAATGAAAACTGCATCTTTGCTTCGAATACTTCATCATTATCCATCACAGAGATCGGTGCAGGCCTTCCTAAGCCCATCGTAGGAATGCATTTCTTCAATCCTGCTGACCGTATGAAGCTTATCGAGGTTATAGCTGGTGCAAATACACCTGCAGATCTTGTTAATACGGTTAAGGATATCTCCGTAAAGCTTGGTAAGACACCTGTACAGGTTAATGAGGCACCTGGTTTCGTTGTAAACCGTATCCTTATTCCTCTTATCAACGAAGGTATCTTCGTATATTCTGAAGGTGTGTCCGATATCGAGGGCATCGACAATGCTATGAAGCTTGGTGCAAATCATCCCATGGGTCCCCTGGAGCTTGGTGACTATGTTGGTCTTGATATCGTGCTTGCTATCATGGAAGTTCTCTATGCTGAGACAGGCGATTCCAAGTATCGTCCTGCTCCTCTTCTTAAGAAGATGGTTCGTGCAAAGAAGCTGGGCGTAAAGACTGGTATCGGTTTCTACAACTATGCTGACGGTGGCAAGGTTCCTACAGATAAATAAACAGTGCACAGAGTTCCGGCCTGTGTGATCCACGGGCCGGGATTTAATTAAAAAATGGAGGATACAAAACAAGATGGAGTTCACGTTAGACAAACAGCATGAAATGGCGAGACAGCTGTTCAGAGATTTCGCCGTGAATGAAGCAAAGCCTCTTGCACAGCAGACTGATGAGGAAGAGAGATTCCCCAGAGAGACTGTTGATAAGATGGCAAAATTCGGTTTCCTGGGTATTCCTGTTCCGAAGGAGTTTGGTGGTCAGGGCTGCGACATACTGACATATGTAATGGCAGTTGAGGAGCTTTCAAAGGTTTGTGGTACAACAGGAGTTATCCATTCCGCACACACATCCCTTTGTGCAAATCCTATCATGACCTATGGTACACCCGAGCAGAAAGAAAAGTATCTCATTCCCCTTGCAAAGGGTGAAAAGCTTGGTGCTTTCGGTCTTACAGAGCCCGGTGCAGGTACTGATGCTCAGGGACAGCAGACAAAGGCTGTTCTTGACGGAGATGAGTGGGTACTCAACGGATCAAAGTGCTTCATCACAAACGGTAAGGAAGCAGATGTATATGTAATATTCGCTGTTACCGGCAAGATTGAGAAGCGTGGTAAGTTCATGAAGGAAATCTCATCTTTCATAGTTGAGAAGGGAACACCCGGTTTCTCCTTCGGTGTTAAGGAAAACAAGATGGGTATCCGTGGTTCATCAACTTACGAGTTGATCTTCACAGACTGCAGGATCCCTAAGGATAACCTGCTTGGCCAGAAGGGTAAAGGCTTCAATATCGCAATGCACACCCTTGACGGCGGACGTATCGGTATTGCTGCTCAGGCTCTGGGAATCGCTGAGGGCGCTCTTGAGACAACTATCGCATATGTAAAAGAGAGAAAGCAGTTTGGCAGATCTATCGCACAGTTCCAGAACACACAGTTCCAGCTTGCTGATATGGCTACAAAGGTTCAGGCTGCTCAGTACATGGTATACAGTGCAGCTGCCAAGAAGGATGAGTACACAAAGAATCCTAAGGTTTCCTACTCAGTAGAAGCAGCTATGGCAAAGCTTTATGCTGCCGAGGTTGCTATGGAAGTTACCACAAAGGCTGTACAGCTTCACGGTGGTTACGGTTACATCCGTGAGTATGATGTGGAGCGTATGATGCGCGATGCTAAGATAACAGAGATCTACGAAGGAACTTCAGAAGTTCAGCGTATGGTCATTTCCGCAAATATATTAAAGTAGGAGGTCTGGACAGATTATGAAAATAGTAGT
>JAILDD010000089.1 GCA_024689605.1 Lachnospiraceae bacterium
TAACTTACAGCCCCGGACATAAAACATTCTACCCTATCACCATAAATAATATGGGTAACTGCGTGGATCGATTCATGAAAAGGAATCGTAAAAAAATACGCCAGCATAGCTGTTACGATACAGTTGACAAGCGAGAAATCCTTCTTATTTTCCATATTTCCTCTTTCTGCCACTTTAGCGGCTACGCATTTTCTTTCAAACTCTGTCTCTTTATTGAGAACCATCTATCTGTCCGTATGCGTATTTTAATTGAGGCATATGGAGTTATGACTGCAAATTTGCGTAATCGGTCGTTTAAGACGATTAATCGGTAAAAACATCCGCTTAGACGCACTTTATTGTCCCCGATAGTTTTGAACAAAAAAAAGAAATCATTAAAAGCTGCGGATATTCCGCAGCTTTTAAATCTTTATTATTTACTAAAGTTTCAGTTATTTACTATCTCCGTTACCTGTTCCGGACGATTCCTTTTTTACATATTTTATCCTGTCATTCTCCTTTTTAGGCATGGGAGCGCCCTTTATCTCGCTGCCCTCAGGAGTATCGGCAGTAACACCGAAGCGTTTGAACACTTTACGGGCGGTGAATGATGTCCCATACGCGATAACTGCAAAAAGGACAAAGAGCCACAGATACCAGGTATACAGGAATACATAAGGGAAGTAAACGGTCACGCCAAGGGGTACAGTCCATGCAAGAATGATCTTTATACAGCCTCCAAGATTGCTGATAGAGAGAAGAAAGGCATTCTTTATGGTGCCTATGACCGTATTTTCAAATCTGGCCAGAAGCGGGAAGAGATATGGCAGCGTCACAGCCAGCGCTACTATCCCTATTCCCATAAATATCGTATAAAATGTAGCCAGCGGCCCCTCGTAAGTGTTGGTATAAAGGAGCATGCCGAACAGCGACACAAGCGCTAGCAGTGTCAGCATCCATATAATAGTCGCCTTCTTGAAATTCTTTTTGAATGCTCCCCAGAATCCGGCAAATACTTTTCCCTCACGCTTGTCGATCATCCGCAGTGTCACAGTATACATTGCCGTTACGGATGCACCGATGGTGACAACGGGAAGTGAAAACAGCAGGAATAAAAGGTTAAGCGTAAAAAGGCTTCCTAATGTATCCAGCACCGATATGAGCGGTGACGGTTTATCATGTGGGTTTGACGCCATATTTATCCTCCTTGCCGAGCACTTTGTGCGAGGCACGCGCGGCGAATATCAGATTCGCCGCTGCGATCGGGCGATTTGGGCTCAGCACAAATCGCTGGTGAAAAATCGACTCTTTCAGAGCGATTTTTCACACTATCTTCTTTCTGCCGCACTTACTGGGCTTTGTTATTTTCCTCTACCTTGCCCGCTACTGCATCGCACATATCTGCAATATTTATCTTGTTCAGGGTATCCATATCAATATCCAGCTGAGCCACACCGGACTGTCCCAGCCAGTTCTCCTGAAGCTTAGGGATCATATCTTCAGCATTCTTGCTGGCAATGTATTCGATAAGAAAGGACTTATACTCATCATCAACTTTTTTGTCCATCCTGACTACCATGAAACCGGCATCCGTCTCCACTACATCAGAAATATCTCCGTCTTCAAGGCCTGCGATAAGCTCGTTTAATTCAGGTGTATACATTCCGTCAAAGTTATGCTCTAAACCGGAATAGTTCACTACCTCGTACTCTACGACCAGATCCTCCATACTCTCGCCGTTCTGAGCACGTGATGCAAGCTCTTCGGCATCAGCCTTATTCGCTGCAATCTCCTCATCAGAAAGCATAACGGGAGCCCCGCTTTCGTCAGTCTTCACGGCATTGTTCTCATACTGTACGGAAGGGAAAAGCGCATAGTAGACCGTGTGGCAGTTCATATCCTTATACTGATCCTCAAAAAGAGCAATATTGTCACTTACAAGATCCTCGGTTGATTTATTGATCAGTGCCTGGATATAAACCTGCCTGTCGAACATTTCAGATACGCATTCCCTGTCTATGCCGTAGCTTTCAAGGAATTCCTGACCAAAAAAATTATAGAAATTTTCCTCACCGGAATCTGCATTTGCTCTTTCCTCATCGGAAAGTTCCAGATCAAGCGTCTTTGCCAGCTCATACTCCACATACTCGAGCTTCATCTGTGAAATGACCGAGCTTTTTATGGAAGTCTCCATCTGTGAATCCACCTGATCCTTTGTAGTACCGGTATTGTAAATGTACTGGAGCAGATACAGATTATAGTCGTCCATATTTACCTTGCTGTCGGCTATGGTCATCACCTCCGCAGCCTGGGCATCAGCAACAGACATTACTTCCTTATGTTGGGTGCAGGCAGATAATGCCAGCACAGCTGCGCACGCCATCGCCGCTATAATATTCTTCTTTTTCATAATTTCCTCCTTTTTGCCGTTTATACGGCTCCGCACAAAGAATCTGTGTATACAGATTCTATACGCGAAAATTAACACCCGGCTGCCATACGGCATCTGTGTTCATTTGAAAATATATATCCTCCCATTGCAGGTAAAACCTACAACGCTGATATTACCCCAAAACAGCGTAAAACTCAACGGTTTTCACAGAATTGTCACATTAATTTTTTTCAGAAAACAGCTATTTCTGCCCTAAATAGATTGAACAATTCAGGCTCATAATATACATAACAAACGGCCATCCTGTACAGATGACCGTTTGCTCATTCTTTCTGATTTTTCAACTAAGAAGCACGACTGCGTCCTAACCACAGGTGCCTCTTTCCGACTGTTAGTTTACAGTATTCATTACATCCTTAACCAGGTTGTAACAGTCTTCGCAGATCGTCATATCCTCTCCTGTAGCAGAACTTTGGAAGGTATAGGACTTTCCGGTCTTTTCCTCACCACACATTTCACAGGTAAATGTGGATCCGCATGCTGTCAGTGACGCTGTCAGCATAACAGCCGCAATTGCAGTTAAAATTATCTTTTTCATAATTTCCTCCCCGTGCGGGCAAATATACATTGCTCCGCTTTTTTTATACCATACCATAATAGCACCACTCTCTGTTAATGTAAATGTCCCGTATACAGTCTCACTCCACAGTCACATCCGGAAATTCCTGGGGCCATTGCATAATCCATGATGATGATTATAATGAACTGGCGCCGTGGTCATCAGCCCAAAGGAAATCCGTGAAAAGCTTAAAGAAGCAGATAAGGCGTAAAAGAACACAAAATCTTCACAAAATAATTAGCACTCATCTCTTGACAGTGCTAACAATCGGGTGTATAACATAGTCAGAACAAAGGAAATAGAGAAGATCCTAAAGGAGAACAGAAAGGTATAAGGATCTGAACACTCCTTCCCCTTGCTCATGAAACCTATAGTTTATAGCTTTTATGTAAAAGGAGGAATGACTTATGTTACTGCCTAGTATTTTTGGAGATAGATTGTTAGACGACTGGATGGACTTCCCGAGGATGGATTTCCCCGACATCGACAGGAAACTGTATGGCAAGCATGCAGCTAACGTCATGAAGATGGATGTTCGCGAACACGATGATGGTTATGAGGTAGATATAGATCTGCCGGGCTTTAAGAAAGATGAGATCAGTCTTTCACTTGAGAACGGATACCTGAGTGTAAATGCGGCCAAAGGTCTGAATAAGGACGAAAAGGACAAGAAGGGCAAACTGATACGTCAGGAGCGCTACGCAGGTTCTATGACAAGAAGCTTTTATGTAGGCGAAGCGATCACCGAGCAGGAGATCAAGGCAAAATTTGAAAACGGTGTATTGCAGCTGAGCATACCTAAGAAAGAAGCGCCTAAGGTTCCTGAAAAGAAACTGATAGCCATCGAAGGATGATACTTTGGCATCACGGATAAGAATTAAATGAAGGGCGGCGGAGTGAAAGCTCCGCCGTCTTTTTACATTTGTGGACACCCGGGTGTATCTGTGATATTCTTTGAATTAGGGAAAAGCTGATAACCATTGATAATGTATCAAAATCATATGATGAAAAATATGTCCTGGATACCGTCGGGATCCTGTTGATAGCGCTGCATATGTTCGTATTCTCACTGGCTGTGATGCGGCGTATCTGCAAGATAAATGATTGTGTTTTATTCATTGTAATGCTATAACTGAAATCATAGTAAGCGCAATAAACGACAAAATGAAAAGGATTTTGGCACTTACTATAAATAAAACTCAAAAAAAGGATCTGTCATATGTGTGAAAATAAGTTTAATAAGCATATGTCAATGCCGGCGGCATTGGCTTTTTCGATAGG
>JAILDD010000111.1 GCA_024689605.1 Lachnospiraceae bacterium
ACTGACATCATCACGATAAAGAAACTCCAGTTGCCCATCTTCTGCAGGCTCACCACATTCGCATCCACAAAGCAGTCCTCTGCAAGAACAGTCCGGAAGATACGTCGCAGCTCCCTTATCAGGATCACGGCTGCCACCCCCAGCACGAAGTAGATGATCACTGCCGCCTCGTAGTGCTCCTCCCATGGCTTATAGAATTTTCCTCCGAATCGGATCGAGAAAGGAAGGCTAAGCGTTACCACGATCCCCGCATAAAACATAAAATCCAGAAGATACTTTACCCACTTTGTCAGTAACAGTTTCTTTTTTCTTGTGTCCATTGACGATCTGTCTCCTTATATTATTTGACGATTTTTCTTATTTGATATCTTATCTTTTCAAACTTTATCATGCCTTCCGGTTTCGGCATTTATCCAAAACTTCCCGGTATCCCGGCAGGTACTGTACTGCGATGACATTTTCCGGGTGTGCCAGCGTCATATACAGTACGATAACAAAGAACCATTCCAGCGGCTTCATTATGAAATAAACGATATCGCATGCAGTCCTGGTACGGATACATCTTGCAATAGGGAATCCGTACTTATCGTAAAAACTGCGGACTACATGGTGCAGACGCGGTGTCTTCCACTCAAGCACCAGCTCAAACGCATTGGCAACCTCCAGCTGTCTGTTTACCACCACCCTGTGACCGTTACGCTCTCCCATACGGAGCGGCTTTACGATCTTCCCATGTCCTCCTGCTGCCACTGTACAAAGGTAATGTTCATCCATCTGTACATTCGGAGGAGGAGTCATCTGCGACAGATTCCAGTCTGCGGTCTCTGTCCAGGCAGCGATCAACGCATCCGGACGCTGTCCCATAAGAACTGAAATTCCGAGTACCGCTCCTAACAGTGGGATTGCAGCAAGCAATGCGATCACCGGCCACGTCCCGGCTTTTCCGAGTATGCCCTCATGCCAGGCGATCTTCTTATCCTCCTTATCCCCGTTATCGATCACACTGTCTCTGACTTCATTCCATTCCATGATTTTCTCCCGGATCAGTGAACACATCATAATGATCAGGTTGAGGGGAAGGACCATCAGCGGAACTGTATTGACGAAATGTCCCCCTCTGAGCGGTATTATGTGAATACACCAGATTATGCAGGTAACCGCTGCCGGATACATGGATGCGATCGACAGTACAGAGATCAGCGGCGGTGTATTATCCATTCTGCGCGTAGCCAATATCACAAATCCTACTAAGCCAATCAGCATGATCACGATATATATACCCCTGGTCTCCGAATTCAGTATCTGATGTACCTGTTCGTTTATCAACTGTTCGTTCCAGGGTTGATCCTTCACATTTTCCAAAGCAACACCCGCGTATATATAACTCACCAGCAGACCGAGAATAACAGTTAATGCCCAGCAGAGTCTTTTGAGTTTCATCTTCGGAAAAAACAGACCAATAATATTCCCAATGCTCAATATAATCGGTGAGGTCAGGGATATCATTACCACTATAATCCCTATGATCATCGATAAGCCATTTAACATGTATCTCATCATATAAACGCCCCTCCCTTTTCAACGGTAATTATATATAGCTCCATTTTGTTTGTCAATAAAAAGTTATCGTTTATCGATAATTATTTATCAATTAACATATGAAAGCGAGATGCCACTTTTGTCAGTGAGATGCGGCTTTTGCAAACGTGCTGCTGTTGGATCGGTATAAAAATACCCTCCCGGGATTCCATCCCGAGAGGGTAATCATCATTATTGAACATTTCCTTCAATGCTATTTTATCATTTTTCCTTGCCAGCGTCCTGTACAATTCACTGAATTATTCCGGGTAAATCCACGTTGCGGCAAAACAGGGGTCACGGCATATTATCTAAAAGTATATCCCGGGACCGAATACGAATATATCTATCAGAGTAAGAATAACCGCTATAGCCCACAGTATCGGATGCGCTTCTTTGGGCAGCTTGCATCTGATCCTGCTTTCCTTTGGCGGTTTGACCATTATGCCACCCCAGACATAGAAAAATGCAACAACATACAAAAACCACATGAAATTGAAAAACAGAGTCATCCAGTATGGCAACTCTCCGCTCTTTACAATTGGCATATTAATGGATGCCAGCGCCCCTACGATAAATGCCACTATAAAAAGGACAAGATTAAGCCTGACAGAAACCCTTCTTCTTTCAGCTTTGTCCGAGGGATCCTCAATAAAGTGATATGTAATATAAGTAAATAAGTAAAGCAAAGGCACCATAGTACCAAATCCCAGTACCCCCAGAACTATGCGAAGAGCCGTAGAAGCTCCAGGACTGTCGCTGAAAAGCCTGAATACACTTCCCCAGTCTCCTATGGAGAATGTACCGATCAGAAAATATCCAAATCCCTCAAGGAGCTGGCCTCCCATGAGCATTGTAAGAAAGAGCCTTAGCATCGCCGGCATTTTCCTGACCTTAAACAGCACGATAATCAGAATTACTCCGATGATTGCATTTAGAATAGATGCGCTGCCGGCTGACATTATCTTATGTATAGGAGCCATAGTGGAAAAATCCACAAAATCATTGTAACTTACAGCCCCGGACATAAAACATTCTACCTTATCGCCATAAATGATATGGGTAACTGCGTGGATCGATTCATGAAAAGGAATCGTAAAAAAATACGCCAGCATAGCTGTTGCGATACAGTTGACAAGCGAGAAATCCTTCTTATTTTCCATATTTAGCCTCCTTTTCGAAAACGGACTATCTGCCCATGAGCATATTTTAAATAAAAAGATATAATTCAGACAGTAATAATGCGCAATCGGTCACTATAAATGATTAATCGGTAAGTAAACGCATAAATGTCATCAGGTCCCCGAACTACCACTTAGAGTCTAAAAACGACCGGTTAAGCACGCATAGGCGATGACGATCTTTTACTCGCATCCGGCGGAGCAGGCAGCGGCTCTTCCGCAGCCTACAAGGTCGGTGACACGGTACGCTGGAAAAGCATCCCGGAAATGGTCGGCACGATCAAAAAAGTTTACCTGAATGAAAGGAACCCCGTCTATTCAACATATGACGTTGAATTTCCGGATATAATCATGTGTGACATGAAGCACGGCTGGCTGGAGAAAGTATGATCATAAGATATATCAGGTAATGAAAACCCCTGACAGTTTTGCGTGAAATCATAAAAGCTGCGGATATTCCGCAGCTTTTTATCTTTATTATTTACTACCTCCATCACCTGTTCCGGACGATTTCTTTTTTACATATTTTATCCTGTCATTCTCCTTTTTAGGCATGGGAGCGCCCTTTATCTCGCTGCCCTCAGGAGTATCGGCAGTAACCCCGAAGCGTTTGAACACTTTACGGGCGGTGAATGATGTACCATACGCGATAACTGCAAAAAGTACAAAGAGCCACAGATACCATGTATACAGGAATACATAAGGGAAGTAAATGGTCACACCAAGGGGTACAGTCCATGCAAGAATGATCTTTATACAACCTCCAAGATTGCTGATAGAGAGAAGAAAGGCATTCTTTATGGTGCCTATGACCGTATTTTCAAATCTGGCCAGAAGCGGGAAGAGATAAGGCAGCGTCACAGCCAGCGCTACTATCCCTATTCCCATAAATATCGTATAAAATGTAGCCAGCGGCCCCTCGTATGTATTGGTATAAAGGAGCATGCCAAACAGCGACACAAGCGCTAGCAGTATCAGCATCCATATAATAGTCGCCTTCTTGAAATTCTTTTTGAATGCTCCCCAGAATCCGGCAAATACTTTTCCCTCACGCTTGTCGATCATCCGCAGCGTCACAGTATACATTGCCGTCACGGATGCACCGATGGTGACAACGGGAAGTGAAAACAGCAGGAATAAAAGGTTAAGCGTAAAAAGGCTTCCTAATGTATCCAGCACCGATATGAGCGGTGACGGTTTATCATGTGGGTTTGACGCCATATCTTCCTCTTTCTGCCACGTTTGCGGCGTCGTAATCTGCCGCTTTACTGCGGCTGGTTCTTATTATTTTCCTCAACCTTACTTGCAACTGCATCACACATATCGGCGATGTTTACCTTGTCCAGGTTGTCCATATTGATATCCATCTGGGCCACTCCCGACTGGTTGACCCAGTTTTCCTGAAGCTTCGGGATCATATCTTCAGCATTCTTGCTGGCAATATATTCGATAAGGAATGATTTGTACTCATCATCAACCTTTTTGTCCATCCTGACTACCATAAAGCCGGCATCAGTCTCTACTACATCAGATATATCTCCGTCCTCAAGGCCTGCGATCAGCTCATTTAATTCCGGAGTGTACATTCCGTCAAAGTTATGCTCAAGACCGGAGTAGTTTACTATCTCATATTCCACCACCAGGTCTTCCATGGCCTCACCCTTCTGTGCACGGGATGCAAGCTCCTCGGCATTTTCCTTATTTGCTGCAATCTCTTCCTCAGAAAGAACAACCGGGGCACCATTTTCATCAGTCTTTACAGCATTATTTTCATACTGTACAGAAGGAAAAAGGGCATAGTAAACCGTATGGCAGTTCATATCCTTGTACTGTTCCTCGAACAACGCAACATTGTCACTTACAAGATCCTCTGTTGACTTATTTATCAGGGCCTGTATATAAACCTGTCTGTCGAACATTTCAGACACACATGCCTCGTCTATACCATAGCTTTCAAGAAACTCCTGACCAAAATAATTATAAAAATTATCTTTGCCGGAATCAGCATTTGCCCTCTCTTCATCTGAAAGCTCCAGCCCCATGGTCTTTGCCAGCTCATATTCCACATATTCAAGCTTCATCTGAGAGATAACTGAGCTTTTTATGGAAGTCTCCATCTGAGAATCCACCTGGTCTTTCGTGGTACCTGTATTGTAAACATACTGGAGCAAATACAGATTGTAGTCATCCATATTTACCTTGCTGTCGGCTATGGTCATCACTTCCGTAGCCTGAGCATCAGAAACAGACATTACTTCCTTATAATGGCTGCATGCAGTCAGTGCAAGCACAGCAGCGCACGCCATCGCCGCTATAATATTCTTCTTTTTCATAATTTCCTCCTTTTGCCGTTTATACGGCTCCGCACAAAGAATCTGTGTATACAGATTCTATACGCAAAAATTAACACCTGGCTGCCATACGGCATCTGTGTTCATTTGAAAATATATATCCTCCCATTGCAGGTAAAACCTACAACGCTGATATTACCCCAAAACAGCGTAAAACTCAACGGTTTTCACAGAATTGTCACATTAATTTTT
>JAILDD010000153.1 GCA_024689605.1 Lachnospiraceae bacterium
GACAACAGCAAAGGCAGCAGCTAAGCCCGCAGCAAAGAAGACAACAGCAAAGGCAGCAGCTAAGCCCGCAGCAAAGAAGACAACAGCAAAGGCAGCAGCTAAGCCCGCAGCAAAGAAGGCAGCAACAAAGGCACCTGCTAAGAAGGCTGCAACAAAGGCAACTGCTAAGAAAGCAACAACAGCAAAGAAGCCGGCTGCAAAGAAGACCACTGCAAATAAATAATCCGGTAGATTAAATATTAGATAATAATTAAAACAGCACATCATGTATGTGCTGTTTTTCTCTTTTCGATTATTCTTGACGAAAAGTAGCTGTATGTTATAATCAATAGAAAACGTTTTCGGAGGATGCTATGAGGGGAAGCGGAATTCTATTACCTGTCACGTCGATACCATCAAAATACGGCATAGGTTGTTTTTCAAAAGAAGCATATGAATTTGTTGATTTCCTGGCGAGTGCTGGACAGAAGTACTGGCAGGTTCTTCCTATGGGACCTACCGGGTATGGCGATTCTCCTTATCAGTCTTTTTCGACATTTGCAGGCAATCCTTATTTTGTGGATGTTGAAGAATTCATTGAAAAAAAATGGATAAGCAGAAAAGACTGCGAGAGCAGGGACTGGGGAGATGATCCGGAAAATGTTGATTATGAAAAGGTTTATAAGAACAGATTTAAAATATTAAAAAAGGCATTTCTTAAAAGCAGGATCTCTGAGGATAAAGAGTTTATTAAATTCACAAAAGAAAATAAATTCTGGCTTGATGACTATGCTTTATTCATGGCGTTAAAGGAAAATTTTAAAGGCAAGAGTTTTATGTACTGGCCGGATGAGATAAGAAAGCATTCAAAATCCGCTATAAAAAAATATGCGGAGGATCCCAAGTATTCTGATGAGCTTATGTGCTATAAGTTCATACAGTACTTTTTCTATAAGCAGTGGTTCGAACTGAAAGATTATGCAAATGAAAAAGGCATAAAGATCATAGGTGATATTCCTCTTTATGTTGCATATGACAGTGCGGATACATGGTCTAATCCGGAACTGTTCCAGTTAGATGATAATAATGATCCTATTGGTGTGGCCGGGTGTCCGCCCGATTATTTTTCTGCTACCGGACAGCTGTGGGGAAATCCTCTGTATGACTGGGATTATCATAAGAAGTCAGGATATGCATGGTGGATATCGAGACTCAAAATGTGTTTTTCCCTGTACGATGTTGTAAGGATCGACCATTTCAGAGGTTTTGAATCTTATTACAATATTCCCTATGGCGATGCCACGGCAGAATTCGGACATTGGGAAAAGGGACCCGGGTATGATTTCTTTGCTGCAGTGAAGAAGGCGCTGGGGAAAAAAGAAATAATCGCTGAAGATTTGGGATATCTTACACCGGCGGTGTTCAAGCTTGTAGATAAGACCGGTTTCCCGGGAATGAAAGTTCTTCAGTTTGCTTTTGACTGCAATGAGGAGAATAATTATCTTCCTCACAATTACAATAAGAACTGTGTAGTCTATACAGGCACCCACGATAACGATACCACCATCGGATGGTATGAGAGTGCCGGCGCAAAAGATAAAAAATTTGCAAGGGATTATATGGGGATAAAGAGTGCTAAGAATTTTAATTATTCACTTATAAGACATGCAATGATGAGTGTTGCGGATACTGCCATAATTCCCATGCAGGATTATCTTGGACTTGGCAGCAGTGCAAGGATCAATACTCCGTCAACACTCGGTGGAAACTGGTGCTGGCGGATGAAGCCGGATGCATATACCAAGAATCTGGCTGAGACTATAAAGGAAATGACTGTGTTATACGGAAGATAAAAAAAGAAAAGCGGTGCAGATGCACCGCTTTTTTAGTTGCCTATTGGTGTTGCCTGGACGATAAAATCATATTTTCTGATCTCATCACATATCCTGGATAATTCTTTTTCATCCATGGCCTGATTTGGTAAGAGTTTATAGGCATTGGGATCCGAACTTTCGGACTCAAGTTCCATATCATACGCAGATATCAGTTCTGTAATTTTGGAATAGTCTGTGTCAGGTACAACATAAATCATGATGCATGCACCGGCTCCTGCTGCGTCACCATCATATGCGGTGGATTCCTCAGTGCTGCGCTCTTCCGATAATGCTTCAACGCTGTCACAGGATTCCTCGGCTTCTTCCGTATAATCATACTCGAACGTTTCACCTGCGGAATATGTATCACCTGCTGCTTTGTTCTCTGCAGAATAGCTGGCCTTGGAATTATCGACATTCAGAGTGGCGTAGGCCGAATCGGTTTCATATGCCGGTGCTGTAGCGCTTTCTGAGCTGTTGTTGTGCTGTAATTTGATAAATACAGGAACACATATGCATAAAAGCACAACGGCTGCAGCAATGGGGGCAAAACGCATCAGTGCTGAGCTGGCTTTGAAACCGTGGCTGCTCTTGGCTGCGGCTTTATTATAGCGTATAACCGGAGCGGCTTCTTCGGTCGGTAAATAGTCAGAGGAAATAGTGCTGCTGATATTGGTGATGCTGCCGGCAACGTTCTCATTATCAGATGATGCTGCCGGAATACTGTCCAGGCGCGCATTAATCTTGTCCCAGATATCAGGAATATCAGTCAGAAGTTCCTCTTGATAGCGCTCTGAGAGTTCAGCTTCAAATATGCTATTGTCCTGAATTTTCTCATCCATAAACGGCTGCTCCAAATTTGATCCTTAGATCAGGCTGTACTTGCAAGTATTGTTCTGAGTTTTTTTACTGCTTCGTTGTACCGCCAGGTTACTGTTCCTATAGGCTGTCCTAATGACTCTGATATTTCTTTAAAGGTCATATCGGACAGTATCTTCATGTTTACCACTGTCTGTTCCGGCGGACTTAGTGTGGCGATGGCGTCTCTTACGCTTATCACATTTACGTTGCTGTCTTCGCCGGATGTTGGCGGATTGCCGCCTGAATCATCCTCCGGAAGCTCATCCATGGGCATTTCCCGGTTCTTCTTCCTTATAAAATCTATAGCCATGTTTCTGGCAATGGTCGCCAGGTAGCCTTTGTGACCGTTACCGGGCTTAAACCTGCCTGCAGTTTCCCATATCCGTACAAAGCAGTCAGCTGCCAGGTCTTCCGCATCTTCCCTGTTTCCCACAACGCCATAAACTACCGTATAGATATAGGGCAGATATTCATCGTATATTTCCCGGAGGGCATTTCTGTCACCGGCTGCAACAGCAGAGATTTTTTCCTGAAATTCGATTTCTGTCAATGGTGCTCCGTTCAGGCCCTGTCTCTGCTATCTGATATAGATACGGACGGGCATACTGTTTTTATGGCTTTTTTTGAAAATAGGAAAAGATTTTTAGTTTTTCCGTTTGCTGTCTTATATGATACAATTATCTATTGTGAGTGTCAAAGAGTATGTTATCAAACTTACCGGAGAACATATGGAAATAGAAAGAAAATTTTTGATCGACAAACTGCCTGAGGATTTAGGGAAATACCCTTTTCATATTATAGAGCAGGGATATCTGAGTACTGAGCCGGTGGTTAGAGTCAGACGTTCAGATGATGATTATTATATGACATACAAGGGGAAAGGGTTTCTTTCCAGGGAGGAGTACAATCTTCCTCTTACAAAGGAATCCTATGAACATCTGATCACAAAAGCTGACGGAAATATAATAAGTAAGAAGAGATATCTTATTCCGATAGAGGGTACTTCACTTACGATAGAGCTGGATATCTTTGATAAGCCATTTGCACCTTTGGTGCTGGCAGAGGTTGAGTTTGAGACCGAGGAGGAAGCTATGGCTTTTATTCCGCCGGCATGGTTCGGGGAGGATGTAACTCATGATACCGAATACCACAATTCAACTATGTCCAGGAAAGTGTTTGGCGGTGGAGAATAGCACATGCCGGATGTTATAAGAAAAGCTGAAAAAGTACTGTTTGTTCTGGCGTGGATGGCATTGACGGCTGCGTCAGTTTATCTGTTCTACAGGCAGAGTGTACCGACAGGAGTGACAGGTGAGTATGCGGCGGATCTCATAACCCATATAGTATGGGTTATAAATGAAGAAGGAGTGATATATTCACTTAATTCACTGGTTTTTTACCTGCTGTACCTGGGATTCGGAAATACGCTTGGCATTGCGGTCTTTATGGGACTGGCGGAAAGTGCCACAGTATTTGTGCTGTACAGATTTTTCCTTTCGCTGGATGGAATGAACGGATGCAGAACGGATGAAGACGGAAAGATACTGTTCAGATGGTATACGATGGGCTTTATGTTCATTATATCAGTGGTAATCCCTTTTGTGTTTCCACATTTTTATTATGGAAATATGGCAATGAACAGCTGGCACAATGATACTTATATTACAATGCGTCTGTTCTCGGTTCCGGCTTTTGCCCTGTATCTTAAAATGTGTCGTTCGTACAGGGAAGGAGTTAAACTTAAGGACTGGCTGCTCCTTACGCTGCTGCTTATACTTTCAACGGCGTCTAAGCCAAGCTTTTTCTTAGCGATAGCACCTGTTGCTTTAGTTATATTCCTTTGGGATTTTATATGTAATATAAAAAATCTTACAGTGATAAAACGCATAATAATATTCGGATGTTCTTTTCTTCCGGCAGCCGCTGTTATTTTTTATCAGAATAAACTTTTATACGGCGATGATGCATCCCAGGAAGCCAGCATAGTTTTCGATCCCTTTACCGTTGCCTCCATAAACGGAAATCCTGCTGTGAAGTTAGGGATCCTTTTGGTATTTCCTTTGATCGTTATGGTATATTGTTTCAGGAAAGTGAAGAACAATCCCGGAAAGTATTACTGGTATGTTTTAACCTGGGGATTCTGGGCGGTAGAAATGTTTTATTATATGTTCCTTGCTGAGGGAGGAGACAGGTGGCATGATGAGAATTTTTCCTGGGGGGCACAGTTCGGAAATTACATACTTTATATTGTAAGCTTCTATATGGTAAAAGAAGTTTTGGGCCGTGTTATTGAAAACAGGAAGAATGGTAAAGCACCTGACAGAAAAGACCTGATATTTGTGGGAACATCTGCAGTATTCTTTGTTTATCTGACAGCTGCAGGCGGATTATATTTTCTTCATGTGATGGTTGGACATTTCCCATTATTCTGACTCGGGGTAGAAAGGGGTACAAATGACAGAAAAGAATGGCAATACTTGGCGCGACAATCTGGTGGAAAAAGAACTTCCTTTAGAGGAAATAGCTGATAAACTGGTAGATCATGCAGGAGACAGTGTCTGGGGTTTTGAAATCTACTATCATAAAAGACCCGATGGTGATGCTGTCGGTTCTGCTTACGGTCTTGGCCTGGGGCTCGCATCTCTGGGGGCTTGTGTGAAAGTGCTTGGTAACGAACCTGTTCCGGAAATGTACAGGTATCAGACAGACCCGGCTGAGAGAATAATGTATTCCGGTAATACCAGACGTACATTGAGGATAGCGGTGGATACTGCTACTTCAGCACGGCTGGGAAAATATTCGGATGTGGGAATGGATTATGTGCTGGATCATCATGTGACCAATATGATCGCAGCTGAGGGGCATATGCCTGCTCCATACAGGTATGTAGAACCGGAGGCTGCATCCTGCGCAGAGATAATTTTGAAGCTCCTGAAACTTATGCGTGTATCTATAACAAAGCAGATAGCAAATCTTTTGTATATGGGGCTTGTGACGGATGTGTCCTGCTTCAGGGCTATGTCCACAACTACGGCTTCATTGGAAGCGGCAGCAGAGCTGGCAGGTTGCGGTGCTGACATAGTCGATATAGGAAGGCATCATTATATGCGGAAGACTCCCGGACAGATAGGGATGGAAAAGGAAGTATATGACAGACTGGTTTTTTCAGAGGACAATGAAGTAGTCGGAAGTTATGTGACTGCTCTGGATTACGCGCATCATGCCATAACGGATCCCGAACTTGGAGATTTTATGAATACGGTGGATCAGATATGCAAGCCTGACAAGGGTATTGCCCATGCCCATGTGCTGGTGCGGGAGCTGAAACCCGGATTTTGCAGGGTATCGGTTACATCAAGACTGCCTGTAAACGCTGCAAGGATATGTGAAAAAATAGGCGGCGGAGGTCATGATAATGCTTCGGGGGCAGAGATGGAAGGAAATCCGAAGGATATTCTGGAGGAAGTGATGCGGCTTTGCAGACAGGAAGTTGAGGAAAGGCTGTGAAAAAGATTCTTGTATACAGGCTGGAAGATACGCCATATGAGGCCTTGCTAAAGGCTCTTGCAGAAGAGCAAAATGTTCATTATATACAGGTTGAAAAAACAGAGCTTAGAAATGAATTAAGGGAGCTTCTCCGTATCCCGGCTGCGGGAATGGATGCGGATGCAGTGTTTTCTCCGGCTCCTGATGTCTGGATACACAGAAGGGATATGGTGGAGCCGCTGCTATTGCTGTATGGTTTTACAAATAATGAGATGGAAGATTTTTTTGACGGGATGAAAAGCGCAGGCATGCCCAGGATAAGACTTACGGCAGTGGCTACGGTTCATAACCTAAGATGGTCCTTCAGGGCTCTGTATCAGGAACTGAGGGCGGAAGCTGATGCGATGGCAAGGGATTAGGCTTTTATATGCCGTAAAGATAATTGTTTAGCTGCATGATATGCATGGGAAAGGAAAAAGATGGAATATATTACCACGATACTTCTTATCCTGATCGTTATACTTAACATAGTTATAATAATACGGAGTTTTGCTGACAGGAAGACAGAGACTCTGAGCCTGCAGGATGTCCAGGATGAATGCGATGGCATCAGACGGGATATCGAGGATCACGTAAGCCGTGAGATGTCCGCATTAAGGAGTGAACAGGGCCAGAAGAATTCTGAGCTTAAACAGGAACTGCTGAGCTCCCAGGCATCTTTCAGGCAGGACATAATGACCTCCCAGGCGGCTTTCAAGCAGGATATAATGTCTTCCCAGACTACGCTTAAGCAGGATGTCATGAACTCCCAGGGGACTCTTAAGCAGGAACTCACTACTTCTTCGGCAGCGCTTAAGGATGAGCTTACAGCATCTTCTGTCAGCTTAAAGGAAGAACTGGTGACTGCCCAGGACAGGCTGGGAGCCAAGCTCACGGAGTCCCTGAAATCCAGTCAGGATTCCATGAATGAGCTTATGAAACTCAAGCTTGATACCCTTGATTCTGTAATGAAGAAACAGACAGAGGATATGGAACGCAGTCTTGCTGAAATAAAAGAAGGTACGGCAAAAGAGGTAAAGGGACTCAAAGATGAGACAAACGAGTCCATAAAAACACTCCGGGAGAGCACGGAAAGAAACCTTACAGAAATAAGAAATAATAATGACAGAAAAATAACCGAGCTTAACGAGAATAATGAAAAGCGTTTGAAAGAGCTGGGCGATAGGACGGATAAAAGGCTTGAGGAGATAAAGGGAGTAGTAGAAGAAAAACTCACCGATACTTTGAACAAGCGTATAAACGAGTCATTTAAGAATGTAAGCGACCAGCTGGAACAGGTCTACAAAGGGCTGGGAGAAATGAAGAGTCTAGCCGGTGATGTGGGGGGACTTAAGCAGGTACTATCAGGTGTGAAGACCAGGGGAATACTGGGAGAATACCAGCTGGGGGCGATTCTTTCCGAAATTTTAAGTCCGGAGCAGTATGAGACTGACGTGGCTACAGTCCCCGGCAGCAGCAACAGGGTGGAATTTGCCATAAAGCTTCCGGGAAATGACGGTGAATGCATATATCTGCCTGTTGATTCCAAATTTCCGGGGGATTCCTACAGACAGCTTCAGGATGCATATGACAGTGCCGACAGGAATGCAATAGAAGCGGCTAAAAAAGCATTGATAACAGTGATGAAGCTGGAGGCAAAGGATATAAAGGAAAAGTATGTTGCTGTACCGTATACCACAAATTTTGGTATAATGTTCCTTCCGTTTGAAGGATTGTATTCGGAAGCTGTAAATTTGGGAATGGTTGAAACTCTTCAGAAGGAGTACCAGGTCAATATCGTAGGTCCCAGCACCATGGGGGCGATGTTAAGCAGCCTTCAGATGGGATTCAGGACACTTGCCATACAGAAGCGCAGCGATGAAGTATGGAAGGTGCTGGCTGATGTTAAAACTGAATTCGGAAAGTTTTCCGAGCAGCTCGTCAGGATGCAGAAGCACCTTGACCTTACCAGCAAGGACCTGGATGCACTGATGACCACCAGGACCAAAGCATTAACAAGAAAGCTTTCATCCGTTCAGACCCTGGAGCAGCAGGAAATAAATGTGCTGCCGGGGATAGAATTTGTATCTGATGAGATCGGAGCAGATTCTGCAGATGATGAGGAATAAAGAAGTAACTGATCTGAACCGACAGTTCCCGTTCAGTTACATAAAGGATTGATATATGGTTTTCAGTTCGATGATATTTTTATGGGTGTTCCTGCCGGTCACTCTTGTCTTATCAAGGGTATTCAGGGGCAAAGCCTGTAACCTGCTGCTTCTTGCGGCAAGTCTTGTTTTCTATGCATGGGGAGAACCTGTTTATGTTCTTCTTATGATTTTTTCGATACTTTTTAACTATGTGATCGGACTGCTTATAGGCAGGGCAGGGGATCCGTCGAACATAAGCCTGAAGAGGATCTGGCTGATACTGGGAATTGTCGGAAATATATTATTGCTGGGTTACTATAAATACTGTGACTTTTTCATAGGTATCCTGAATGATACGTTATTCAGAAATACGCCTCTTGAACTGAAATATATTTCACTTCCGATAGGTATATCATTTTTTACCTTTCAGGCAATGAGCTATATCATTGATCTTTACAGAGGAAAATATCCGGCACAGAAGGATCTGTTCAGCCTTGCACTTTATATTTCGTTTTTCCCGCAGCTGATAGCCGGCCCCATAGTGCGTTATGAGGACATGGAGGCACAGCTGTCAAAACGTGATGTTAATACTGAACTTACGATAGAAGGTTTCAGGCGTTTTATCTATGGCCTTGCAAAGAAGGTCATAATCTCAAATACACTTGCACAGACCACCGCATACTTCTGGAATATGGAAGGGGAGCAGATGGCTCCTCTGTATGCGTGGACCAGTGCCATATTCTATACACTTCAGATATACTATGATTTTTCGGGGTATTCGGATATGGCAATAGGCCTGGGCAAAATGTTCGGATTTACCATTCCCGAGAATTTCAATTATCCCTATATGTCGGCATCTGTCAGCGAGTTCTGGCGCAGGTGGCATATGACGCTGGGAGCGTGGTTCAGGGAGTATGTATATATTCCGCTGGGGGGCAGCAGACGTGGAAAAGTCAGGACCTGCATAAACCTTGCGATAGTTTTTTTTCTGACAGGACTCTGGCATGGGGCTGCATACCAGTTTGTGCTATGGGGAATTTATTATGCATTCTTTATGGTTATAGAAAGGGCCTTCCTGAAAAAATGGCTTGATAAGCACAGGATAGTGGGACACATATATACTTTATTTGCTGTTGTTCTCGGCTGGGTGATGTTTTCCACAACTACTGCCCAGAATGCGATATATGTCATCGGGAAGAAGATGTTTCTCATCTATGATGCCCCGGAGCTTGTACCGTATGTGACGTACCGCTTTCTTTCGGCTAAGAAAGTTATTATTGCTGTATTGGCAGTTGTGGGCTGCGGGCCTCTACAGCTGGCGGGGCAGAAACTTCATCTTACGGAGAAGTGGAAGGGCAGCATACCGGAGCTGGTATTCTGCGGAATAGTTTTTGCTTACTGCGTGATAACACTTGCTGCCGGGACGTATAATCCGTTCATATATTTTAGATTCTGATTTACTGCAGACGAAAAACTCATTTGTTTTTCAAATCTGTGGTGCCGGATTTTATAGGTTAAAGGATAAATAGACGAATGAAAAAGAGCGTAAAAATAAGCTGGATGATCATGATGATAGTTTTTCTTTTCCTGCCATATCCTTTATGGCTGCTGCTTTCTCCTGTCCTTGCGGATGCTGATCCCACGGGGGAAGGAAGACCGCTTGCGGTGTGGCCGGGAGAGGAAACTGCACTGTCTGACTATCCGGGAGCAGTGACATCCTATATGGAAGATCATCTGCCTTTCCGCAGCCAGCTGATCACCGTAAACAATTCCATAGATATGTATGCTTTCCGGGAAGGTGAAATAGGGAAGGTAATAGTCGGAAAAAATAATTTTCTGTATTTTAACAGCGAGACCGAAGGTGATCCACTGGCGGACTATACCGGGGAGAACCTTCTGACGGAGGAGGAACTGGCAAAGATCTGTGCAGACCTGACTGCGACAAGCGATGAACTGAAATCCAGGGGCACGACACTTGTGTTTTTGTTTATTCCGAATAAGTCTACGATATATCCCGAATATATGCCGGACAGATACGGGAACCATGCTGATCCCAGCTGCATGCAGCAGATAGAGGAGTATCTGAGGGCAAATTCGGATCTTGTGATAATCGATCCGACGGAAACAATGCTTGCGCAGAAAGCCGAAGACGAGGATAATGGTACCTGCAAGGATATTTATTTCCGTTATGATACGCACTGGAATCACAGGGGAGCTTATGTGACGGCCGGTGTTTTGCTGGAGGAATTGTACGGGATAAAGACCGCTGACCTTGATGATCTGGAACAGACGCCTATGGATTATGCTGCCGACCTTGAACGGCTCATAAAGATGACGGATGTTCTGGGGAAAGATACGGAATATCAGTTAAGCGGATATGTGGAACAGACTCCGGAAATACTTGAATACCATATTTTTTCGGAACCGGATTCCAAGATACTGCGTCTTATGACAGAGCGTGAAGAAGGAGATACTCTGGTTATAAAGTGTGATTCGTTTTCCGGATTTTATTACTATATGGCGGGGGCGTTTAAATATACTTATGTGGCAACCCATGATAATTATGATCTGCCGCTTATCCAGACCACGAAGCCGAAGTATCTGATATGGGAATCGGCAGAGAGATACCTGCCGGAGAGGCTGCTTGCCTGGGATGAGACATCACCTCTGGCGGAGGAGGGAAAGTAGAGAGCGGGAAGTTTGTGTTAGTAACATATAAGCAGGAGGATAAAAATATGATAGGTATAATCTGTGCAATGGAAATTGAGATTGAGAAGATAAGGGAAGGCATGACTGACATAACGGAAGAAAAGCATGCCGGTGTTGTTTATACTCTGGGAAAGAAAAAGGGGATGGATGTGGTAATGGCCGTAAGCGGGGCAGGAAAGGTTTTTGCTGCAATCTGCACACAGGCCATGATTGATAATTTCCATCCGGATGTGATACTGAATGTGGGAGTGGCAGGCAGCTTAAGTCAGGATCTTTCAGTGGGGGATATCGTGATAGCTGATCAGCTGGTCCAGCATGATATGGATGTCACCGCGCTGGGGTTAAAAAAAGGCCAGCTTTTCGGCAGTGATTACAGATTCTTCCCGGCAAATTCCAAGGTCATAGACCTTATAAAGGAATGCCTGGAGCTGGTTAATCTTGAGCGTGAAAAGGAAAGGAAAAAAGCTCTTCATGCAATAAAGGGTACAGTTGCATCCGGAGACGTTTTTGTGGCGGACAGCGAGCTTAAAAAATCCATTGTCGATGAATTCCAGGCAGTTGCCTGTGAGATGGAAGGTGCTGCCATTGCACAAGTGTGCTGTGTGAATGAGATCAGGTTTGGTGTGATCAGAGCTATATCGGATTCTGCAAACGAGTCTTCTACAATGGATTTCGGGACGTTCTGCAAGATGGCGGCAGATAATACCGCGGAGCTTGTGGATGTGTTCATAGGAAGGTATGGCAGGTAAATGATTTTGTTATGCTAACCATAAGTAGTTATATCTAATTAATGTTAGTCAAAATAACCAAAAATAGTCGTGCATTATGCACGGCTTTTGTTTACTTTTTCAATATTTAATGGTAAGATAGCAAGCGACATATTTTGTACTTGCATAATGGTGTCAGGTTCTTTTTTTCTGTTCAGGGCATCATAAAATTTAATAAGGAGGAAATAAATATGGCAAGAAGCAAGAAGACGATGGATGGTAACGAA
>JAILDD010000155.1 GCA_024689605.1 Lachnospiraceae bacterium
CCTGTCGATATACGACTGGATATAGCCCCTGTCGCTGCGCCTATAACTGCACCTGATGCTGCACCACCCACAGCTCCTTCAAATGCTCCTGCTGCAAAACAGGCAAGAGCAGTTCCGGTACCCGCAGTCGCAACAGTTAAAATGCCGACTGCTGCGATCACTCCGATACCTATTGCAATCTTCTGCCAGTTTTCAAGATTACCGCCATCATCCGCTTTATTTACCGGGTTATCATTACAGTACGCAAAGAGATTATACTGCATAAGATTTGTGCATTGATTTGTCAACACATCTGTAGAATCCGCATTTACAAACCTCTTCACCTCCGGATCATAGTACCTGCTGTTTAGGTAATACCACCCGGTCTCGGCATCAAAATAATACCCTCTGTATCTGAAAGGGTTCTTCTCCAGTATGCCGTCTGCATCGTTGTACTCTTTGTTGTGATTTACAGATATGATCTTTCCATACGGATCATACTTATAGCTGCCGACAAGAGTACCCTCAGCCGTATAAAGCGCAGCTACGTCTCCCATGGCATTTTTTATGACCGTATAGTGTTTTTCAGGACTGCCGCCCGTGGAATAGCCGATCTCAAGCAGTTTCCCTTCCGGCGTGTAATAGAAATTCAAAAGCTCCTGTTCTGCGCCATCTCCCGTCTTCTGAGCGAGTATGGTGCTTCCGTTTATTACATATTCGGTTTCTGTATCATTGACCTTCTTCTTAAGACGGATTCCTTCATAGCTGTAGGTGTATTCGGCCTTTAATTTCTCCTGTCCTTTATTTTCTGCATCCGCTGTATCTCCGGTAACTGAGGTGGCATTTTTACTGTTTTTATCTTTTGATACACCCTTTCCGGTGAACTCTACGCTTTCAAGTTCACTGCCCCTGTGCCATTTAAGACTGTAGCCTCTGTAGGAATCAGGATTCCCACCATTGCCCATCTTTATGGACTGTTTACCGCCATTCAGGGTATAAGACACTATCTCATCCGGCGCCTTCGCATCGTATGAGTACTCCTCAACATCTTCTTTTCCTTTTACCTTGCTTTTTGCTACAGTCAGATTTCCTATGGAATCATAACTGTATTCCCAGGTATTTCCCGCCGCACTGTCATTAGCCCTTATAAGTCTTCCAAAGGTATCATATGTATACTCGGTATCATTATACCTGCTTACACGCCCTACCTTGTCATAAGCCAACGTGTCGGACAGCGCAACCGTATCGTCACCCACGACAGTCTCAAGACCTGCGAGCAGCCTGGTTGTATATTTATAGTCTTTGCCGGTATCTATCCCTTCATTACTCGCTCTGTCTGTTCCAAGATAACTAAGGGTGCTCTTTATCTCTGCCCCGGTTTCATAAGTCTTATCTTTTTCACCCGTTGCTTTTTTCTTCTGAGGCGTAAAGGTCTCTGTAGCGGTCCTGCCGATATTGTCATATATCCTTCGCAGGTATCCGCCGGTGGGAAGTGTGATCGCGCTTATCTTATCATCAGTGGTATATCCGTACTCGGATCTGAATGCCTTCCCGTCAAAGTAGTACGAAAAGGCGGACTGCCTCCCGGCTTTGTCGTAAGAGCTCGAAAACTCGGATTTTTCAAGCTGTTTTTCCTCATCATATATAGAAGAATATGTCACCCGCTCTGCAGCATCATATGTGATATTATATGTAAGGGCGGTATTCTCATCATGGATTCTCGCAAGTCTCCCTTTATTGTCGTATTCGTACTTAAGAGTATCACTACCGCCATAGCTTCTCTCCGTTAAAAGTTCGAGCTTATTGTATTCCAGTGTTGCCGTATCGCCGTTTCCAAAATCTATTCGATTTAATTTTCCGTTAAAACGGTTATAACTGTACCCGGCAAGCTTCTTTTCACCCTTATTGACTGACTTTACATTTCCGAAGCTGTCATGATCGAACGTATATTTGAGCACATCTGCAAGGGAAATGCTCTTAAGCCATGAATGCTTTATTCCATCATATGCAAAGCTTACGCTGCCGGCCTGTGTATTCTCCGTATTCGCAAGAGAGACCTTAGTCGGATTCAGATACGGATCATATTCATATGATGTCTTTTTTTCCTGCGCATCCGTAACGCTCCTGAGGGTTCCGTTTATCTCATTATAGTCATAGTTTATGGAATTTCCTCTGCTGTCCTTCGACTGATATACGAGACGCCCTTCATCGTCATATATATTGTCTGTTACAATCGACTTTCCGTTATTCCAGGTAATCTCGGTATTTATTACATTTCCAAATTTATCATATGTATAGTTTGTCTTGCTCACCTTCCTTCCCGGCTGTGAGAATACATTTTTAACACTCGTTACATCATTCGTATCCTTGTCATAGGTGTATACCTGTTTTGCACCTCCCGCCATAACCTGTTTTTTCGTGCGGTCACGGTTATCGGTGGCATATCTGGTTACTCTTTCATTTCCCTTTTTTGTAATAAGTTTGCCTGATGATGAATATGTCCTTACATCCACCCCATTTCTTGTGAGGGTGCAGGCATCTATGCACAGGGTTCCGCACTCATGATCGAAATGTATCTCTATGCGCTTACCGCTCCAGTTTCTTCCGGGAAGAGCCATTTCAACATACTGCCATCCCTTAACGGAAGTATTTATCTCGGTATAAGCCGCAGGCTCCAGATCGTCCACATCTATATGCTTCTTGATATACTCCACAAGGTCGGGATCCGTGTCCTCATCAAACTCCGGCATATCTCCGGGAATATAGATACCCACCTTTCTGTTTCCTCTTACAGGAGCACAATCCGCCTTTACATAGCAGGAAAAGGTATATGAAGCATTTCCGGAACCGAAGTTCGGGTTTACCAGCAATACTTTATTTTCGTCTTCACTTCCTTTTATGCAAAGAGCCTTCTTTCCTTCTATGACCTTATTTTCATTACCAAGCTCTTTATTTGTCACTAAAGAGGCATCAACCGTTTTGCTTTTATTTGCATACGCCCAGCCCTCGGGAATAACATTGGCACGTATACCTGACGCATAATTCCCTTCAAACCCGGAATTAGGCAGGAGATTATACTGATTTGCCAAATCTCCTTTTTCTACCTGAACGCAGTCAAAGAAAGCCTCTCCGCCATCGCCATAAAGTCCCAGACGCAGAGTAATAACCTGCCCCTTTTTTACTTTGATGGTAGATTCCAGTCTCTTCCAACCATTATCTATCTCAGCAGGAGTTGCAGAATCAAACTCAAGATTTTCACCATCCTTCGCAGTGGAATCTTCATCAGCTTCTTCCTCTTCATCCGCATCCGGATCATCCTCGGCTCCTTCGCCTGAGTCATCACCTGCATCATCTGATACAGCGTCAGGACCGGCGTCAGAATCAGCAGCAGCATTCTTTGATGAGACCGACATTCTGACATGAGCATTTACCATATCTTTTGTTTTTACATAAACAGAAGCTGTATAATTACCCGTAAAGGGCACTCTCACCTCCTGCTCAAAATATGGCATATTGTCCTTATCCACAGGATTTTTAAGCTTTATGTGGGCACTCTTTTTCCCAAGATACTTTTCAGAGGTTACTATATCTGCATCACCTGCTCCGGCGTTTATTGTCCACTTATCCGTATCCTTTTTCTTTTTTTCAAAACCCGAATCAGCTACATAATTGACAATGGGTGAGCCAAGCACTGCACTGTCCTTTATCTTATTTACAGCGTCCTCTCCGTCATCCGCCTTGTCAGCATATGTAAAAGCCTGACCGCCGCTGACCCTCTTTGTCTTTACATTTCTTGTATATACATTTACTGTTCTGCCCTTATTGTCAAAACAATATATGTTCTCTATATCATCAGCATTGCCGAGGGCGTCATCTGCTCCTGTAAATACATATGCAGTTTCATTATAGTTCTCATAGCTGACACAAATACTCTGGCCTTTTATCTTACTCTTCTTATTTTTCTTTAAATTTTTATGGGTAACGGCCACCTCATTTACAAGCTTTTTTGCGGCCTTATTTAATTTCTTTTCGGAATCCTTCGGTGTGGCAAATGAGTATTCATTAACCTTTACGATCCTTTTATGCGAATCATAATTATAAATAAGTGCCGAGCCGCACTCATCCATCACTCCAGAAAGGCAGTCCGTATCCCAATATGCATAAATGGCTTTTGTACCACAGGGATGGGATATATCTGTCAGCCTTCCGGCATCATCATATGTATATTTTATTGTATCTTGGCCCTCTGAAGGATCGGACATTGATTCAAGCAATCCCTTACTGTTATATGAAAGCTCTGCCTTCTGCCCGGCTGCATCTGTGACCTTTGTGGTTATCTGGGGATAGACATTAAAATCAAGGTCAAGGATATCATCTAATTCATTTTCTGATTTTTTCGCAAGCTCCTTTACACTTCCTGCGCTGATATCTGAATTATCAATGATATCCTGCATATGACCCCTAACGGTATCAAGGGCATGAGCAGCCTTATAGCTTACGCTGTACACGAGTGCCTTTTCTTCAAGCTCATCAATTTTGGCAATCACATTGTTTGCTTTTTCTACGCTGGCGGTGAGATTATCCGCCGTATCCTTTATGGACGAAACCATCTGGTTTAAACCTTCTGTCTCCGCCTTTGCCTTTTCTGCACTGTAAGAAGGATTATATTCAGACGCTTTATGTGTAAAGGTAATGGCATTTAATTCCTTTTCCTTTGCATTTCCCCCATCCTCACGCTGATTTGAGTCAGTGATCATTCCAAGATATCCCAAACGGTCAAAATACATAACTGTAGAAGAGCTTTTGTCCACGATCTTCAGCGGGTATAAATCTTTAAGTTTTGCATCATTTACGGGCACCACAAAAAGTCCCAGTCCATCTTCATCTGCTGCCCCGGGATATTCATCGTCATTTTTATTTGCGGTCTGTTTACTACCGTTTGCGTAATAGACAACCTTTTGATTTTTAAAATAATGCTTTGTACCGTCTGAATCTATGTATACATATGGATAATCTTCTACCTTTGTTTCACCAACCGGTACAAGGAGTCTTACATCAGTAGACAGATGCCAGTGAAGTCCGAAAGCGCTGCCATCCTCTGCGGTCTGCCACTTTTTATCATCCGCCCTGTCGCCGTATGACACATCATATACATGGGTCAGTGAAAGAGGCATACGCTCACCCGCACTTGCCGCATCCTGATGCACAAAGGTGAGCCTTCCGGTAAAATCATTTATAGCAGACGATCCGGCATTACCCGCTGTCTGTGTGTGGCTGCTCCAATAGTCTTCAGTTCCCGTAAAATCCTTATATTCTATGGTAAAAAAAGGCTTCTTTTTACTCTTTGCCGGCTCTATCTGCCTCATGCCGGTCTTTATTTCATCCGTTACCTTTCCCTTCTCCTTTTTCTTGCCAACATTTGAGCTTGTCTCATTTGACATTATAAGACACAGACAGTCATCATCTCTTGTACCGTCCACCCAGCCTCTGACTGCTGCTGTTATATCAAGCTCATCAGTTCCCTTGCTTCCATAATCGATCACGTTAAGATCAGAAAAGGGTATCAATTCTCCTTTATCAAGTTTATCAAGCGGCTGGGTATTCCAGTTCATGCCTAACAGATTCTTCTCGTTATCCTTTATGTCGTCCGTATCGGCATACACAGCATAGTAATATTTTTCATCTCCCGATTTTTTTATACTTTTAAGTCTTAATGTTGCTCCCGTAACAACCGACCCCATCGGTATCTCGGGCAGGTTGAACTTCATATACGTCCTGTAATGAATGCCCACAACACCATCGGGGGTTACGGTATCCGTGTCCTGTGGATCATCCTCTTCATCATCTGAATCCGGAACATTTACCTGTGCCGTATCACTGTCCTCAGGTAAAACGTTATCCTTACCTCTGACCTTATCTATACCGGTATAAAGGTGCTGTTTTCTTATACTGCCATCGGAGCCTATGCTTACAAACTTTCCCAGACTGTCCATACCGGAAAACTTTCTGTATTTCTCTATCGTAGGGTCTGCATCAACAGGAAAAACACGATTTTTTTCGGTAAGATATCCATCGGACAGATGCAGAATAAGGCGGTAGTTACCGGTATGTTCCGTGTGCTCTTTATCTAAACCGATTGTGTCTGAATTTGCTCTTTCTTTAACACCTGACGATTCAATCTCATCAGATACAGCTGTCGATGCCAATTCACGAAGTTCAAAATATGCTCCTTCATCTCTTACTCCTGCGCCGTCCGTTACCACCGGTGCCGGAATGATAAAGCATATCTCATCGTCATTTTTAAATACAACACTCCCATCATCCGCTCTTTCAAGCTTTTGACCATTCCCATCTATATCAAAGCTATAAGAATCCGGTGCATGAGGGGAATCTATGATTATGCTCTCCTTTATTCCGCTGCCAAGCATTTCATACCTTAGGCTTACATTCTCCTCTATATCCTCATACCATACAGTCTGTGGGATGGGAAGAGAAGGTATCTGATCCTTAGACTCATCTGTATCTGATGGCGTTTCCTGCTCATTATCGTAGCCTCCGAGAATCGGATCTGCGATTTTATCCTCACCTGACTTCCCGGTATTGCTTACAAGCCTGATCTTACTGCTCCAGGACATGCCATTATCGGAAACAGTACGATATGATCTGCTCTGATTGATATTTCCTGACTTACTTCCCGTTTCTGCCCCAAGCGGTATGTCTTCTTCAAGGTCACCATCTCCTACCGGTTCTATATCATCATCCTGAAAGCTCGTTGTCTCATCCTCTCCGGCATTGCTTTCCTCTTTCCTGTTCCGGCTTTCTTCTATGTCATTCATACCTTTGTCAGCGTTTTTTACATATCTGAATGATGCGCTAACGTCACCATCGCCTATGGTAAAAAGCCTGTTTTCATTAGCTTCTGCCGCAAACTTAATGTCAACATCGGATGCATTGTTTTTATAGCCGTAATAATCGGAGAAATCATCCGGATATGAAAAATGAAGGCGGTTGTCTATGGTTTCCCACACGCCTTCATCATTCTTATAATTCACCGGCTCACTGTAATAGCAGACCTTTACCGTATGGTCTGCCATGCTGTATGCCTTTATATTCTCATCACGAAGCGATACTATCTCTACTGCTGCAAAGTTTGTGCTGACAGTCTGCTCATCTGTAACTTCGTCATCCACATCTTCATTTTCATAAGATGCCTCATTTACAGAAACAATA
>JAILDD010000199.1 GCA_024689605.1 Lachnospiraceae bacterium
TTGACGCCGTAGGGAAGAAGATTCTATTTAGCGGAGGGGCTTTATACAAAACAATAGACGAGAACAGTACTTACTACAGGCTGATAAAGAGACTGCTTGATGAAAACAATGACCTTCTGTTTTTGTATGCCGGAAATGGAATGACTGACGAATTGGATAGTATACTGAAGGATTACAGGGGCAGGGCATATAAAATAGACGAAAGAAAAGATCTTTACCAGGTTATGAAAAACATAACCTTATATATCAACACTTATCCAATCATAGGCGGATTGATGACCCAGTACGCAGCAGCCGCAGGAAAAATCCCCCTGATACTTAAATTTGATGATGAAAGCGAAGGCATACTGATCGGCCAGGAAGAAAGAAAGATTGAGTATTATTCGGATGATGATTTAGCGGAAGATGTGCATAAACTCCTGTCAGATGACGAATACCTAAGAAAGCGCGAAAAACTGCTTGAGGATAGCCTGATAACTGAAAGGGAATTTGAGGATCAGCTGGGAAAAGCTATTGAAGACGGACATACTGATTATGACTTTGCGATCAAGGAATATGATGATTTAAGATTAAAGGAAACCTATATTGACAGGTTTGACATGGATGAATACAGGAGTAATGTTGCCATAAAACGTAATTCGTGCCTGTTTGACCTGCTTTGCGGATCATATATAAAAAAGGCTTTTAGTAAGATAGTATAAAAAGAGATTGACGGGTGAAATGAAGGACAGAATCAGTGTTTTGATAACATTTTATAATCAGGAAGGATATGTTGATCAGGCCCTGAAGAGTGTCATGGATCAGAAGACTGACTGCGGCATAACTATCCTGGTAGGTGATGACGGTTCCGATGATTCTACTCAGGAAAAAGTTGACGAGTGGATAAAGAATTATCCTGAGCATATAAAAATGTTTGTCATGGACAGGGACCGGGAGAAATGTATTCCCGGATTTAGGGCATCCCGGAACAGGCTGAATCTTCTGGAAAAAGTTGAAACGGAATATTTTATCTTTCTGGATGGGGATGACCGTTTTGACTGTGATGAAAAATTAAAAAGACAGATTGAGATACTGGACGATCCGAACAATCAGGACTGCATTGCCTGCGGGCATAATACGGACAGGCTTTATCCGGATGGAAAAAGGCTCCCTGTTACATCACCAGAGCTGAAGGAAGGAAAGCTTGACGCGAAAGAATACTGGGAGAATCTGTATTTTCATACCGATTCGCTATTGGTCAGGAGTTCAGTTATCCCAAAGATAGATGTATCGCTGTTAGAAAATAATTTCAACGATAACCTGATTACTTTTTCTATCATACAGTATGGCAAGATTTATTATTTGCCATATTCCTGGGCTGTATATTCGCAGACGGGAAGCGGTATATGGACAAGCGACAGGACGGTTGTTAACCAGCTAAGGAATATGTTCATGATCGATCTGTGTGACCAGATAAACCCGTCCATGAAAAAGGAAACAAAAAAAAGATTAAAGCACACCTGGTACTTACTGTATAAGATCAGAAAACAGATAAACGGTGAAGAGTTAGCAGAGTACAGCGAAGAAGCACTGAATAAGAATATGAAAAATTCATACAAGTGGATCCACTATAATGAATTAAGCGGATCGGATAAATTTTCACTATGTGCTAAGTCTTTATTGATGAACTGGAAGATCTGCATGAAGGAAAAACTGCACTGTCATAAGGAAAGCTGAAAAGTATGATAATAAAGGATTACCTGAAAAGAATAGAAAATACAAATTATGACCTGATGTGGGCCCGGGTGTGGGATGATACGCGAAGAGGGATAAGATGGCTTGACGATATGCCCAGCATATCTCCCGGAAGGTGGGCTGTAGGATACAATTACATTTATGTCATGACCAGGGTGCTTGAAGCAGTTGAGCCCGACAAGGTTTTGGAAATGGGGTTGGGAATATCCAGCACCATGATTTCATGCTATTTCCGTGGCCGTTCAGCAGAGTCCTGCAAGCATACTATCGTTGAACATAACAAGGAGTGGATAGATTTTTATACCAGGAAGAATCCGCTGTCTGACTGTACTGATATAGTTTTAACGAATTGTGAAGATAAAGTATATAAGAAACACAAATATCATGCGTATGAGAATTTTGACAAGATTGTCGGTTCTGATAAGTATGAGGTGATCTCGATAGACGGACCCTACGGCTCGGACAGATATTCAAGAAGGGATATTGTAGAATGCCTGCCTGGAATATTGGAAGAAAAGTTTGTCATCATCATGGATGATACCCACAGAAAGGGTGAGCAGGATACTTTAAAGGAAATAGAGAGTGTCCTTGCGCAAAACGGCATAGGGTATATTTATGCCTGGTATCCGGGGCTGACAGGCTGCAGCCTGATCTGCTCGGAAGAGTATTCTTTTTTGAAATCATTATAAACGCCTGGTGTTATGAAATTAGAGAAAGTAAAAAATACAAAAAAAGGTCTAGTGTATGGCACCATTAATCGTGTAGTAGGTTTATTGCTGCCGTTTGTCATTCAAACGGTAACAATACACAGGCTAGGGATTGAATACATAGGCGTAAAGGGATTGTTTAGTTCGGTACTTACCGTTTTCAGCCTGGCCGAACTGGGTTTTGGAAGCGCTATAGTTTATGCGATGTATAAACCTATAGCGGAAGATAACAAAGAAGAAATAAATGCCCTGTTAAAGCTTTACAGGAAGATCTACAGGATTATCGGACTGGTGATCCTGATCATAGGATTAGCCCTTGTCCCTTTTTTAGGTATCATAGTAAAGGAAGAATGTCCTGGTGATCTTAGCCTTACGCTGGTGTATCTGTTATACCTGGCTAATACGGTCATATCATACTGGATGTTTTCATATAAGGCATCCGTATTGAATGCATATCAAAGATATGACGTGATAAGCAATATAAGCACTATAACACTTGTTGTGTCATCTTCCGTACAGATCCTTGTTTTATGCGTATGGAAAGATTTCTATGCTTTCCTGGTCGTAATGGTCTTTGCTACAGTATTGAATAACCTGATCACTTATGTTGCGGTTAAGAGATTATATCCGGAAATAAAGTGTGAAGGCCAGGTAGGGGAAGCGGCTGTAGCTGAGATAAAAAAGAAAGTGCTGGGCTTATTAACGGGAAAGGTATGCGGTGTAACAAGGAATACATTTGACAGCATCTTTATTTCTGGTTTCCTGGGATGGACACAGACTGCTATATACTCAAACTACTTTTATATTATCATTGCGCTAAACAGTTTTACGTCCGTTATTCTGGGGGCACTGCTTGGCGGTGTCGGAAACAGCATCGTTCTGGAAAGCAAGCAGAAGAATTACAAGGATATGATGACGATGAATAACATATACCTGTTTATTGCCGGTGCAATGGCAATATGCATGCTGTGCTTGTATCAGCCCTTCATGTCAAAATGGATGGGGCCTGAAAATGTATATCCAAGCCATATCATGATCCTGTTTCCAATATATTTTTATATGACAAAAATGGGGGACATCCGCGGGGTATATGCTGATGCTGCAGGACTGTTCTGGGAAAACCGGTGGAGATATGTTGCAGAGGCGGTCTTGAATATTTTCCTGAACTACATTTTAGGAAAATTATTCGGAGTAGTGGGCATACTGGCCGCAACGATATTGATAGTTTTCTTTGTTGCCTTTTTAGGATCTACGCATGTTGCATTTAAGCATTACTTCGAGAAAGGAATGAAAAAATATCTCGGCATTCAGTTTATCATGCTTGCATTTACATTCTTAGCTGGAGCTTTAGTGTTTTCATTATGCTGCCTGATAAATTATGAAAGTGAGATATTGACGTTCCTGATACGTTCGGTAATTTGCCTGGTTTTGATTCCGTTATTATACTGGGCAGTATTTCACCGGACTAGCGAATACAAGGAAGCCAGGGAATTCATTATCAGGGTGGTTTTAAAAAAGGCTTAGTGCACACTGTTTCTTAGGCTTTTTCCCAAAAAGCATAAAACATAGAAAAAAGCTGATATTTATGGTAAAATCTAGAACAGTGGTTTCACCCATACAAACAGGAGGGATTATTTAATGAAGAATGCACTGATAACAGGTATCAACGGACAGGACGGTTCCTATCTTGCTGAGCTGCTGCTTTCAAAGGGCTATACCGTATACGGAATACTCAGGAGAAAGTCTGTTGTTGATTACGGAAATGTAGCACATATAAAGGATAAGATCAAATTCATATATGCGGATATGACTGACGTTGTCAGCCTTATCAATGCGATGCGCATATCCCAGGCTGATGAGGTGTACAATCTGGCTGCACAGTCATTCGTTGCTACCAGCTGGGAACAGCCTATAGCAACTACAGAGATTGATGCTGTAGGTGTTACCAATATGCTGGAGGCTATCAGGCTGATCAATCCCAAGTGCCGTTTTTACCAGGCATCCACATCAGAGATGTTTGGTAAGGTACAGGCTATACCCCAGGATGAGAATACACCTTTCTATCCCCGCAGCCCCTACGGTGTATCAAAGCTTTACGGCTACTGGATAACCAAGAACTACAGAGAAAGCTTCGGACTCTTTACCTGCAACGGTATCCTTTTCAACCATGAGGGTGAACGCAGAGGTAAGGAATTCGTTACCAGGAAGATCACTGATACCGTAGCAAGGATCAAGCTGGGATGCCAGGACTGCCTGGAGCTGGGCAACCTCAATGCAAAGCGTGACTGGGGACATTCCAAGGATTATGTACGTGCTATGTATCTTATGCTGCAGCAGGATGAGCCTGATGATTATGTGGTTGCAACAGGCGAGACCAGGACAGTAAGGGATTTCGCAAAGATCGCATTCGAGAAGGTCGGAATGAATGTTGAGTTTTCCGGCGAAGGCGTGGATGAGATAGGAACAGATACT
>JAILDD010000208.1 GCA_024689605.1 Lachnospiraceae bacterium
GCTGCCGGACCTTGCCGGTATTATGGCATACACGCTGTCCTTCTTTATAAGATCTATGTACTCTTTTTTCATATTTCTCACCTTCTGTTATTTTAACTTTACCACTTCCCCGGTCTCCAGTGATTCCTTCACTGCCAGGGCAATCTTTAGGCTGGCGACACCCTCTCTTACTGGGATGGTTGTGGGTTTGTGATCGTGAAGTGCTAATAAGAATGCCTTCATCTCATCGAAGAACATATTGTTTCTGTCAAAATCGAACACCTCTCCGCCGGCAAGCTCACCGGCCCTGTTATAGACGGATATCCTGTTCTGAAGCAGGTCGAAAAGTATCATTCCGTCAGTGCCTACGATCTTGCAGTGTCTTGTAGGGGGACGCTGAACGAAATCCTCATGCACATGGACCGGTATCCTGTATCCCTCGTGCTCCACTTTCATAAGAATATCTGCGGTATCTTCCACATCTATCTCGAAATCCGCAAGGGTTCCTCCCACAGCATATACGCTCTCCGGCATGCCGAAAAAAGAATACAGGTAATCAAGCTCGTGAATCTGGGTCATTACCACGCCGCCGCCCAGGCTTTTCTTCGCAGTATAGGAAGTGCGGTAGTCTTCGTATTTGTGCATACCGGAAACATCCTCTCCCAGCTCAGCAAATACAGAAGTAACCCGACCTATTGCATGGCTTTGAAGCAGTTCCCCTGCCGCCATTACACAGGGATGGAATCTCTGCTGGTAGCCGGCAAAATTGACCAAGCCCTTTTCTTCTATCTCATCAAGAAGCTCGTCCATTCCTTCCATTGACGAAGATACAGGCTTTTCGCAGAAGATATTAACGCCATGGTCTGCAGCTGCTTTCATCACTTCGAAATGACAGGCGGAAGGATTGCAAATAAAAACAGCATCGATATTTTTATCCCATGCTGCATCAAATGTGGGCACGTACTCTATGCCATAGCGTTCCTCCAGGTCATCACCTATGACATTAAGCTTATTGTCCAGTACCCTGTTATTTCTGAGAACCCTGTATGCGTATATGCGGTCAGCCGGCCCTTTTAACGCATACAGATTCCTTAAATGTCTCTGGCCTATGGAACCAAGGCCAGTAAATAAATAATTCATTAGTTTCCTCTCAGCTCTCTTCTCTTCTTTAACTCGGTTTCGTACAGACGCTTCTCACCATCACCCAGTGTCTCTAGGGCAGATGTGATACGCTTCTTCAGAAGTGCCATTGCCTGCACTTCAAGAGATGCCTTCTGGTCCGACCCCCACATATCATGGGAAAGAGTTACATGCCTTTCTATAAGACAGGCACCAAGCACAGCCGCTATAACTGAGGGTTCAAGGTTTGCCTCATGTCCGCTATATCCCACCAGACAGTCGTATCTCTCACGCATTGTATTAATAAGCCTTAAGTTAAGCTCGTTATTAGGGCTTGGATAACTGCTGTTGGTATGGCAGATGATATAGTCACCGTTTGAATAATCCTCAAGCCAGCCAATCGTAGTATCCATTTCATTCAGCTCTGACATACCTTCCGACAATACCACAGGCTTGCCAGATTCACAGGCTCTTTTGATGATCTCCTTATTGGTATTAAGCGCGGAAGGGATCTTTATAAAAGGAACGTCATATTCAAGAAGGAATTCAAGACTCGGCAGATCCCAGGGACTGGCAGTCCAGTCAAGTGGCTTTGACTTGCAGTACTCATCTATCACATCATATTCTTCTTTTTCGAATTCGATGTGCTTCTTGTAATCAATGTAAGCCATCGTTCCCCATGGGGTATCCCGCGGCACCTGCTTCTGTGCTTCAGGCACAGCGATATCAGGAGTGCGCTTCTGGTACTTCACGCAGTCCCACTCACAGGCAAAAGCTGCATCCATAAGCTTTTTTGCAATCTGGATATCACCGTTATGATTGATGCCTATTTCGGCTATCATATACGGTGTGCTGCTATCGCTTACTATATGAGTTCCAAGTTTTATGGTTTTATTTGCCATAATCTTCTGTCCTTTCTCAGACAATTAACCTGCTGCATTATCAACAATCCACTTCTGAACCGGTTCCTTGTTTTACTGTTTAGAGCCTGTCTGTTCTACAAGTTATAGCACATCCGCAAACAAGCCATATACCGTTATATCAATCACAAAACCCATTTAACGTAACTATTCAGAACCTATTGGTTCTTCCAATTACGTTTTTGCTTTTACCAGATCACTGCCTGTTATAGTTGATCAGGCAGCCGTCAAGGATTATCTCCCTCTCCGTATCGGTCAGGCCGCCAAGTGCAAGAGTAAATTCCTTCACTCCCTCTGCCGTAACAGCGTATGCCTTTATGCTGTCTGCCTTATTTTCAACTTCTTCCCTGATGCCGGGAAGATATACATAGTCGAGATTCTTGAAAGGAAGCTCTCCCTCAGGGATAACAAAGGGAAGCATACCCCAGTTGATAAGGTTTGAACGGTATCTCTTGGTAGCATACTCGTTTGCGATATTTGCCCAGCCGCCAAGTACCTTCTGGCAGGAAGCAGCCTGCTCGCGGGCAGAACCGTCACCGGGCTTAACAGCAAAGATCGTGGAACCTACTCCAAGCTTTCTTACTGTAGATGTAACCTCGCCTTCACCGGAAGCTGTGCCGATGCCTTCAGCACCGGGAACATTCTGTTCTATCTTTGCTATAACAGATGCAGTCTCAGCATATCCGTCTGCTGCAGTCTTTCCCGACTCGATGGACTTCTGTGCCTGCTGTACTGCCTTGGCACGACCAACATATTCAGGGTCCTTTCTTGAAAGCGTAAACTCAGCAAGACCCAGAGGATTACTTCTATATGAAGATGTCTCACCTGAAGGGATCAGCTCATCAGTAGTAGTAACGGGATCGTGGATCTCAGAAACCACCTTCAGTAACAGATTCTCAGGAAGAGGGCTCATTGCCGGCCAGTCCTTGATATTAGGACCAAACTTAACTTCAACAGTCTCATCAGCTACACCGTGGGAATCAAATACCCTTCTGTCATATATTGTCTTGTCAAAGCTGTACTTATACTTGCCGATCTTCTCAGGCACTTCCGTAGCAGGTGTAAGGATACCCTTGTTTGCTGCGGTAGCCGCAATAGACCTTGCATCCATAAGTGCAACGGATGCGATCTGTCCGCTCTGTATCTTGGAGCCTTCCCTGTTAGGGAAGTTTCTTGTAGAGTGGCGGATGGAAAGCTCTCCGTTAGCAGGTGTATCGCCTGCGCCAAAGCAGGGACCGCAGAATGCAGTCTTAAGGATAGCACCAGTGGAAAGGATCTTAGCTGCAGCGCCATTTCTGATCAGTTCCATATATACGGGAACAGATGCGGGATATACACTCAGGTTGAATTCATCGGAACCTATGCTTGCTCCGTCAAGAATGTCGGCTGCCGCACAGATATTTTCGAATCCGCCGCCGGCACAGCCTGCGATGATACCCTGGTCTACCAGAAGCTTTCCGTTCTTTATTTTATTCCTGAGGTTAAACTCAACCTTGTCACCAAAGCTTACCTTTGCTCTCTCCTCGCACTCAGCAAGAATGTCATCAAGGTTTGCATTAAGTTCTTCAATGGTATAAGCATTTGAAGGATGGAAAGGAAGGGCTATCATGGGCTTTACCTTTGACAGATCCACTTCAACCACGCCGTCATAATAAGCAACGCCTTCAGGCTTCAGTTCCTTGTAGTCATCAGGCCTCTTGTGTATCTCATAGAAATCCTTTATCTCAGCATCTGTCTGCCAAATGGATGAAAGACAAGTAGTCTCGGTGGTCATTACATCCACACCGATACGGAAATCAGCGCTTAGGTTTGCCACGCCGGGACCAACGAATTCCATTACTTTATTCTTAACATATCCGTTTTTGAATACAGCACCGATTATGGCAATAGCCACGTCCTGGGGACCTACGCCCTTTGCGGGCTCACCCTTAAGATAAACGGCCACCACACCAGGCATGTCTATATCGTAGGTCTGGGAAAGAAGCTGTTTTACAAGTTCAGGTCCGCCTTCGCCCACAGCCATTGTTCCCAAAGCACCGTATCTGGTGTGAGAATCCGAACCAAGTATCATTCCGCCGCCGGTTGCAAGCATTTCTCTTGCGAACTGGTGAATTACAGCCATGTGAGGGGGAACATATACTCCGCCGTATTTCTTTGCACAGGAAAGACCGAATACATGGTCATCTTCATTTATGGTGCCGCCTACCGCACAAAGAGAATTGTGGCAGTTGGTAAGCACATAGGGGATGGGGAACTTGGTCAGTCCCGATGCCCTTGCTGTCTGTATTATTCCGACAAAGGTGATATCATGACTGGTCAGCTTATCGAATTTAATATTGAGTTTCTTGTCATTTCCGGATTTATTATGAGCCTGCAGAATAGAATAGGCGATAGTGCCCTTTGCAGCTTCTTCCTTTGAAATATCTTTTCCTGTCCTGCTCTTAAGAAGCGCCTCGTCCGTTACAAGCTCCTCGCCGTTTACCAGATATGCGCCGCCGTCGTAAAGTTTGATCATCTGTCGTCTCCTCTTTCCTGTCCTGTTTTCATAGAAACCTGTACCCACGCAGGGGTTTCATCACACCACTGTATTATACTTTAAATCCTTCTAATTTTAAAGGTCGCCGGCAATCACCTGAATCCCAGTGCAAATACCACTATAACCGCAATTCCAAGTATGATCCTGTATATTCCAAAGGGCTTAAAGTCATGACGTTTCACATAACCCATAAGGAACTTAACAGCCAGCATGGACACTCCGAATGCCACCGCCGAACTGACCAGAACTATCGCAATCTGCATGCCGTCAAAATCCAGTCCCTTTCCAAGATACTTTACCAGTTTAAGGAGGCTGGCACCGAACATAGTGGGAATGGCCAGGTAAAAAGTATATTCAGCAGCGACAGTCCTTGACATTCCCAGCAGCAGCGCTCCTATTATGCAGGCACCCGACCTGCTGGTTCCCGGCAGGATTCCTGCTATGAGCTGGCAGAGACCTATAATAAATGCCGACATAAATGTTATCTCGCTTATGTTCCGGATCATGGGTTTTTCGTGGCCTTTCACAATCTCTACTATAATAAATACGATACCCACGATTACAAGCATTATTCCCACGATAAGCGGTTTGAAATCTGCAGTCACGCTTTCCACCCAGTCATCCAGAAGCAGACCGTAGACCAGTCCGGGCACACAGGCCACAGCTATCTTTAACCACATGAAGAAAATATCCCTTTTTATAACCAGGTCACCGGCAATAAACCAGTAGTGATCCTCCAGGTCGCCGACTTTTATCTTTATCTCGTCTTTTTTCTGCAGTCCGAAAGGCCATATCTCCTTAAAGAAAAGAATGATGATCGCAAGTATGGCTCCCAGCTGTATCACCACATCATAGAATTCCATGAATGCAGCCTGCTCCTCTGCCGTACCCGGCAGATCGAAACTCACCACTTCATTCAGAAGGATCAGGTGGCCCGTACTGGAGATGGGCAGCCACTCAGTTATGCCCTCCACTACTCCGAATAATACGGCTTTTAAAATTTCAATCAGTGCTTCCATTTTTTAACTTCCTTATACTTTTGTTCCGTACTCTGATTTTACAAATCTTTCCAGTGCCGGAAGGGAACGCTCAACCTTTTCGGTATCTATACAGTATGCCATCCTGAAATACCCCGGTGCGCCGAAGGTATCTCCGGGCACGAGTATAAGGTCATATTTCTTTGCCTTTTCGCAGAATGCCTTTGCGTCCTCTTCCATCGCCTTAGGGAAGATGTAAAAAGTTCCGCCGGGCTTAACCACTTCAAATCCAAGTTCAACCAGTTTATTATATATCAGATTCATATTTTTCTCATATACGGATAGATCGCTGGTCATGGATACACACTTTGCCGCTGCCATCTGTATTATTGACGACGGACAGTTGTGGCCGATTCCCCTGGATATCTGAACACACATAGGCACTACCATATCCGCATCCTTTGCGGCGGGATTTACAGCCACATATCCGATACGCTCTCCGGGAATGGAGAGTGACTTTGAGTAGCTGTAGCAGGAAAGGGTATTATCATAAAACCTGGAAACATAAGGCGCATCCACACCGTCAAAAACTATTTCCCTGTAGGGCTCATCCGAAATGATAAATATCTCATGTCCGTATTCCTTCTGCTTATCTTCCAGTATCTTAGCCAGCTTCTTCAATGTATCTGATGAATAAACCACTCCGGAGGGATTGTTCGGGGTGTTGATAAGAACTGCCTGAACATTTCTGTTCATAAGCTTTTCAAATTCATCAAAGTTTATCTGGAATGACGATGTATCCGCCGGTACCACTTTAAGCACTGCCCCTGTCTGCTCGATATAGGGTCTGTACTCAGGAAAGAATGGTGCAAAAGTGACCACCTCGTCACCGGGCTCGGTAACGCATCTTACAGCATGTGCGATGGCGGATGCCGCAGCAGATGTCATAAAAATATGCTTCTGCTCATAAGGCAGCCCGAAACGCTCCTTTAGAGAAGCTGCCACTATGGACCGCACTTCCGGATTGCCCGGGTTAGGACTATAGCCGTGAAGCTGTGACGAAGACAGCTCTTCTGTCAGATCACGTATGGCTTTATTGAATTCACCAGGCACCGGAACAGAAGGATTGCCTAAACTGTAGTCAAATACATTCTCATAGCCGATCTCTTTGCCCCGCTCCGTTGCATATACCGAAAGCTCACGTATTACCGACGGTGCACTACACATTTCCTTGTATTTCTCTGATATCATATTTCCTCCTTATCACAGCAGTGGGCTGGTTATCTTGAACATCTCCTGCAGTACCTTCTGTATAAACGGACGGTGCTTCCAGGTGAGATAATCAATTTCCTTGCTCTTTTCAAAGGACTCCAGTATATTGTCCTTTATTTCTTCCACCACATCGCTTCTTGACAGGAACACGCCGTTTTCATGGTGGGTATGCATGCTTCTGAAGTCCATATTTATAGTGCCGCATATTGCACACTCATCATCAGCAACTATATCTTTCTCATGTATGAATCCCGGCTGGTACTCATATATCCGCACCCCATTCTGCAGAAGCTTTCCGTAGTTGGATACGGTGACCATATACACATACCATTTATCATAAATATGCGGCGTGATTATCCGCACATCCACTCCGCTCTTAGCCGCATCTATGAGATAATCGGTCATCCGGCTGTCCAGCACAAGGTAAGGTGTTGTGATATACACATAATCCCTGGCCTTGGAGATCATTCTGAGGTAAGCACCTTCTACTGTATTGTAAGGCGACTTATGAGGGCCGCCTGAGAAGGGCTGCACAAAACCCTCATCATATACTTCCCATCTGGGCTTAAAATTTTCCGGGTGAAGCTCTATAGTCCGGGAACTGTCTTCCCACATCATAAGGAAGATATTCGTAAGCGACCAGACTGCTTCACCTTCCAGACGGAGCATACTGTCCTTCCACTCAGATCCGCCAAAACGCTGTATCAGGTTAACATACTCATCAGCCAGGTTGCAGCCGCCGGTATATCCGATAGTCCCGTCCACTACCATTATCTTCTGATGATTACGGTAATTAAAATTTATGGAAAATATACGCTTGTGTATGGGCTTGAAGGATTCAAACTTTACACCCTCTGCACGCAGTTTCTTCCTCATGCCCACGGTATCCATAAATATGCTTCCGAAATCATCAACCATTACCCGGACATCTACACCCTCATGAGCCTTTTCTATCAGCGCATCTTCAACTTCCTGCCACCATTTACCGTCATAGACGATAAAAAATTCCATAAAGATGCTTTGCTCTGCCCGCTTAATGTCATTTATAAAATCATCCTTCAGCTCGCTGGTACCGATGGGATAGTATTTCTGTTTTGTATTCTGATATACAGGGAAGCCGTCACCGGCAATGTATCTCGATACCTGGATCTTATTCGGATGTACCTGGGCCAGTTCCTCAAGCTGCCATCTGTTTTTGGGAAGCCTGGCATGCGCTTCTCTCTCACGTTCCCTGAGTCTGGAATTTACAAGGAAATCCTTCCTGGCACTTCCCCAGAAAAAATACAGTATAAATCCAAATCCCGGAAGCACCAGCAGAATAACTATCCAGAATATCCGGTTGTAGGCATCATGGTTTACCAGGGCAAAAGCAACTATTACCGACAGAATTTCAACGGCAAAGTAAATCTTGAGGGCATCAGTCCTGAGCCAGTATGTCAGTGCCGCTATGAAAAACACCTGAAGAAAAAGTACCGTCAGAACCGAAGCTGAACGGATTATCCCCAGATACTTTGCACGGCGTTTATCAAAACGCTTCGGGGCTATTTCCTTTTTTTCAGAGATTGTTATTCCGTTACCCATACAAGTATGCAATCCACAGCAAATACCGACATTCAGTATATGTATAAAGCAGATCCGTTTTGTCCTGCCAAAACAGAAGTAAGAAATTCGCAGCCGTTCCGAACAATTACTTATATTTTAGTAGTTCTTTAATATGCCTTCAGCAGTATATGCTTCGTGCGATCCTTAATAGTTACTTTATACCACCCGGTTCCTGGACTCACCCTTTATGTAGCCTCGTATATTCTCGGCACATTCACTCACGCACCTGTTGCGGGCCTCAGTGCTTGCCCAAGCCATATGCGGTGTTATCAGCAGACGACTTGAATCCTGTATTTCCATAAGGGGATTGTCCTTTGCGATAGGCTCCTGTTCTATTACATCAAGCCCTGCTGCCGCTATTGTGCCGTTTTTAAGCGCCTCCGCCAGGTCAGCATTGTTTACCACCTTACCTCTGGCTACATTTATTAGTATAGCGGTTTTCTTCATCTTACTAAGTGCATCGGAATTTATCAGATATTTTGTTTTTTCATTTAAAGGACAATGAAGGGATATCACATCCGAGCGGGAAAGCAGCTCGTCAAAGTCCACCTGTTCATATTTGTCACTCTTTGATCCTGAGGTTGAATAGTGGATCACATGAGCCCCGAAGGCCGTAGCAACCTCCGCTACTCTGGAACCTATGCTTCCCATGCCTGCGATTCCCCAGATTTTGCCGGACAACTCCGTAAAATGCCTGTCATAATGGGTGAACATTGCCTGAGATGCATACGCACCGCTTTTTACATATTCATCATAGTATGGAAGATTCTCTGAAAGATAAAAAAACAGGGCGAATGTGTGCTGAACCACCGCCTCCGTTGAATATCCGCTGACATTGCAGACCGCTATGCCGCGTTTCTTACAGTATTCAATATCTATATTGTCATAGCCGGTGGCAAACTCGCATATAAGCTTAACTTTGCCGGCACCGGATAATGTGGATTCATTTAATGGCATCTTGTTGGCTATCACAATGTCCGCATCCGCAATACGCTCCGCCACCGTTTCCGCCGTAGTGTCCGTATATGCCGTCACTTCGCCAAACTCACTTATTACGTCTACCGAAACATCCGGTCCCACGCTGTTTCTTTCAAGTATAACTATCTTCACAAAACCACCTCGCACTATCTACCCGGCCGTTCCCGGCATGGGTATAATTTTTGTCAAACCTGCTCTTTTGTAACCCCTGCCAATAAGTGCTTCGGGCTACTCTGAACGACTATTATTTTACTCTATTTTGCGTAAGGTGGTCAAATCTGCAGACATCATTTAGCTTGTTTTATTTCTTCCCCCAGAGTGCATTCAGGGGATTTATGGAGGCTGCTCTTTTCTTAAGATCTGTCAGATTTGCTTTCAGGTAATCAGTAAGCTGCTCAACCTCTTCGTCAGAAAAGCCCTGAACCTTTGTAAATACACAGTCCGGAATGTAACCTTCAGCATAGTCAGTCCCACGGGAAAACCGTACATGCGACACCTTTTTTCCGTCAGTTTCCACTACACCGGTGATATCAAGCTTAATTTCATCCATAACGAATTACCTCAAAGCGTCATTTTCCTGATTCTTTTTATTCATTCGCCTCAAGAAATCTTTTAGCAAGGCTTACTATTTGACCCTTTTGGCCGTCACCATCAAACACTATATGGCAACATGCCGCACTTTCATCAAATGCTTTTATCGCCTCACACACGTCTATAACTTTTTCATCCGGTAAAAAAGCCATATTAACCGCATTCAGTCCGCATCTGCGAAGCCAGTCTATGGGATAGCCAAGCCTTTCGACCCGCTCTTTGTCAAAAGCGTCATAATCAAATGTATTGGTAAATTTCTCCGCCTCATAAATCGACAGATAAAGATGAGATTTAGGAATGCCAAACTCTGCAAGGCGGCTTATATAAGCATCAAAATCGGGGCGTTTCCCTTCATCATAGCGATAACCTATGTTTCCGGATTTTGTGACCAATTTTTCCATTGTCATTCCCCCTTATATTATCTGCAGTTTTATTCTTCTTTCTTTTTTTCTTTTTCAGGGTCCGGTTTATACAATTCACATGGTTTAAAAATAAAAAAGAGTAACTTGCCGCATTTAGGTGAGTCTCCATTTAAGCACACACCATTCTGTGCATAATAACATTCAGAGCATTTTTTAGCCTTTTCCATTGATACACCTCTATTTTTTTTAATGAAGTTCCTTTTAATATTTTTTTATTTCAAACATTTCAAAATTATCTTTTCATTTAGCCATAAAAACAGACATACATTCTCGGATTTTTCTGCTAGCGTATGTACGGCGGCAATTTATTCAGATTATCCTCTGCATTCAGCATATTAATGGATGCCCTGAAATCCCTCATGCTTCCTTTTGAATCGCCCATATCATTGGATTCCTTGACGCTTTTTATAACCATATTAAACGCCAGGCCTATTCCCAGCGCCAAGCCGCATATGATCCCTATGAAAGCCCAGAATACCATTTTTAATCACCTGCCCTTTCTCTGACAAACCTGCTGATCTTTCCGGAGGTTGTCAGGCCGATGCTGACCATCATCGCTTTGTATTTCTTTATGGCTCCCGACCATATACTGTAGAGCGCGATACCGATTGCCCCAAAATACACAATGACCAGTCTGCCGTCATCAGCATCTTCCATGAGCAAGGGAGTCAGATAAGCCCCTATCACAGCAAATATAACACAGAAAAGAATGGCCAGAGCGGCAAATGTCAGATAAGCCTTTTTCTTGTCAAAGGGTACTGCCCCGACGGTTTTCCCGGTCTGCCCGTTCACCATAATGGTATACGGCAGTCCCTCATGGCGAAATGTCAAAAACCATACAGGAAGCAGTGCATATTCCCTTTTCGTCACCTGATGCACAGGCGAACAGCTGACCAGCTTCGCATCACTGTGACGTACCGTGCTTCTCATGTTTTCGTCAAAGAGATTCTTTGCACGCCTGAAGGCAAGTCCATCCAGATCATCCGTCCCCATATCGAAACGGTCAGAATAAAAACCGGAGAGGTAAGCCGGATCGAATTCCTGCAGTTCCCGCATGTTATATGGCTCAAGACGCTGTGAAGAATCATCGTTCAGATTTTTGGATGCATCCAGAGTCATCCTCTCAAAATGACAATCCCCGCATCTTTTCGCATACTTGGTAACACGGCTTTTTCCCCGCTTTACCGAGTACTTCCAGTACTGATCGTCTTTATAGTACATATCATAGAGCCAGAAAGGTACATAAATGCCCCTGAGTTTATCCACCTTAAAATTCTTGATCTCTTCCGGGATATAACTGCCCATGGAGAGCCTGCTGCGGATCATAACTTCCGCCTGTTCTTTAGTTACCTTGAAGGGTATTAGATAATCAGGCTGAAGATAGTCCTCTACCCTGTCCATAACAACGGTAGCCTGGCCACAATATATGCAAAAAGAAGAGCTCTCCACACTATTCACAGCCAGTTCAGCACCACAGGAATTACAGTGCAGGATCTTCATCGGAATGGTCGCATGTGCCCGTTCGGCCTGTTTTTGCTGCAAAGCCTCCGCTTCCGTAATAGTACTTTCCTGAATATCACTTTCTCCGGCATACACCGACTTTCCGATGTTTCCTATTCCTTCGTACAGACCGGACCTTCCGAGCATCTCATTCAGTTCTTCCACAGTATGCTTTGAACCGCAATAGACGCAGTACATCTTCTGCTCGGATGGAGAAAACTCCATGGTATTGCCACATCCCGGGCAACGGTAATTCATTTGCATGCTTAATCTCCCCCATCTTAATCTAATACAGCAATTATCAACAGAACTATTTTACCTTATAGGCTATATACTTATCTACCTATAATGCATTTTTTCAGGCAAAAAATAGTGTATTTACATTTTTACAAGCGAATAGTATCACTAAATCGGAGAAATGTGAGTTTCTTATACTGCGAGGTATTGTCGCTTTATGTAAAGAGATGTAAAATTTTATGTACGCAGGCGGTTTGATCAGATCAGGATCCGCTTGCAGGAGGGAATATGCAATCAGATTTAGTCATAAAAGAGAATGAATTGATCGATCCGGCGAACTATCCCGAAGAACAGCGCAAACTGGTAGATGATTTTAACGCGCGCATACGACGTCTGACAGGTATCATTACAGGAATCGGAAAAGAATATCATACAATCTGGGTAATCAATTCCAATACCAAGAAGATGTATCTTTACCGCTCGACGGGAGAAAATACGAACCGTTATGCTGTAGAGCTGGGATACCGCTTTGACAACTATGACCGTTTTATTGAAGAATATGTGGACAGGTGCGTAGTAAACAGCATAGAGAGCATCCAAAGGGATGTGAAGCTTGACGTCGTTATTTCACGTATAAAAAACGGTGATCTGTTTACGCTTGACTATATGCGCCTGGCCGATGACGGGAATATGTCCTATCATCAGATGGCTTTTGCACTGGCAGGACAGCCGGGAGAAACCGAAAATTTCATTCTGGCTTTTCGGGATATTGACAAATCCATTCGCAAGCATATTTCCGATAAACGCTATTTAAGGGAACAGCTGGATATAGTGGAGACCTTAAGCCGCGATTACTACAATATCTTCAAGATCAATCCCCAGACCGGCGGTGTAGTGATATTAAAGCTTGACGGTTATGTAACAAAGGGTATGGAGGGTGCCGGAGAAAAAGTATACTCCTACGATGTGCTCTATAAACAATATGTAAAGGACCGTGTGTATTCTGAGGACCAGAAATGGATGTATGATGCCATTTCTCTGGAGACTATTAAAAACAAACTCAGGGATAATCCGGAATATGTTTCCAGTTACCGTGTTATAGATAAAGGTGAAGTACATTATTATCAGTTCACATATATTCTTATCAATGCCAATATTCCGGGCAGCGATATACTGGCCGGATTTAAGAACGTAGACGATATTGTAGCCTCGGCAAAGGAACGGCAGAACCTTGAGATCCTTGCCAGCACCGATATCATGACAGGCATACTGAACCGTGGCAGCGGCGAACAAAAAGTGATCGAAGCCATGGCAAACAACCAGGCCGGAATGCTCTGCATCCTGGATGTTGACAATTTCAAGGATATCAACGATGACTATGGCCATAATGTAGGTGATAAGGTGATCCGCGGTATTGCTGATGCGCTAAAGCACGTCTTTGGAAACGAGGATATCATTTTCCGTTTAGGCGGTGATGAGTATGCCTTATATGTTAAGAGTTTAAGCGACGAGGAAGCCGGAAGGGAAATAATGGACCGCTTCTTTAAGGAAATCTCGGATATGGATATTCCCGAGCTTGGGAAAAACAGAATCTGTGTAAGCGCGGGTGCTGTGTTCTTCAAAGACGGAGATAAGCGTTCTTTCGAAGATCTGTACAAACTGGCAGACAGCGGTGTATATGAGAGTAAAAAGTTCAATGGAAGCACATTGAAGTTCAGATAAAACTGCAAAACAAATATGGATGGTTTATCACTCGTCATCCAGATATTCAAAACCATCTTCAAAGATATCAATCTCAAAATCCCCATCGCTGATATCTCCATCATCATCCAGCACAAAGAGCTCTGTTGTTTCGGGATCAAAAACAAGGATATCGGAAGCCCCTGACAGGTCAGCGATAACGACATATCCTTTCTCATTATCCGGGCCAATTGCAAGCGCTTGCGTATCCACCTGCTCCAACGGATATACATACTTGTTACCAAAGCTTGCACCATCTGACAGCAGCAGCCAGTTCTTATAATCTTCCGGAAGCCGGGTATGATTTTTCTCCTCCCACGCCGCTATTTCCTCTCGGCTCAATGGTTCGTATATCTCGATACGCGAGAAATCCTCATCTTTTTCTTCCATGTATATGAGCAGTTTATC
>JAILDD010000224.1 GCA_024689605.1 Lachnospiraceae bacterium
AGATAAGCAGGTATGCAATCGAATATCAGGGAATGGACAGCATAAAGCAGGCCGGTCTCAGACTTGTGGAAGACGGTATCACCACTATGGAAGAATTGCAGAGGATCGCATATAATGACTGATCTTCCTGCACAGGGAAATAAATATTTGATATAAAATATTAAAAAATATTTGTCATAAGGGTTTGAAATCGGTACGCTATGTCCGATATAATATATAGTGAGAGAGCGAGAACTCTGTAAATATTAAAATATTTTCAAGGAGGAAATAAACATGACAAAGAAGAATACACTCAAGGCATTATCCAAGAACAAAGGTTTTACTCTGGTTGAGCTGATTGTAGTACTGGTTATCCTTGCTATCCTGGCTGCTATCCTTGTTCCTACACTTTTAGGATACATCGACAGAGCAAGGTCTGAAAAGGATTATTCTACAGCGCAGGCTGTAAGGGTTGCAACACAGGCTCAGATTGATGAACTGTATGGTAAAGGTGCTGATGAGGTTACTAAGGACGATATAATGAAGACGGATAATCTTGAGGCAATATATAAGCTTGTCTGTGGAAATAAAGAAGGAACATTAGATGGCCAGACAGTGACAATTGAAGACGTAACAATAACAAAGAATCAGATTATGGATATAACTGTTGGCATTACGCCCGCATCTAGTGTTAAGAAAAAGTATAAATATGACTCATCAAAAAATACATGGTCATCTGTATCTTGACCTGGTATAGCTCTTTAATCGATTAGAATTTGATAATTGTTTTATGAGGCACGGCGGGATATCCGCCGTGCCTTTTTTATTGCATTTACATAATTTTTCTATGTAAACAAAATTCCCCCAAAATCCGATATATCTGATATAATACCCTTTGTGGGTGTTACAATCAGATCCGGCCGGATGCAGGACATGTGCCTATGGCCGTTGGAGGACATTTTAGTGATCGAAGTAACCAGGATAAACGGCTCTGTAGTGCTGATAAACAGTGACCTGATAGAGTGCGTTGAGGAGACCCCGGACAGCGTGATAACGCTTACTACTGGGCGCCGTCTCATAGTAAAAGAAAGTAGACAAGACATCAAAAATCTTGTAAAATCTTACAAGCAGGAAATCTATGGTACGATTCCGTGAAAATGGACGGAAATCGTGCTTTGATTTCGTGTTTTTGCGTTATTTTTTGTTAATGATAAGCCTTATGACAAGTGTTTAAGGCTGTGAAAATAGGAGAAAGCAGGGAAAAATGGATCTAGCGTCATTAATCGGAATGGTCGTGTGTGCGTTCATGATCATTTTCGGTATCGTGTTCAGTTCAAACGGTATCAATTTCGGTGCTATGGTAAACTTCATAGACGTACAGTCCGCCATCATTACCTTCGGTGGTGCGTTCTGTGCGGTTATGGTGTGCAACAGCCTGCCTGATTTCATAGCCGGATTGAAGAGTATCACCCTTATCTTTAAGCCTCCAAAGCTTAATGCGCCGGACATAATAAAGAAGATAATAGATCTGTCTAACGTAGCACGTAAGGAAGGTCTCCTTTCACTGGAAGAGGCAGCCTCCGATATAGATGATGCTTTCCTTAAAAAGGGCATACTGCTCATTGTGGACGGTACTGATCCAGAGCTGGTCCGGGGTATCATGGAGACTGAGCTGGATAATATTGACGGCAGACATAAGAAGAAGATCAAGTTCTGGCAGGACGTTGCTTCCATGGGACCTGCCTGGGGTATGATCGGTACCCTGATCGGCCTTATAAACATGCTTCAGAACATGTCCGATGCGGCTGCTATCGGCCCCTCCATGGCGGTGGCTCTTATTACCACGCTGTACGGTTCCATGCTTGCCAACTGGATATGTACACCTACATCCACAAAGCTGGCTGTATTTAATGATATGGAGGTGCAGGTCAAGGAGATCATGATCGAAGGACTGCTTTCCATACAGGCAGGTGAGAACCCCAGGGTTATCGAGGAGAAGCTTAAGTCATTCCTTGCACCTAAGGACAGGGGAACCAGTGAAGACGCCGGCGAAGGCGCAGGCTGATACGGATATTACGGCCGGGCTGGGGCCATTGCATAATGGTCAGGATCGGCTGATTATAAAAATGCTGCTGTAAGCAGCGGAGACAGGAAACTATGGCAAAGAAAAAGGAAGAACAAGGCGCACCCGGGTCACCGGCGTGGATGGCGACATTCTCAGATCTGATGAATCTGTTGCTGTGCTTTTTCGTGTTGCTTTTTTCCATGTCCACCGTAGATGCACAGAAGTTCGAGGAGGTTGCGGCATCATTTGCCCA
>JAILDD010000119.1 GCA_024689605.1 Lachnospiraceae bacterium
TTCAATAGTTTTTCGACTTCACGTTTATAAGAGTCCATGTCAGCACCGTATACCGTGCTGCCGACCACGTTGCCTTCCCTGTCTATGAAATAGGTGGTGGGAACGGCAGAAACTTCATTCATCAGTTTTGACAGACCGTCCTTGGGAATAAGGTTTGTGTAAGTGACGCCGGTGTCCTTTACAATGCTCTGAGCTTCGCTGATATAGTAGGAGTCATTTTCGTCCTGTATGTCGCAGACTATGCCTATTATATTTACATTGGAGGGCATAGACTCATACCAGTCCTGTAGTTCAGGCATTTCTTCTATGCAGTAGTAGCAGAAAGTTCCCCAAACATTTACTACGGTGATGTCATACTGGGAGAAGATATCGTCATTTACGGCATTTCCGTAGATATCCTTTGTCTCGAAAGCAAATCTGGAATCGGCGGGCTCGAAATCAGCCACAGGTTCCGGAGTTACATCATCCTCTTCAGTTTCTCCATCCTCCGGCAATGTATCATCGTTTCCGTCATCCGTATTACTGTCCGCAAGCAGATCTGCCATGCCCTCCACGCTGTTTACCGTGCCGATGAAAACAGGAACACCGTTGTCGGTGTCTATTATGGCATAGGCAAAGGGACGGTCGAGATAGACTTCCTTGTATTCCTGAGGTGCCTCGACCCCTAATGTACGCATTTCAACTACTGTGGCAGCAGCTGCTTTGGTGCCGGTCTGGTCCAGTTCGATATGGGTTTTATGTATGACTCTCGATATGAACAGATTGTCGTCCTTTAATTCCGCAATATTTGAAAAATCCGCATCCCCGGAGGAAAAGGCTGCATTAATGCCCATTTCCTTAAGGGTATCGTTCATAAGATACTCATAATCATAGGTGAACTCCGGGATTATGGTCCGAACGTCCCATTCTTCTGTCCTGCTGTCATAGAACTCCCGGTAGTCTTCGGCGGTGAAATCAGCCATAAAGTCATTGGCATTTATTCTTTCCTTAGGAAGTATAGCAAGAAATGCATATTCATCGCCATCGTATGGTTTCAGGAATCCGGTAGCCTTGTCGGACTCGAAGTAAACGCTGCCGGTTTCCGCAAGATATAGCGCATCTTCGCTTTTTCCGTCAGCATTGGTGAAATCATTTTCGTGGACCTGGTCATCCGCATACTGAATAGCCCAGTCACCGTCGAAAGCTATGGCATTTACGAGAACCGCTGCTGAGAAAGGATCCAGATCCTGTATGACGGTGGGGATCATGTGATCAGTGTTGTCGTCAACCCAGCCGTTTATTTCCTTGATGGTATCCGTGCCGAAAGCTGATTCCTTTATCTCGGCATGGTAGCCATCGACAGCATAATCCGTATAATCTCCGTTTATATTTCCTGCAAGGATACTTGAATTTAGCCAGATGGAATTGGTAGAACGGAGCTCCACGCCCTTGGCATTGTTGAGGTGATCCTGGTAGTCAGCTGCAAAATGCTGGACTGCCATGGGATCATCGGCGCCTGTGCCTTTCAGCAGTCCGCTCATCTCTTCAAGAGTGGTGCCTCTGGCCCCTGCTGCAGTCATTTCCAGTGCTATAAAAGCTGAGGATGGTGAGATCATTATATTTTCGTTTTTATTCCCCTTAGCAGCAGTCTTTCCGTACAGGTCAAAGGCATAATCGAGGTATGCATCTTTAAATTCATCTTCATCATAGGGGGTGGTTCTGACACCGGAGAATTCAATGGCGGCTCCTGTGCCTTTTTCAGATAAAGAAGATCCGCCATTTGACGGATCCGGATCTTCAATATTTATGCCTGAGCAGCCTATGGCGCAGAGACCTAAGGCAGCAGACAGAAGCAGCGCCGATATTTTTTTATTTTTCATAATAATTCCCCCCTGGAGATCATTTTGATGTTATGCGTTTATCCAGTCCCAAAATTCCTTTTTGCCAACGGTGTTGTCCTGGTTATTCTTGTTTGACTTGTATGTTGTATTTTTATTTGCTATCAGGTAGTACTGAAGACGCATATCCTTAAGCGGTCCGGACAAAACCACATTATTACCGTTGAAGGTGAGGCCGTTGCCGGATGTGTCCTTTCGTGGACTTGCAGTGGTCCATTCTCCATTATAGTAATACCAGACAGGAGCATCTTTTGTTTCAATATAAACAGCGTAATACACGGTATATTTTTCAAAAGTATCTGTCTGTCTTCCTTTGCTGTCCCCGGGTCTGTTGAAGTTTGTCTGATTACTTCCTACTGCCACCATAAAGAAATAGGGGTCTACGCCGGCCATTGAAAGGATATCGCTTCCGAAATCGCTGTAGACCACATCCAGGTCGCCGTTATTGCTTTTGCATGTTCCCTTCTCTTTTCCTGTTCCTTCATCCTTATCGCGAACCCCGACGGTAAGTCCGGAAACGATGGGGTAATTAGCAGCAACTTCCCCGTTTAAACCGTACTGCTCCACAAACTTAGCCTGTGCAGCATCTTTGCAGGCCTTTGCATTTGACAGGTATTTTCCTTCCCTTGCCTTATCTATATAGCCGAGCAATGTTGGAATCAGTATGGCTACAAGTATAGCCAGTATTACCAGTACTACTATGAGTTCTACAAGGGTAAAGCCATTGTTATTATCCCTGCATACTCTTTTTCTTATATTATTCATGATCATCAAACTCCCCCGAGCATATGAAATATCCGCAACATCTACAATGTATATCGGCACACATCAGAAATAATTAACGTAAAGTATATCGCAATCTGCTGATAATATCAAATAGGGCAGTTTGTTTTCGGATGTTTCTTTATGGTATAATATTTAATCGGGGTATTATACCCTGCAGGCAAAATGGCTTTTAAGGTCTAATACAGATTTTATGCACAATAATGGCGTACAGGCATGAAAACATCCGGCGGACAGAAAAGCAAAAATAAAGAAGAAACCAGGCTTACCATCAGGAACGTCATCGGTACCGTTCTGGTGATAGTATTTTTCGCGGGCATCATCATACTGTACTACAGCATGCTTTATAACGAGAAGCGTGAGAATATCATCAGGGAAGGCGAACTGGCTGCCATGCAGTCAGCAGAGCAGCTGGATAAATATCTTTCCACAAACATAGATTCCGTAAAGCTTACGGCTTATAGTCTGGACGATATGATAAGGGAAAAGCGTAGTGATGAAGAGATACAGGTTTTCCTGGTGGATCAGTCCACTGCCATAAAGAGCGCAGTCATGGAGAATTCCACCGGTCTGTACGGTTATATAAACGGCAGGTTTTTCAGCGGCACCAACTGGGTTCCGCCGGAAGACTACGATCCCGTGATGCGTCCCTGGTATACGAATCCCATGGAGCATCCCGGCGAGATCACTATACTTGATCCTTACGTGGATGTTCAGACGGGAAATGTGATGCTGGCTCTTGGAAAGACTCTCTGCGACGGGGTTAGTGTTATTTCTGTGGATGTGTCCCTGGATCAGGTGCAGAAACTTACGGAGAATGCAGTCAGAAGCGGTTATTCCGATGTGGAAATGATACTTAATAACAAAGGTACGGTGATAGCTCATTCGGAACCCTCTGAGAATGGCAAAAACTATTATGAAGAAAGCGGCAGTCTCGGTGCTGATATTGTCCGCCATCTGGATACAATGGAAGGAAATTCCTTTGAATTCAAATACAATGGGGCTTATTACATTGTGTATGTTGCTGAAATCCAGAACGGCTGGTACTGTATTTCGGTCAAGGATGCCACAAGGGTTTTCGGTTCGCTGAACTGGATTCTTTTTGCAACTATTTCAGCGGTCATAGTGACGATAATCATAATCGGTATCATCATGGGACGGTCCGGAAGGTATATTCATCTGTCAGCCAGTGCCATTGCCGCAAATGAAGCAAAATCCGCCTTTCTTTCAAATATGTCACATGAGATAAGAACTCCCATAAATGCGATCCTTGGTATGAACGAGATGATACTCAGGGAAAGCGATGACAGACAGATAGTTTATTATTCCGAAAATATCAGAACTGCGGGCAAAAATCTGCTGGGACTCATCAATGACATTCTTGATTTTTCGAAGATCGAGGAAGGAAAGCTTGAGATCAATCCTGTGGAATACGATCTTTCCGCAGCCATAAGCGACCTGGTTAACATGGTCCATTTAAGGGCTGATAAAAAGGGACTGCTGTTCAGGCTTGAGATCGACCATGACATACCAAAACTCCTGGAAGGTGATGAGCTCCGTGTAAAACAGGTTATAACGAATCTGCTGACAAATGCCATTAAATACACGGAAAAAGGCAGCGTGCTGTTATCTATCGGATATGAAAAGGCGGGGGAAGGTGAAGATTCTATCCTTCTTAAAGTTTCAGTTAAAGATACCGGCATAGGTATAAAGGAAGAGGATCTTTCAAAGTTGTTTTCCAAATTTGAGCGTATCGAGGAAAGCCGCAACAGGAATATCGAGGGCACAGGCTTAGGCATGAATATAACAGCCAATCTCCTTGAAATGATGGGCTCGGAGCTTATGGTAGAGAGCATATACGGAGAGGGATCCTGCTTTAGTTTTGACCTGAAGCAGAAGGTAAAGGACTGGACAGCTATCGGTGATTACGAGGCTTCATACAGGGAACACCTGGAACAGAAGGAACGGTATAAAGAACGCTTCATTGCGCCGGATGCCCGTATACTTGTGGTGGATGATAATCCCATGAACCTTATAGTCTTTAAGAGCCTGGTCAAGCTGCTGGGAATGCGTGTTGATACGGCAAATGATGGCGTAGAGGGTGTCGCACTTTCCAAGGAAAACAGATATGACATGCTTTTCTTAGACCATATGATGCCTGTGAAGGATGGCATAGAGACTCTCCGTGACATAAAGGAAGATGAGGTGAATCCTAATTCGGCTGTTCCGGCAGTATGCCTGACAGCTAATGCGGTATCGGGAGCCAGGGAAAAGTATCTTGAGGCAGGTTTTGATGATTATCTTTCTAAACCCATAGACTCTGAAGAACTGGAGAACATGCTTGTCCGCTATATTCCGGCTGAAAAGATAATCGTGTCCAGAGGAAGCCATGAAGAAGCTGAACAGAAAAAAGATAAAATACTGTCTGTTCCTGACGATATGGTTGAACTGGCGGCAATTAATGTGGATGTACTAAAGGGAATAAACAACAGCGGGGATGAACAGTCATACCGTGTGCTCTTAAAGGTTTTTTACGATTCCATTGAGGAAAAGGCAGAGGAGCTGGATCACTATTATGATATCGGCGATCATAAGAGCTACACGATAAAGGTGCATGCGCTGAAAAGCTCTGCACGGATCATCGGTGCAGCAGAATTCGGTGAAAAAGCACAGAAACTTGAGGATGCCGGAAAGAACGGTGACATAGTCTATATCCGCGGACACCACAGCAGCTTTATGGAGGAATACAGGAATTTTGAGGGTATCCTGAGAGACATCGTAGGAAACGGAGAAAACACTTCTGATAAGCCCGAGGCTGATGAAAGCATAATGGCTGAAGTATTTGAAGAGATAAGGGCTGCTGCAGAGGAAATGGACTGTGACCGGCTGGAAGGTGTTTTTGAGGAAATGGATGCTTACAGAATACCGCAGAAGGATGCGGAATTATATGAAAAGCTTAAGGATGCATATGCACAGTATGATTACGATGGTATAGTGAAACTTTTATATGAGGGGAACTAAAGATGCAGGAATGGATCGCAGTAGTAGATGATGAAGCATTGAGCCTTACAAATGCAAGAAAGCTGCTGGCCTCGCAGGGGATGAAGGTGTCCTGTATGAGGTCAGGGCAGGATATGCTCCGGTTCATGGAAAAGAACGAGCCGGATCTTATTCTTTTGGACATTATGATGCCGGAAGTGGACGGCTTTGAGGCCTTCAGGCTCCTCAGGGAGCAGGAAAAAAAGCTGGGCAGGCTTCCGACACCTGTGATATTTCTTACCGGCGAGGAAGATGCGGAAGCGGAAAAACGAGGCCTGTCGGAGGGCGCATCGGACTTCATAAGGAAGCCGTTTGATAAGGAGATACTGGTCAGCCGTATCAATAATACGGTTAAGAACAGTCGTATGATCGAAAATCTGGCAGAAGAGGCCTCTACTGATAAGCTTACCGGTTTTTTAAACAAAAGCAGCGGAACAGAGAAGATTTCTGACATGTGTGAAAAAAATACAGGTGCCCTTATAGTGCTGGACCTTGACAGCTTTAAGCTGGTAAATGACCTGTACGGACATGATATGGGTGACCGGGTACTGGGGGCCTTTGCGGACATAGTAAGACGCAGCATCAGGGGGAGTGACATTGCCAGCAGGATAGGCGGAGATGAGTTTATGCTCTTCATAGACGGTATGAATGAGGTAAGCGGCATCGATGATCTGATAAAGCGGCTCAATGACCTTCTGACATCCGAAGCTGAAAAGCTTATGGGAGAGGATTTCGGCATTCCCCTTGGAATATCTGCGGGGGTGGTTTTTGTTCCCGAATTCGGTACTGATTATCCCATACTGTTCCAATATGCGGATAGCAGCCTGTACAGGGTGAAGCAAAATGGAAAACACGGATATGAAATATACAGTTCGCATATTGAGGATACAGAGGAGACCGGTAATGATCTGGGCAGGGAACTGATACGCGTTACCAGGCTGGTTGAAGAGCGCGGTGCAGGGAAGGGTGCCATGGTATTAGGTCAGGATGCTTTTTCGGTTAATTACCGTTTGATAATCCGCTTCTTAAAAAGATATAAGTCAAAAGCCTGCAAGATACTTTTTGCTGTTGATGTAAAAGAGGATATGCAGATAGCTGATGCAATTAACTGTTTTGAAGAGATACTTCAGGAAAACCTTCGCAGAACGGATATCATTTTCAGAAGCAGGCAGAACCGCTTTTTCCTTCTTCTTCCGGAAATGGGTCAGGAAGCAGTGGATATGTTCGTTGGACGTATTATGACGAAATGGGAAAAAACGGAATTTGCCGCATTGTTTGAATTAAGATATATATCTGAAAATATTGATTTTAGTGAGGAAAGATGACAGTTAAGCAGGGGGGCGTAATGGATCAGAAAAAAAATGAAAGATTTCTTTTGACCTTGTTAACACCCGGCGGAATAGGACTTGCGGTTGTGAGTATCCTTATGGGCTGGGAATTCTGGGTGCCGCCGCTGCTCATTATCGCAGCGGTATTCCTGTGGATCATGCATATCACGGAACAGCCGTCACCGGTGATCCGAAAGGTCTGTTATTTTCTTTATGCTGTTCTGGCAGTTTTTTATCATGGCGTTCACGAAACCAGTATGTTTGATATATCAGTTGTAATCCTTCTTGCGATGGCAGGTTTTTCATTTCTGAACAGTATATACATGCTGAATACTTTCCTGGCGGAATTTTCTATCCTGCTGTTCATTCAGATAGTTCTTGCTGTAAGCCATTCGACATATGATTTCGACAAACTTGATAATGCAAGAATAGTACTGCATATCTGTGTGGTCCTGCTGGTATATTATTGCTGCGTGCGAATAGTTAAGGACAGGGCTGAAAGGATAAAGTCAGAGGCGGAAAAAGATGACAGGATCGAAGCTGTGGATGCTGATATGGAAGACTTCCTCACCAATATATCGCACGAACTTCGTACCCCTGTAAATGTAGTAAACGGCATGTCTGAGATGCTCATGAAAAAAGATGTGGGATCGGAAGCAGTTTCCATTAAGACGGCAGGCGTAAGGCTGGCTTATCAGATAGAGGATATCCAGGATTATACGGAGTGCAAGCGAAACAAGGTTATCCTTGAAGAAATTGATTATATGAGCACATCCCTGATTAATGATGTGGTAACCAGCTTCCGGCTATTTGAAAATGAGAAAAGACTGGATCTTATTGTGGATCTGGATCCCATGGTTCCGACAAGGATGCACGGTGATGTAAAAAAGATCCATAAGATATTCCGGCATCTTCTTGAAAATGCCGTGAAATTCACCAGGCGTGGCGGCATTTATGTAAAAATGTTCACGGAAAAAACGGATTATGGAGTAAATCTGTGCATTGAAATGACGGATACCGGTATCGGTATGGACAGAAAATCCATAGCCTCCCTGTCTCAGGGCATGTATCAGGTCAATAAAAAAAGAAACAGAAGTTCCGGCGGAATAGGTCTGGGTCTTTTTATAGTGTATGGCTTTGCACATCGGATGGGCGGGTTTGTAAAGATTGAAAGTGAACCCAAAAAAGGAACTACGGTGCGGTTAACACTGCCTCAGAAGGTTACTGATAAAACTCCCTGCCTTATGCTTTCCGGAACTTTTTCCGGGGATATCCTTTTCCATGTCAGGATGAACAAGTACATGGTTCCGCGGGTGCGTGATTTTTACCGTTACATGGCGACCAATCTTGCAACGGGTATACATGTTCCTCTTTATTCCACTCAGAGCGTTAAGGAAATCGAACATATGAGGAAAAAACTGAATGTCTCATATATATTTATGGGACAGGAAGAGTATGAGGAAAATTCTGAGTATTTTGATGAACTCAGCATGGGTGATGTGGTGGTGGCCGTATCCGCTGCTTCGGGATTTAAGCCTGATTCCGGAAGCAGGGTTCTGGTGATGCCTAAACCGCTTTATGCCTATCCAATAATCAAGGTCCTGAATGAGGGAGTGGATGCCGGAAATCTCGAAAATATCGCTAAGAGTGAAAGACCGGTATTTAAGAATGTAAGAGCCCTGGTTGTAGACGATGAACCTATGAATCTCGTAGTGGCAACAGGTCTTTTCAGCGATTACGAAATGGTGATCGAAACTGCCGGAAGCGGACGGGAAGCTATCAGCAAATTCAGAAGTAATGATTATGATGTTGTATTTATGGATCATATGATGCCGGAGATGGATGGCGTTGAGGCTATGAAGTGGATCAAGGCTATAGCGGCCGAACAGAACAAAAAGATCATAGTCATCGCCCTTACTGCCAATGCTGTTTCCGGAGCAAGAGAAATGTTTATGAAGGAAGGCTTTGATGGGTTTATAGCTAAGCCCATCAATATCGCGGATTTTGAAAGAGTGATGCTGCTTGAACTTTCCGGAACAGTAATTGGGAAGGGAGGTCAGGAGTGATGGATAACAAAAGTTTCATAAAAAGTCTGATCAGTGTTATAAAGGATCCGGAGAGGGATTTTTCTGAGCGTGTTTACCTTGGACTTTCCATAATATCGGAAATAGTAGTTTTTCTGGCACTTATCGGGGATCTTGTTATGAATGAGAATCCCCTGGAGACCATTGTACTCATAGCTACACTTATCTTTGTCCCGACAATAGATTATATAGGACTTAAGATAAATAAGCTTGGTCCTATAACAAAGATCACTGTTATAGCCCTTATATTCCTGATATTGCCGGGACTGTTTTTCTTTGGCGGCGGACTGAATGGCGGCGGTGTATTGTGGTTTATTTTCGGCTTTATCTATGTCGGACTTGTGCTCAAGGGAAACTGGCGAAATGTGATGCTGGTTTTGCTGGTCATTGAATCGCTTGTATTTTATTTCCTGAACTATTATTATCCGGGGCTGGTATATGAGCATTCAAATGAAATGTTCTATGTTGATTCTTATCTTTCCCTTGTGTTGGTGGGAATCATTTGTTTTGCCATGACCTGGTTTCAGAACAGGCTGTATAAAGGCGAAAATAAGAGGGCACGGGATGCGGCGGACAGAGCTGAAGAACTGACACGTGCGCAGAACAGGTTCTTTTCAAGCATGAGCCATGAGATACGCACTCCGATCAATTCCATTTTAGGACTGAATGAGCTGATATTGCGTGATCCGGATGCGACGGATGAAATTGTCAGGGATGCAAATGATATACAGGGATCCGGCAAGATGCTGCTTGCGATAATTAACGATATCCTGGATTTTTCCAGGATGGAAGCCGGTGGAATGGACATTGTCCCGGTGGATTACCGCATAGCTGATATGCTTTCGGAACTGGTGAATATGGTATGGCACCGTGCAAATGAAAAAGAACTGAAATTCAACGTGATAGTGGATCCGGATGTGCCCTCAGTTCTGTATGGTGATGAAGTACGTATCAAGCAGGTGGTACTTAATCTGCTGAATAATGCAATAAAGTATACATCCTCCGGAACAGTTGAACTGCGCGTGGAAAGTGAGGCAAAGAGTGACGATATAGTTGAACTGACCATTTCGGTAAGCGATACCGGCATGGGTATCAAGAAAGAAGCCCTGCCTTATCTGTTTGATGCATTCAAGCGTGTTGATGTGGAGAAGAACCGCCATATAGAAGGTACCGGTCTGGGACTGTCTATAGTTAAACTGCTGACAGATCTTATGGGCGGAACAGTCAATGTGAACAGCGTATACGGAGAGGGTTCCACATTTACTTTTTCCGTTATGCAGGGAGTGTCGGATGCAACAGCGGTCGGTGAAGTGAATATCCATGATCAGAGCACATCGGTACGGGCAAAGTATGAGTGCAGTTTTCATGCGCCCGAAGCACGCATTCTTATCGTAGATGATAATGAGATGAATCTTGAAGTAGAGAGCAGGCTTCTGGCAGATTCGGGGGTTTCTATCGATAAGGCATTAAGCGGCAGGGAGGCGCTGGATCTCTCGCTGAGGTATCATTATGATGTGATCCTTATGGATCATCTTATGCCGGAGCTGGATGGCATAGAGTGCCTGGAGCGCCTGCGGCATCAGTCGGGAGGCTTAAACCGTAATACACCTGTGGTAGTCCTTACTGCAAATGCCGGGGGTGAAAACCGCGAATTATACAACCGTGCAGGTTTTGACGGACATCTGGTAAAGCCTGTATCCGGAGATGCATTGGAAAAAGTGATGATAAGATTTATCCCCCGGGAAAAGCTTATCATAAGCAGCAGCCGAATGACGGGAAGCGGTGAGGATTTACACGCTACATCAAGCCATTCCGGCAAAATGCCGGTTATAATAACGGCTACCAGCATGTGTGACCTTCCGAATTCCATCATCAGGAAGCAGGGGCTTTCGATCATTCCTTTTATGATAAGGACTGAGGAAGGAGTATTTAAAGATGGCGTGCAGATGGGCTCAGATGAGCTGATACGCTATATCAGTTCGGGAAAGAATGCTGAGACATCCCCGCCGGATGAGGCGGCTTATACTGAATTCTTTGCGTCTAACCTTAGGCATGCCCATCATCTTATACATATTGCCATCACCACCGGCATGAGTGCGGACTACAGACGGGCTTCGGAAGCCGCAAAGGCATTTGATAATGTGACAGTCATTAACTCGGAGAGTATCTCATCAGCAACAGGAATTCTGGTGCTGATAGCACAGAAGCTTGTGCAGATGGGACTTTCCGTTGATGATATCGTAGAGGAGCTTGAAACGGTAAAACATCGTCTGAAGTGCAGTTTTGTAATAAATCAGACGGAATATATGGCTAAAACGGGGATTCTAAGCAGCAACCTGGATCGTATGGCACGTGCCCTAAATCTGCACCCCTGCATCAGGGTATCTGATGACAGGACGAAGATCGGCGGAATATGGATGGGTGACAGGATGCGGGCATACAGGAAATATATTTCCAAAGCCTTTCCTGTTGATGTAATACCGGATCCGGAGGTTGTATTTATAACCTATGTGGACATACCGGTTGATGTGCTTGTATGGGTAAAGGAAGAAGTCAGCAGGCATGCATATTTTGAAAGGGTAATCTTTAAGCAGGCATCTGCGGCAGTATCTACAAACTGCGGCCCCGGATCCTTGGGCATACTTTATTTTGTTAAGTCCAATAAATCGTATAACTTAGGATCATATTTTACGGGGGAAACCGTCCTTGAGAATGAACAGGTGGATGATGGTTTTGATTTTGATGTGGGACTTGATGATAGTTATAATGCGTATGAGGAAGGCACGAATGAAGATGTTCAGTCAGATGCTGGCGAAAGCCGGAATGAAAAAAAGGAAACAGCGTGGTATGACAGCATAGACGGAATAGATGGGGATATTGCTATCCGGAACAGCGGCTCGGAAGACGCGTTCAAAACTGTCCTTCAGATATTCCATGATTCAATAAGCAATAGGACTGCTGAGCTTGAGAGGTTCTTTGATGAGGGGGACTGGAAGAATTATACGATAAAGGTTCATGCGCTTAAAAGTTCTGCAAAGCTTATAGGGGCAATGGAATTTTCGGAAAAAGCACGTCTGCTCGAAATGGCAGGAAAAGAAGATAATATTGATTATATCAGGGCTAATAATGCGGCATTTCTTGAGGAATATCAGACATATAAGTCTTTGCTCAGTCCCTTTATGAAAAAGGAGGATGATACTGACAAACCGGTGGCGGATGAATACCTGATGCAGGGAGCATACGAGGGGCTGGCTGAAGCTGCTGCGGCCATGGACTGCGATGCTATGGATCAGATCTTTGATGAACTTAAGGATTATTCGATACCCGAAAGTGAAAAAGAAAAATTTGAAGCCATTCTGGAAAAGGCAGGCCAGTACGATTATGACGGTGTTTTGGAAGTACTGAAAGGTTAGGACTTGATGGGAATAGTAGTAAAGATAAATGATGCGGTAAACGGATTTGCCTGGGGAACCTTTGGCCTTTCGCTGCTTTTGGGAACGGGTATCATATGCAGTCTGATCACGGGATTTTTTCAGATAACGCATATAATACACTGGTGGAAGCATACCTTCGGGGTGATTGATGGAAAAGGGCGTATCATTAACGATGCCGGTGCATTGTCACCCTTCAGGGCATTTTGTACTGCTTTGTGTGCCACTATCGGAACAGGAAATATTGCCGGTGTATCCACTGCAATCTGTGTCGGCGGCCCCGGAGCGGTATTCTGGATGTGGGTCGCTGCTTTTTTCGGCATGATGGTAAAGTATTCCGAAAATCTGCTGGGTGTATATTTCAGACGCAGGAATGTGGACGGGGCGTGGTCCGGCGGCCCCATGTATTACCTTCAGGACGGCCTGGGCGGAATAAAGCATTGCAAAAAATTAGGCAGGATTCTGGGCATATTGTTTTGTGTTTTTACCGTTCTGGCTTCCTTTGGTATAGGCAATATGGGGCAGATAAACAAGATCACCATAAATGTACAGTCGGCTTTTTTATCTGATGTGGATACCGGAACATTCTGGGGCATTGACAATGCCAACTGGGCTATTGGCGTTTTTCTTATGTTTGCGGTTGGATTGATACTTTTGGGCGGATACAGAAGGCTTGCGGCTGTTTCGGAAAAAATAGTTCCGGTCATGACTGTTGCTTATGTGGCAGGCTGTATCGTGATGATCACCATGGATATTGAAAGCGTGCCGGCAGTCCTTGCTTCAATATTTAAGTTTGCGCTGGGACCGGATGCTGTGAAAGGCGGAGCGGCAGGAACAGCAGTACAGATTGCTTTCAATACGATCAAGAACGGCTGCAAGCGCGGTGTGTTTTCAAACGAAGCCGGTCTTGGATCGTCTGTTATGGTTCACAGCACAAGCTGTAACAGAGAACCTGTACGTCAGGGAATGTGGGGCATAGCAGAGGTTTTTCTGGACACTGTTGTGATATGTACCATGACGGCGATAGTGGTATTAAGCTCGGGGGCTATTGACCTCAATACAGGACTTACTGCAGAAGGCGTGAATGATGCAACCCTTGTGGCCCAGGCTTTCGGAACGCATTTTGGACGGTATGGCGAGTGGTTTGTCGTGGCAGCCGTTACGCTTTTTGCATTCACTACGGTAATGGGATGGTCATATTACGGTGCAAAGGTAACCGAGTATCTATTCGGAGTGAAAGTGGCAAAACTTTACCGCATAATATTTGTTGTACTGATAGTATTCGGCGCCATAATGGAATCCAATCTGGCGTGGGATATTTCGGATACATTTAACGGACTTATGATGATACCGAACCTCATTGGGCTGCTGGTACTGTCACCGTTAATAATAAAACTTACGCGTAATTATACTGAAAGAAGGATTAATGGAAAGGAAACGGAACCGATGCTTTCCTTTGATCCTGATATACAGAAGGAAGCTGCAAGGGTGGTTCAAAAGGGAGACGATTGAAACAGGATGGCCGGATTATTTGGAAAAATACCGCGTACCGCAGACGGAGGAAGAATTGTTTTCAAAGCTGAAGGAAAGCTCATCAAATTATGATTATGAAATGATAGTTTCGCTGTTCAGGAACAGATAACTGACAGAGAAGGATATAAATCTAATATCAGAGAAGCTTAAAAAGCGCAGTAAGGAGGAAATATGAACGAAGCGGGAAAAGAAATCGCAATACTGATGTTCCAGTACAGTGTAGTAGTAAAGGGCATAGAAAGAAAACTGTCCGAAATGGAATATTCGGTAACGACAGTCACGGAACACCTTGAGGATGAGGCAAAGCGCCTGGCAGGACGGATTGCTTTGTTTATACTGTATCTTCCCGGGGACATAATGGACGATCCTCTTAAGAAGAAAAGGCTTCATCAGATAGTTGAGGCAGCAGTTGCCGCAAATCAGAAGATGTTTGTTATAGGAGAGGCAAAGTATCAGGATGATCTGATGGGTGAGATTTCCGATCTCAGGAATTACAGCTGGTTAAACAGGCCCGTAGATATGAAGGTGCTGGAAAAGACTGTTACGGATGAGCTGGAAAGGTCAGAGGCTGTATCCGTAAAGAAAAGAATATTGATAGTGGATGACGATCCTTCCTATGCAAAAATGGTACGGGAATGGATCAGGGAAAAATATCGCGTGGATATAGTCACTGCGGGCATGCAGGCCATTACTTTCCTTGTGAAGGTTCCTGAGGACGAAAAGGTAGATCTGATCCTTTTGGATTATGAGATGCCTGTGGTTGACGGGCCTCAGGTGCTGCAGATGCTCAGACAGGAAGAAGCAACGGCACATATTCCCGTCATATTCCTGACCGGTATCGGTACGAAGGAAGCGGTGTCCCGTGTTATGAGTCTGAGGCCCGACGGATATATTCTGAAGTCAACGACAAAGGCTGAAATCCTGGAGACTCTGGGAAAGAAGCTTCACTGACAGAAAACGATTTCCACTTGAATTTTAGAGCGATTGCTAATAAAATATTTTAGGTGAAAAAATTCTTTTTGGGGTTTGGGAATGGTTACGATAAAGGATGTTGCGGACAGATCGGGTGTTGCCATATCGACCGTATCTAAGGTTCTGAACGGCTATCCGAATGTCAGCGAGAAAACAAAGCAGGCGGTGAATGATGCAATACAGGAATTGCACTATGTGCCTAATGCCATTGCTGCCGCTCTTTCTTCCAAGACGAGGATACGTATTGCACTGGTCATAAATTCAGTGGAACAATCCCAGTCCATAGATGAACTGGACATGCGTTATCTTTCAGGAGCACTGGAAGAAGCTAAAAAACAGGGACTGACAGTACGGACATATTTTTATTCCATGCTGGATGACCTGACTGCTGATGAGATCATAGGAGAGTTTCAGTCCTTAGGCATAGGAGCTGTGATATTCTTTGGCTTTAACAAAGATGACAATGTGCTTAAGGATGTTGTAAATAGAAAATGTTTCAAGACGGTGATCGTGGATTCACCTATTGCGGAGGACGGGATATCGTCTGTCTGGATCGACCAGAAGCAGGCTCAGTTTGATGTGGCTGAAGCAACTTTTCCCCAGGTCAGCGGAGACCGGGTTCTTTATATCGCAGGTAAAAAGAATGCTTATGTGACAGAGGGACGCATCAGTGGAATAAAGGAATTTGCAAAAAAGCATAAGCTGAAGCTGAAGATAGAATATGCTGATTTCAGCGAAAGAAAAGCCCGGGAGATCACCTTCAGGGAAGGTACTGATACTGATATGATCGCCTGTGCATCGGACCTTATGGCAATTGGTGCGATGTTTGCGCTGAAAGAGATGGATGTATATCATCCGATATGCGGTTTCGACGGGATAGGGCTTATGTCCTATGCTGCACAGAAGATGCATACCGTGAAGCAGGATTTTGCCGGAATAGCGGCAGAGTCTGTGAGGGAAGCAGTAAGGCTTCTGCAGGGAGAAGAAGGAAGAAATATAATCATGCCTCATGAACTGGCCATGCCTGAGTACGAGGATGTACTGCGCAGGGAAGAGGAATGGGGCAAGAATACTTTATAAAGGAAGAGGACAAAGGAGATAAAAATGCACACTTTACCTAACATGCAGAGACAGGTTTTAGAGGGAAGACTTGAACAGCAGCTTAATGATTTTGCAATGAAGTATTTCTCAAAAAGCTTTGAGGAATGTGATGACGCACAGTGTTATGACTGTCTGCTTCATATGACCAAGACCCTTATGACCACCAGCGATGTCATAAACGGAGAAAAGAAACTTTATTATATATCGGCAGAGTTCCTTATCGGAAAGCTTCTTTCCAACAATCTGATCAATCTGGGACTTTATGACAGGGTAAAGGAGCTGCTTGCATCTAAGGGCAAGGATCTGGCGAGGATAGAGGAGATGGAGCCGGAACCTTCTCTCGGAAACGGTGGCCTGGGAAGACTTGCGGCATGTTTCCTTGACTCTATCGCAACTCTTGGCATACCGGGAGATGGCATAGGGCTTAATTATCATTTCGGACTTTTTAAGCAGGTGTTCGAGGATCATCTTCAGATGGCAGAGAAGAATCCCTGGATAGAAAAGCATTCATGGCTTCATAAGACTGATACCCGTTTCAAGGTAAAGTTCGGTGACAGGGAAGTGGTTTCCAGATTATACGACCTGGATGTCATCGGATATGATAACGGAATAAACAAGCTTCATCTTTTTGATGTGGAATCCGTTGATGAATCCATAGTAAAGGAAGGCATTGATTTCGATAAAGAAGACATTGAAAAGAACCTTACCCTTTTCCTTTACCCGGATGATTCCGATGAGGCCGGAAATCTTTTAAGGATATATCAGCAGTACTTTATGGTAAGCAACGCTGCCCAGCTTATACTGCAGGATATGAAGGAGCATGATTATGACCTGCACCATATGGATGAGCATGCGGTCATTCAGATAAATGATACCCACCCGACTATGATCATCCCCGAACTCATAAGGGTTCTTGTGAATGACAAGGCTTTCACCATGGATGAGGCAATAGAAGTAGTGTCAAAGACCTGCGCTTATACCAATCATACCATTCTGGCTGAGGCTCTTGAAAAGTGGCCCCTTGAGTATCTTGAGAAGGTTGTTCCCCAGCTTGTGCCCATAATAAAAGAACTGGACAAGCGGGTTGCTGCTAAATACAAGGACAAAAAGGTTCAGATCATTGACAAGGATAAAAAGGTGCATATGGCACATATCGACATCCATTACGGCTTCAGCGTAAACGGTGTTGCTGCCATACATACTGAGATACTTAAAAATACAGAGCTTAACAGCTTTTATAAGATCTATCCCGAGAAGTTCAACAATAAGACAAACGGCATCACCTTCAGACGCTGGCTTCTTTCCTGCAACCATCCTCTGTCGGATATGATCACGGAGCTCATAGGAGAGGATTTCAAGAAAGATGCCGATGAGCTTGAGAAGCTGCTTCAGTATAAAGAAGATGATGCAGTGCTTTCACGTCTTGAAAATATCAAGAAAGAAAATAAGAAAGTGCTTGCCGCATACATAAAGGAGCATGAAGGCGTCGAGCTTGATCCCGAATCGATTTTCGATATACAGATCAAGAGACTTCATGAGTATAAGAGACAGCAGATGAACGCCCTGTATATCATTCACAAATATCTGGAGATAAAAGGCGGAAAAAAGCCCGTAAGGCCTATCAGCTTTATCTTCGGAGCGAAGGCTGCACCTGCGTATGTCATTGCAAAGGATATCATACACCTGCTGTTAGTACTTCAGGAGATCATCAATAACGACCCTGATGTGAATAAGTACATAAAGCTTGTAATGGTTGAAAACTACAATGTCAGCTATGCGGAGAAACTTATCCCTGCGTGTGATATTTCCGAGCAGATTTCCCTTGCCAGCAAGGAGGCATCCGGAACCGGCAATATGAAGTTCATGCTTAACGGTGCCGTTACCATAGGAACAGCCGACGGTGCAAATGTTGAGATCAGGGATCTGGTAGGACCCGAGAATATCTACGAGTTCGGCCTGGACAGCGACACAGTAATAAAGCATTATGAAGACGCTGATTATGTTTCAAAGGATTATTACAAGAAGAGTCCTGTGATAAAAGAGGCTGTGGATTTCATAGTGGGCAAGCAGGCTCTGGCTGTCGGTAAGAAAGAGAACCTCGAAAGGCTTTATAAGGAGCTGCTGAATAAGGACTGGTTCATGACCCTTATAGACCTTGAGGATTACATCGAGACCAAGGACCGTATGTTTGAGGATTTCGAGGACAGGAGAAAATGGCAGCAGATGAGTCTTACAAATATCGCAAAGGCCGGCTTCTTCTCGTCTGACCGTACCATAGCAGAGTACAACAGGGATATCTGGAAGCTTAAGAATGAAGACAATATGTAATTGCCTTGTATACCCAAAAGCATGAGCAGGAGGCGGGGATTGAATGAAAACTTAAATTCCACATGTAAAAGTAAATTCCATAATGAAGACTAAATTCAGCTTTTTAAAGGGTTTGACATATTTTGTCAAACCCTTTATTGTGGAATTTAGCCACTTGGACGATTGGTAAAATAAAAAA
>JAILDD010000121.1 GCA_024689605.1 Lachnospiraceae bacterium
AAATGTAGCCCATGACTATGGAAGAAAAGTTGCCATAGAGGGGCGCAGCATGGTAAGCATAATAGATATTGCCATAAAGCTTGAGAAATTAAGCGTTCCGGAAGATACCATAGTGGATATTGACAGACTTAAGGATTTCCCGGAAGACAAGCAGGTGATAATCACTACCGGAAGCCAGGGGGAGCGTCTTGCGGCACTTTCAAGAATGGCAAACGGAACACACAAGAAGATCGTGATCAATCCCAAGGATGCGGTTGTATTTTCATCACATCCCATACCGGGCAATGAAAAGGCCGTGACCAAGATCATAAACGAGATCTTTTTGCGGGGAGCGGATGTTATATTCCAGGATACCCATGTGTCCGGACATGCCTGCCAGGAAGAGATAAAGCTTATCTATTCGCTGACAAGACCCAAATATGCGATACCTGTACATGGAGAGTATAAGCATTTGAAGGCTCAGGCCAAGATCGCATCGACTCTTGGGTATGACAGTGAACATATCGTGATAGCACATAGCGGTGATGTGATAGAATTTGACCGGGAAAACGTGTCGAAATCGGCCCAGGTGCAGTCCGGCTTCATATTTGTGGACGGCCTCGGCGTCGGTGATGTGGGAAATGTGGTACTGCGCGACAGGCAGAGACTTGCCGATGACGGAATAATGGTGCTTGTAATGGCGATGGATAGTGCGGAACGTGTGGTTTCGGGACCTGAGATCGTGACCAGAGGCTTTGTATATGTCAAGGAAGCAGACGAGCTTCTTGAAGACATCCATATGATAATAGATGATACGGTGGTGGATTATTATGAACGCTGCCAGAAGGACACCAGAGAGCATAACAAGTTAAAGAACAGCATAAAGGATGCCGTGGGTGAGTACATATGGAAAAAGACCAAGCGCAGGCCCATGGTGCTGCCGGTGATACTTGAGATAGGATAAGTGCAGCCGGTAACCTGTATTTATAGGAGGCTTTGAACGGAATGGTTGAGGTCGAAAACGAATTATTCAGTCTGGTGGAAGCGGTAAAGCATTCCGCAACCTTTAAGGAATATGACAGGTGGAGACGGATACTCAAGGCAGATCCTGAGCTTTTTGCAAAGGTGAACAGGTACCGTGCGGAGAATTACAGGCTTCAGTGTCTTGAAGATGACGGCACGCTTCAGGATAAGATAGAGAAATTTGCGGAAGATAACAGGGAACTTTCGGAGGAGCCGAGGGTGCATGCTTTTCTGGAAGCTGAGGTCGCACTCTGCAGGATGCTGCAGGAGATCACTCTCAGAGTAGTCAGGGGGATTGATTTTGAGTAATATCAGTACGAAAAAGATAGTCTGGATGATAGCAAAAACTGTTGTGTCAGTTATTATTTTGATGCTGCTTTTTTCCCTGATATACGGTACTGCACAGAAGGCGTATGATTTTGGCTTCAGGATATTTGCAGAGGATCCTGTGGCACCGCCTCCGGGACTTACGGTATCGGTGGCAGTAGTGGAAGGCAAATCCGTAATGGAAGTGGGTGAGATACTGCAGGAAAAAGGTCTCATCAGGGATGCAAAGCTCTTTTATCTGCAGGAACTCTTTTCGAATTATCACGGCAAGCTGCAACCGGGGATATACGAACTCAGCAATTCAATGACTCCTGAAGAGATGATGGCGGTAATGGCGGCAAATGCACCGGACGAGATAGAGGGTGAGGAAGAAGTAACTGTCAGCGGAAACAGCGAGAGCTCTGAGCTGCTGGATGAAAATGCGGACACGGAGTATGTGGGAACGGAAGAAACCTCCGATGAGGAGATGGAAGAAACATTCGTGGACGAGGCTGCAGAGTAGGACTTCAATAGCTGTATTGCGGATAAATGCCGGATATAAAATGTCTGATAAAGAAAGATTTGAATCATATACTGAATCCCTTGCGTGCGGTATCAGTCCTGAACTGGAAAAAATCCGCACCCAGGCTGTAGAGGAACAGGTGCCTGTAATCCGTGACGGAACCAGGCAGCTGTTGTTTTTCCTTATAAGAGTACATAAGGTCAGGAAGATACTTGAGGTGGGTACCGGAACAGGTTATTCAGCACTTGCCATGTGGGAAGCTTCTGACAGACAGGCGCATATAACTACTATAGAGAATTATGAAAAACGCATCATAAAGGCAAAGGAAAATTTTGCAAAGCTTAATGCGGAAGATTATATTGAATTTATTACAGATGATGCGGATGATGCTTTAGGAAAGATCAGCGGAAGCTTCGATATGGTATTTATGGATGCCGCAAAAGGACAGTACGGGCAGTGGCTTGGACATGCGGTCCGTCTTCTTAAGCCCGGCGGGATACTGGTTTCAGATAATGTGCTCCATGACATGGATGTTTTGGAGTCAAGGTATGCCGTGTGCAGGAGGGACCGTACCATTCATTCAAGGATGAGGGAATACATGTATGAGCTTACCCACAGGGATGACATGGAGACGCTTATACTTGACACCGGTGACGGAACCGCAGTTTCTGTCATGAAGAATGAAATGCAGCAGTAGAAAATCTGTGCGGAAAGGTGTCTGCAGAAAGAAAACGGAAATAATTCAGAGAAGATCAGGATGAAATCAGAAAAAATGAGTGGAAAGAATGACAAAGACAGTATAAAAAGACCGGAGCTGCTTATACCGGCAGGTTCTTTGGAGGTGCTTAAGGTTGCGGTAGACTATGGCGCTGATGCGGTGTACATCGGTGGTGATGTTTTCAGCCTCAGGGCAAAGGCAAAGAATTTTTCTGCTGAAGATATGGCAGCGGGGATTGAATATGCTCATTCAAAAAATGTCAGAGTGCATGTTACGGCTAACATACTGGCACATAATGGTGACATTGCCAATGCGGAAGATTATTTTAAGCAGTTAAAAGAGCTTAAGCCGGACGCACTTATCATTTCAGATCCCGGGATGTTTATGACTGCCAGAAGGGTATGCCCTGAAATAGACATACACATTTCAACCCAGGCTAACAATACGAATTATGAGACCTGCCGTTTCTGGTATGAGCAGGGCGCAAAGAGGATAGTGACGGCCAGGGAGCTTTCGCTTAAAGAGATAAAGGAAATGCGGGAAAAAATCCCGGCAGACCTTGAGCTGGAGAGTTTTATACATGGTGCCATGTGCATTTCCTATTCGGGGAGATGCCTGCTTTCCAATTATTTTACAGGCAGGGATGCCAACAAAGGTGCCTGCACCCACCCCTGCAGATGGAAATATGCCGTGGTGGAAGAAAGCCGGCCGGGCGAGTACCTGCCCATAGAGGAGAATGAGCGGGGGACGTTTATTTTCAATTCGAAAGACCTCTGTATGATCGAACACATTCCGGAGCTTCTGGATGCAGGAATAGACAGTTACAAGATAGAGGGGCGTATGAAGACCGCTTTGTACGTGGCAACTGTTGCGCGGACCTACCGCAGGGCTATCGACCGGTGCATGGAGAGCAGGGAAGGTTATCTTGCGGATATGGAATGGTACAAAAAAGAAATCGCCAGCTGTACATACAGGCAGTTTACTACCGGATTTTACTTCGGGCGTACCGATGAAAACAGCCAGATATATGACAGTAATACATATATCAATGAATGCATATATCTGGGCAAGGTGGCTGAGAGCCGGATTGAGGCTGACGGCAGCAGAATATACAGGCTTGTCCAGAAGAATAAGTTTTCCGTGGGCGAAGAACTGGAAGTAATGAAAAAGGACGGAAGGGACATACATGTAAAGTGCGTTTCAATGTTTGATGGCGATATGAATCGGATAGATTCCTGTCCGCACCCTGAAATGACTGTGTGGTTCGGACTGGAAAAAACAGATGGGACAGCGCTTAATGAAACTGAGATTCCGGATGAGGGTGAACTGATAAGATTGAGAAAAACACAAAATTAAATCAATATTCAATATAAAACAATATAAATTAAAAGAAGGTTCAATAATTTGAGGGGTGTAGCCGGACCGCATATGCGGAGGAAAGGGGTAAAATGAGATTTCTTGCATCAATAGACGGAAATATAGTAAACGGAGACTGTGTAGACAGTATACAGATCGTGGCTGCAGGTAATTATGAGGGCAGCAGGTATCGTGTGGTAATTAATACCATGGCGGGAAAAGAGATAATATTCTCCGAAGAACGGACAAAGGAAGATGCTTTTATGCTTTCGGGTGGGATAATGAACATACTGATCTCAGGGCAGGAAGGCATAATCACAACGGATGAGATAAAAAGACGTCTTATGCAGTAGTAAATATGATGACTACATATTACGGCGTGTTATTTATCGGAAAATTCACTTTAATTGCGGATTTTCTGATAAACAGAATTTTCGGAGCTGCAAAAAGCGGCGGAAAGGAAAAAAATGGGTGAGAGTATAGATATTGAAAGCCTGTTTGGTGAGAATGTCTTTACCATCAGGAAGATGAAGGAATACCTTCCGAAAAATGTCTATAAGGACGTGGAGAAGGTCATGAATGAGGGCGGAGAGCTTTCCAAAACATCGGCTGATGTGGTGGCAAAGGCCATGAAAGACTGGGCTGTTGAAAAGGGGGCGACACATTTCACCCACTGGTTCCAGCCACTTACAGGCATAACGGCGGAAAAGCATGATTCTTTTATCACGGTTCCCGATGAGGAAGGCCGTGTGCTGCTTGAATTCTCAGGCAAAGAGCTGATAAAGGGTGAACCGGATGCTTCATCCTTCCCGTCGGGCGGACTTAGAGCTACTTTTGAAGCGAGAGGCTATACAGCATGGGATATCACTTCCCCGGCATTCATAAAAGAGGATGCTACAGGCAAGATACTCTGCATTCCTACTGCATTCTGTTCATATACGGGCGAAGCCCTTGATAAAAAGACTCCGCTGCTTCGGTCTGAACAGGCACTTTCCGAACAGGCTGTGAGGATAGCAAGGCTTTTCGGGCACGATGATGTAAAGAAAGTCACATGCTCGGTAGGACTTGAACAGGAGTATTTCCTTGTGGACCGGAAAAAATATCTGGAGAGGGAAGATCTGATACTTACAGGCCGCACGCTGTATGGTGCAGCGGCGCCCAAGGGACAGGAACTTGACGACCACTATTTCGGCGCCATACCTGAAAGGGTAGGTTCCTTTATGAAGGATCTCAATGTGGAACTGTGGAAACTGGGTGTCACCGCCAAGACACAGCACAATGAGGCAGCACCTGCCCAGCATGAGCTGGCACCTATTTTTGAAAACGGAAATATCGCCATTGACCATAACCAGCTGGTGATGGAAACCATGAAGAAGGTGGCGGAGCGCCACGGACTTGCGTGTCTCCTGCATGAAAAGCCTTTTGCCGGAGTAAACGGCTCGGGAAAGCATGACAACTGGTCACTGGTAACCGATACGGGAATGAATCTGCTGGATCCGGGTCAGACTCCGAATGAGAATATCCAGTTCCTGCTGGTGCTTGCCTGCATGATCAAGGCAATCGATGTGCATGCCTGCCTTCTGAGACAGTCTGCGTCGGATGTGGGGAATGATCACAGACTTGGGGCGGCAGAAGCACCGCCTGCCATAATATCGGTATTCCTGGGCGATCAGCTGGACGATGTGGTGGAGCAGCTGGTATCCACCGGTGAGGCAAGGAAATCAAAGCGGGGCGGCAAGCTCCGTACGGGAGTTTCTACACTGCCGGATCTTGAAAAGGATGCTACGGACCGTAACCGCACATCACCTTTTGCATTTACGGGAAATAAGTTTGAATTCAGGATGCTGGGATCCAGCGATTCCGCAGCGGAGCCCAATACCACGATAAATGCTATCGTGGCAGAGGCTTTCTGCGAGGCGGCAGACAGGCTGGAGAAGGCTGATGATTTCGATATGGCTGTACATGACCTGATAAAAGAGTACCTTACGGAACACAGAAGGGTTATTTTTAACGGTAACGGCTATTCACAGAGCTGGGTAAAGGAAGCTGAACGCAGAGGGCTGCCTAACCTTGAGACGATGGTGGATGCAGTAGACAGCCTGCTTAGCAAAGATTCGGTGAAAATGTATGAGAAATTTAAGATTTTCACGAAAGCGGAGCTGGAATCCAGGGCAGAGGTCCTGTATGACAAGTATTCAAAGACCGTCTGCATAGAGGCTCGCACCATGGCGGATATGGCAAGGAAACAGATCGTTCCGGCGGTCATGAAATATACGGGTGAGATCGCGGATAAGGCATTGCTGGTAGAAAAAGCCGGCGGAAGGGCTGATGTGCATAAGCAGCTTCTGGCTGATCTTACGTCGCTTTTGTGTGAAACACAGGATATGCTCGTAAAGCTGGAAAAGGATCTTGAAACGGCAAATGGCATAAAAGCCGCAAAGGAAAGGGCATTTTTCTATAAGGACAATGTCATGGCGGATATGGAGTCACTTCGCGTACCTGCAGACAGGCTTGAGACTTTAGTGGATAAGAGCGTATGGCCTTTCCCGACCTATGGTGACCTGCTGTTCGAGGTATGACGATGGATTCTAAAGCTGTCATATTTGATATGGACGGTGTGATACTGGATACGGAGCGCATATATAACGGCGCCTGGGACCGGTTCGCTGTTTCAAACGGATTTGACAGGGATATGATACGTAAAATGGTGCTTGACTGTACCGGAACCAAGGAAGAATATACTATCCGGCGTGTGACGGAGACGATAGGCAGTATCATGAGCTACGAGGAAAGTATTGCTATTGTCAGGCGTTATTTTGCGGAAGAGATCTCAAAAAACGGTCTTCCCGAGAAAACGTATGTCGACGAGATACTTTCGGATCTTAAGGACAGCAAAGCTGTGCTGGGACTGGCGTCCTCCACAAAAGAAAAGATCGTCCGCAGGGAAATGGATGAAGTGGGTCTTACAGGATATTTTGATGTGATACTGGGCGGAGATAATGTAAAGTCCGGTAAGCCGGCTCCGGATATTTTTCTTACGTGTGCCGGACTTATGAAGTGCACACCATCCGAATGTTTTGTTGTAGAAGATTCATATAACGGGATCAGGGCTGCACGGAATGCCGGAATGCATGCGATAATGGTTCCTGACCAGATGCCGCCGAACGAAGAGATGGAATCCCTGGCAGAGGTAATATTGGATGACTTGAAGCAGGTGTTTGCTTATCTGGAGTCGGCATGGAATCAGGTGTGATGCAGCTGTAAAATGGAGATGCTGTTCTATACGGCTGTCCTATACTGAATAGCTTCTTGACAAATACAGTTAAAACCACTATAAAAGTACTGTAGTTTTTAGATAATTTATGCAGGAGGAAATTTTTACTATGAACAAAACAGAATTAGTTGCAGCTATAGCCGAGAAGTCCGGTCTTACAAAAAAGGATGCTGAGGCGGCTATGAATGCATTCACAGAGACAGTTGCTGCTGAGCTTAAAAAGGGTGAGAAGGTTCAGCTTGTCGGTTTCGGTACATTCGAGGTATCTGAGAGGGCAGCGCGTACAGGACGCAATCCCCGTACGGGCGAGACAATGGAAATCGCAGCTTCCAAGACACCTAAGTTCCATCCCGGTAAGGCTTTTAAGGATGCTATTGGCTGAAAGCGGCATCATTTCGGCTGTGGTTTAGAGAATCGTTATCAAATCGCATAGTCGGTAAATTTGATTTTGAGCTGCGGAGCATTCGGACTCTAAAAGGATCCGGGGCTCCGCAGTTTTTATAACAAGGGGGATGACCATGAGACTGGATAAGTATCTGAAAGTATCAAGACTTATAAAAAGGCGTACGGTAGCCAATGAGGCCTGTGATGCCGGCAGGGTAATGATCGGCGGCAAGGTTGCAAGAGCCTCGGCTGAAGTGAAGCCCGGGGATGAGATTACAATATCTTTTGGCAATAAGGAGACAAAGGTAAGAGTTCTTTCCGTTACGGATGCCGTAAGGAAGGAAGAAGCAGCAGAGATGTTTGAGTACATTTGATGCTGCTACAAGATATAGTGGTTTACATAAGTGATGACCACTATTTTAATCAAAAAGTCCTTAAAAAGCCCGAAAAACCTTGACTTAACGGCGTTTCGATAATATTATGACACTGTATATGATGTTGTATTTTTTGCTTTTTTACGAAAAATATTTGTTACATCTGACATAATATATGGGATATTTTGATAAAGGTGCGTTAGAGTAGTGGGTATTACTAAGGCTGCAGGAAAGAAAAAGAAGAAGAGCAAGGCGCTGTTCCTGAAAGAAAAAAATACGGGAGCAAAGTTTGTGAACTATGTTTTATTAATGTGTATAGCGCTTTTTCTCGGAATATTCTTTATGGTGATATCTTCACTGAGGCTGCAGAAGGCAGAGCTGGATGCAAAGCTTGATGATGTCAGGCTTGCAACAGATGCTGAGAGGGTGCGCACGGCGCAGCTTGATGAGCAGAAAGTATATACGCATACCAAGGAATTCATAGAGGAACAGGCAAGGGAGACCTATGGTCTTCTGTATGACGGAGAGATACTTTTTGTCTGCGGGGAAGAGTGAGAGTCGGAACAGGCTGCCTGCTCCTTCGCTTTTGGGATATTAATAGTGTAAGATTATGCAGCCATACGGCATAGCCGCATGGCTGTTTTGATGTTGCACCGCCTGTCGGATGCTGAAATCTATTTCAAAGAAAAAACGGCATGATCAGGCAGCGGGTGTTATGGCAGGGGAAGTTTATGGCCGGACGGGATATAAGATTAAAAGTAAATGACTTTATCGAAGAAAACGGACTGATAGCAGATGGGAGTACTGTGATCGCGGCGGTTTCGGGCGGTGCGGATTCACTGTGTCTTTTATATGTGCTGCATGACATCATGGCGTCCGGAAAGAAAATGGAGATACGGGCAGTACATGTTAACCACCATCTGCGGGATGAAGCTGACATGGATGCAGGCTATGTAAAAGCGTGTTGCGAGAGCCTGGGGGTGCCGGTATCTGTTTATGATGTAGACGTAAAGGCTCGGATGCAGCGTGACGGAGCGTCCTGTGAGGAAGCGGGACGGATGCTCAGGTATGAGGTGTTTGCGGCGGAGGCGGAAAAGTCAGGCGGGCAAAATGCGCTCATTGCTGTGGCACACACTATGAACGACCGGGCTGAAACCATGCTCATAAATATGTGGCGCGGAAGCGGTCTTAAAGGGCTGGCCGGCATTCCGGTCCGCAGGGGAAAGATCATCAGACCGCTGCTGTGCATAAGCCGGGAGGATACGGAAAGATATCTTGATGAATGCGGCATATCCTACTGTATTGACAAAACAAATGAAGAAGACGAATACACAAGGAACCGGATAAGGCATCATATACTTCCGAAAGCAGAGGCTGCGGTTAACGGGCAGGCAATACTGCACATGAATGAAACAGCTGAACAGATCATGAAGGCAGAGGCCTTTATTGAAGCGGGAATAGAGACAGCTTATGCGGAATGCGTGAGGGAGGAAAGCAAAAATGCCATGCCGGAGGAAGATGGCGCATTGCAGCCTTTTGAAAAGGCCGGGAAAAAGGATCCCTGCATGCTGTACATAGAAAAAAACAGCTTTCTTTCACTTCATGAATATATGCAGGAGCGGCTGCTGCTTAAGTGTATGGAAAGAGTCTGCGGAAAGGCAAAGGATATATCTGCCGTCCATGTGAAAGCATTAAAGGGGCTTTTTTCAAAAGGCCGGGGAAAGCGCCTGGACCTGCCGTATTTCATTACGGCAGTACGCAGAGACTGTTATGTGGTAATGTATCTTCAGCCGGACAAATTCATAGGAAAAAACAAGCCCGAAGCTAAAAAACATCATTAAAATATGTGCCGTGGATGGCAGAAGCCACTGAATTATGGTAGAATAAAAACTCACGGTTTGTCTGCCGTAGATGGCATTAGGGCATGACCGGTAATTGATGATCTGTGCGGTAACGGTATGAGTCGGAGGTGATTGCATGGTAAAAGACGAGATATCTGTTCTGATAACGGAAGAAGAGATAGAGAAGCGGATAAGAGAAATGGGTGAGGAGATCAGCAAGGCCTATGAGGGCAGGGAAATACACCTTATCAGTATCTTAAAGGGCGGCGTGTTCTTCACATGTGAGCTGGCTAAGCGGATAACAGTTCCGGTGTCAGTGGACTTTATGTCCGTATCAAGCTACGGCAGTTCCAAAGTGTCAAGCGGTGTAGTGAAGATCATCAAGGATCTTGATGAAACCATAGAGGGTAAGGATGTGCTGGTGGTCGAGGATATAATCGATACGGGTACCACGCTGAGCTACCTGATGGAAATGCTTGCCCAGAGGAGACCGGCAAGCCTTGCACTCTGTACGCTTATGGATAAGCCTGAACGCAGGATCCACGAAGTAAAGGTAGATTATACAGGGTTCGAAGTACCCGATAAATTCATAGTGGGTTATGGTCTTGATTATGCCCAGCATTACAGAAATCTTCCATACATAGGAGTGATAGAAAATTGAAAAATAAGTCAGGTTTATTAGTATATTTTATATTTGTGCTTCTGCTGGTGGGCGCTGCGCTTTGGATAAGTACCAGTGCAAAACCGCAGTCAGTCTATACCATGGATGAGTTCAAGACCGCGGTTAAGGATGGAAATGTAGTCTCGCTTACCATTGTCCAGAACAGGGAAGTTCCTACCGGTGTTGTGACAGTAGCATTCAATGATCACAGCAGCAACCGCTTCAATGTATCGGATGTGAATGATGTTGAGAAATACGCAGAGAAAAATGAAATTCCTTATCTTGTAAAGGATGTTCCGAAGGAAAGCTGGTTCGTTAAGTATGTGCTGCCTGCACTCATAGTTGTTGTTGCCATAGTATTTATCTATGCTATGATGAACGGTGCAGCGGCAGGCGGTGGAACCGGGGCACGCATGATGAATTTTGGCAAGAGCCGCGCGCAGCTTATCACGGATTCAAAGATCACTTTCAAGGATGTTGCAGGTCTTATGGAGGAAAAGGAAGACCTGGATGAAATCGTGGATTTTCTGAGGGATCCTGATAAATACAATAAGCTGGGGGCACGTATACCTAAAGGTGTACTTTTAGAGGGACGTCCCGGTACCGGTAAGACTCTTCTTGCCAAAGCGATTGCCGGTGAGGCGCAGGTGCCTTTTTACTCCATATCCGGTTCTGATTTTGTGGAAATGTTCGTGGGTGTGGGTGCATCCCGCGTAAGGGATCTTTTTAGTGAGGCTAAGAAGAATGCACCCAGTATAATATTCATAGATGAAATAGATGCTGTGGCAAGACGCAGAGGCACCGGCATGGGCGGAGGTCATGATGAAAGGGAACAGACTCTGAACCAGATGCTGGTGGAAATGGATGGTTTCGGGATCAATGAGGGCATAATCGTGCTAGCTGCAACCAACCGTGTCGATATCCTTGATCCTGCGATAATGCGTCCGGGACGTTTTGACAGGAAGATCACAGTATCGGCGCCTGATGTGCGGGGAAGAGAAGAAATCCTCAAGGTTCATGGTGCCAATAAGCCGCTGGGATCGGATGTGAGTTATGAGGAGATCGCCAGGACTACAGCAGGATTTACCGGAGCTGATCTGGAAAACCTCCTTAATGAGGCAGCCATCCGTGCGGCAAAGGAAAAGAGAGAATTCATTACGGATGAGGATATAAAGAAGTCTTTCATAAAGGTAGGGATCGGAACCGAGCGGAAAAGCCGTCTTGTTTCCGATAAGGAAAAGAAGATCACAGCTTATCACGAAACGGGCCATGCGATCCTTTTCCACGTGCTGCCCCTGGTGGGACCTGTATATACCGTCTCGATTATTCCTACGGGTGCAGGAGCAGCAGGCTATACCATGCCTCTGCCTGACAGGGATGATATGTTTGCCACAAAGGCTGAGATAGAGCAGGATATAATGGTTACCTTAGGCGGACGGATAGCTGAGGAGCTTATCTTCGGGGATGTGACGACAGGCGCGTCCAATGATATCAAGAAAGCTACAAAAGCAGCAAGAAATATGGTAGTAAGATACGGTATGTCCGAGCTTGGCATGATAAATTATGAAGAGGGCGATGAAGATGAAGTGTTCATCGGAAGGGATCTGGCACATACAAGGAGTTTCAGTGATACTAAGGCTGCCGAGATCGATGCCCAGGTCAAGATGATAATCGACAGGTGTTATGCAGAGGCCAGAAAGATACTTGAAGAGCATATGGATGTGCTTCATGCAGGAGCTGAGCTTCTTATAGAGAAGGAGCGCATCAACAGAGAGGAATTTGAGGCTCTTTTTGAAGAATAATGCAAAGTTGCACAAAAACTTTTGCGAAATTTACTAAATTTTGTTCAATTTTGGAATAGCTTGAATATAGCTGCTTTGGTATTATACTGAATGTAACCCCCAATACATTTATAGTTTTTGCTATAACCCCATAAGAAAGAAATACCTTCTCTGAAAATGACAGAACCTTTAAGGCCTGTCATTTTTACTTTGTATTAAAATTTTGTGCGAATGTTCGCCGGATTGCGGGAGTTGCGTAGCAACGCAGCAATCCGGGTATCGTACTTTCTTTATTATCTCCCCTCACATTTTTATTATGTACAAATACCCCTTTAATCTGTATAATATGTATTCAGATGCTTTGTGTTCAAAGCGTGATTTGTTGTTCATTGATAAATCATTTTAAATCTAATAAGGAGGTCCAATATATGATTTATTCAACAGAAGTAAAGGCAATGTGTCCGGTTCACCAGGGCGTTCACCACGGTGCAGCTCCCATACCGGAAGAGGCAAAATGGGTTAAGGCCAAGAAGGTAGAGGATATCTCCGGCTATACTCATGGTATCGGCTGGTGTGCTCCTCAGCAGGGCTGCTGCAAGCTTTCCTTAAATGTTAAGGACGGCATCATCCAGGAGGCTCTGGTTGAGACTATCGGCTGCTCAGGCATGACACATTCCGCAGCTATGGCAAGTGAGATCCTTCCCGGTCTTACAGTACTTGAGGCTCTTAATACAGACCTTGTATGTGATGCCATCAACACTGCTATGAGAGAACTTTTCCTTCAGATCGTTTACGGACGTACACAGAGTGCTTTCTCTGAGGACGGACTTCAGATCGGTGCAGGTCTTGAGGATCTTGGTAAGGGTGCTCGTTCAATGGTAGGTACTACTTACGGTACTCTTGAGAAGGGACCCAGATATCTGGAACTTACAGATGGTTATATCACACATCTGGCTCTGGACGAGGATGACGAGATCATCGGTTACAAATATATCAACTTCGGCAAGATGATGGATTTCATCAAGGCCGGTGAAGATGTTGTCAAGGCAGTCGAGAAGGCTTCCGGACAGTATGGACGTGTGGCAGATGCGGTCAGACTTATCGACCCTCGTAAAGAGTGATTAAGGAGGATAATACACAATGGCAAAATTTGAATCATATGAGAGAAGAGAAAAGCAGATCCTTGCTAAGCTTAATGAGTACGGGATCAGCTCTATTGACGAAGCTGAACAGATTACAAAGGATGCAGGTTTGGATGTTTATCACCTTATCGAGGGTATCCAGCCTATCTGTTTCGAGAATGCAAAGTGGGCTTATACTGTAGGTGCTGCTATAGCTATCAAGAAGGGATGCCGCAAGGCTGCTGATGCTGCAGCTGCTATCGGTGAAGGCCTTCAGGCTTTCTGTATCCCCGGATCTGTTGCAGATACACGTAAGGTTGGTCTTGGCCATGGTAACCTGGGCAAGATGCTCCTTGAGGAAGACACAGAGTGTTTCGCATTCCTGGCAGGCCACGAGTCATTCGCAGCTGCTGAGGGTGCTATCGGTATCGCAGAGAAGGCTAACAAGGTTCGTCAGAAGCCGCTCCGCGTTATCCTTAACGGACTCGGCAAGGATGCTGCTCAGATCATTTCCCGTATCAACGGCTTTACCTATATCGAGACTGAGTATGATCCTTATACCAATACTGTAAAGGAAGTTTTCAGAAAGTGCTATTCCAAGGATCCTGAGTCACCTCGTGCAAAGGTTAACTGCTACGGCGCTAACGATGTTTGCGAAGGTGTTGCAATCATGTGGAAAGAAAACGTTGATGTTTCCATCACCGGTAACTCAACCAATCCTACACGTTTCCAGCATCCTGTTGCAGGTACCTACAAGAAGGAGCGTCTTGAGGCAGGCAAGAAGTATTTCTCAGTTGCTTCCGGCGGCGGTACAGGACGTACACTGCATCCCGATAACATGGCAGCAGGTCCTGCTTCCTACGGTATGACAGATACTATGGGACGTATGCACTCAGATGCTCAGTTCGCAGGCTCTTCTTCAGTTCCTGCACACGTTGAGATGATGGGGCTGATCGGAGCTGGTAACAACCCTATGGTTGGTATGACTGTTTCTACCGCAGTTTCCATCGAAGAGGCTGCAAAGGCAGGAAAGTTCTGATAATATATTGACGTAGTTTCAGAGAAGATTTTATGAAATGGCGTTTACCTTTGAAGAAAGGCAGGCGCCATTTTTATTTGGAAAATAAAGGCTTTTGTGATAAAATGATTCGGGTGAATTGAGACGATGGTTAGTTTAATACATCGTAAAAGGAGGTATCTTTATGGCTTTGCCAAAGGATCCGAATATGCTGCTCAGCTATATAAATATGAACCTGCGGGATAAGTACCCGGATCTTGATGAACTATGTGCGGCGGAATGCTGCGACCGTCACCGGATAGAGGAAGCGCTGTCAGCTGCGGGCTTTGTTTACGATGAAAATCTTAAAAGGTTTGTAAACAGGCAGTAGGTATTGAGCGGTGCGTGGATACTGTTAATTTAAGTAAATGATCATATAACATCACAAGCCCTGGATACAGGGAAGAAAGGAAACAAAATGAAACAGAGACCTGTAGTTTTAATGGTACTTGACGGCTTCGGACTTTCCGATGAGCATGAGGCTAATGCGGTATATATGGCAAAAAC
>JAILDD010000013.1 GCA_024689605.1 Lachnospiraceae bacterium
CGCATATGCCCAACAGTATCATGGCCAACATGGGAGCCAGCAGCATTTCCTTGGCAAAAGCCATTTTTACCGCTACGATAACTGTTTCAAGGGCAAAAAGAATCATTACATAGTAATAGCCCTCTTTTGATATCGTAACAAGGAATATCGCAATCAGAATCTGTAAAACCGTCAAAACTCCTAACAGGTTTACCAGAAACTCCAATTCTTCAGTTATTCCGAATCCGGAGATGATAAGAGACTCAGAGGCTACAAGGGCACAAAACAGAACTGCGAGGCAGACAAATTTCACCCGTTGCTGCAATATAGTTTTTTCTTCCATAAAAACTCCTCAAATACCTTTTATCCCTATCCCCCCGCAGTAATTTTAACATAAAAAAAAAGAAATGCAACATTTCAGAAATCATCAGAAATTATAAGCATCTCCCTTCTTCACACTGCAATGCAGAAAGAGGGACTTGAACCCTCATGAGATTGCTCTCACACGGACCTGAACCGTGCGCGTCTGCCAATTCCGCCATTCCTGCAGTAACGAATATTATTCTACTCTGTGTTTCAATTTCTGTCAATCAGATTTTTCATTATCTCCACGAAGCAAATTTCCGCTTTTTTTGCAAAGCATTTACAGCATACAAAAAAATATTTTTTCTTCATGTAAAATAATAAAATTTTCTCTTGACATATACCGAATGATTCTGTTACAATGACGTTCGTCTGCGGGAGTGCTGGAATTGGCAGACAGGCTAGACTAAGGATCTAGTGTTGGCAACGACGTGCGGGTTCAAGTCCCGCCTTCCGCATAAAAGCAACGCCTTTACGGCGTTGTTTTTTTGTTATTGCACATTTTTCGTAATTCATAACCGCCAGAACTTATCAGCGCTTCCCACGCCTGGAACAAGAGCTCCTATTCGTCCCAAGCATTTGCCTTATTTCTTCCTTGTTACCACACGCTTCATGATATTCTTGCGCTTCCTGCGCTTATCCTCATAAAGCTTTTCGTCCGCAAGATCCATATACTCTTCAAGAGATATGTCAGCTGAACAGCTGAACTTGGCAAATCCAAGGCTTGCTTCTATATAGTACGGCTTGTCACAGTTTTCATTAAAGCGATCCATGACCTCCACAATCCTGGCCTTGATCTGTTCCCCCTTTCCGTCATCTGCACTCACCAGTGCAAGGGCCATGAATTCATCTCCTCCTATACGAGAAATTATATCCGTCTGACGAAGCGACTCTTTTAATATTGCAGCTATAGAACGCAGCGCAAAGTCACCTTCGTCGTGTCCTAACTTGTCATTTATGGACTTGAGATTATCCAGGTCCGCAAATATTAGTATTGCGGTACGTCCTTCATTATACTTATTCTGTACCTGCTCCGCAGCCGTATCCATGAAACCACGGCGATTGTATATCCCCGTAAGTTCATCCAGTTTGGATATCTTTTCAAGAGCCTTGTTATTCTCCTTTATGCGGTCAAGGGATGATTCAAGCTGCTTCCTGATCTCCGCCTGCTCATCTATCATGTTCATAATCTTCATGGTACTGGACAGCTGAACCGTAATGGTATAGATATGCCTTACCCACGATGTAGGACACTCACAGAGAAGAAATCCTAACTGCTCCTCATTTACACAAATCAGGTTTGCGATTAGCGTGTATCTCCTGTTCGGATCCATGAATTCATTGCCGAACATTGACCTGGAATCCATAAGCTGTTTTTCCTTCGGAACCACCTTGACATCCAGGGGATTGTTATAATAGCTCTTTAATAACACCTTAGACGGCACCCGCCAGTCATGAGTAACACGGTCATCAAAATATACATAAGGCTTTTCCAGGGTATAGAAAAACGAAGCCGTAAAATTAAGTTGCAGAAGCTTATCGCTCAAGGACGCATATGCCTCATCATTGCCCTCGCCATAGGTAAGCATCTCCCTGGCGACAGAATTCGATATCCATTGGGCAAATACCGTCTCATTATCCCTCTTGTGTCCCAGATTATTGATAACCTGCATCATCTGCATCATGCAGGAATACTGGAAATCCAGCATTTCTTTTTCCCTATCGCAGTTTTCTTCTATCAGCACATTCTTAAGCACATTCATCATGCCAAAAACTATACGCTTGTCAGCATCCTCATTTTCCATGCCTATAACAGCCTGTTCCAGCCTGAAATACGCACTCTCATAATCAATCTTCCTTTCATGATTGTTCATACAGTTCAGAAAATCTGATATGTATGACTTAAGGAATGTAATAAACGACGACTTCTCATACCACAGGTATCTCTCACCAAAGGAAATACGCAGCAGCTCCAGAGCAGCCTTATCATATTTTTCTGCTTCGACATAGCCGTAAAATTCCGATTCCGTGACACGGCTCATGCTCACGCCGTCACTATAGCCGGTGGATCCTCTCTTTATAAGCTTAGTTTTCATGGGATCAAATTCTGTACGGAGCCCCTGGACATATTCACAGGCCTGCTCAACAGAAATCCTTCCCAGCTCCATTACATCAGACTTTACGCTTGTAAGTCCCGGCATAAGCTGGCCTGCAGCAGGAGCATCGTCAAAACCCATAACATACAGATCCTTGCCTATGACTATGCCGCGCTTTTTAAACACATCATAGCCGCCTAACGCCATCTGGTCATTAGCAAAGACTACAGCCTCAAGGTCCGGGTTATCATCCAGAAGGTTGGAAACCACAGTCTCACTGTATTCGGAAAAATTCCCATAAACTATCCTCTTTTCAGAGACCTTGATGCCATTATCCCTGAGTGTCTCCTTATAGACCTCAAGACGTTCCACGGCATCATTATTGGTCAAAGGCCCGGAAACCATACCTATCTTGCGGCAGCCCTTATTTATTATGAGATCCTCTATGCCTTCACGGAGTCCGGATCTGTTGTCTATACGGACTGCCTTGTACCCCTCAACACTGTCCGCGATCAGTATCGTAGGGATTTCCTTGAACATTTTAAGAAATGCTTTTTTATCCTGAAGACTTATTGCGGATGCTATGGTACCTGAAAGAATAAGCAGCACATCCAGGTTCTGCTTGCACGCATAAGAAAAGATGGTGTTATGCTGATACTCAAAACGGCTGCGCACCGCGTCCTGATAATTGGGATTTATATATTTTCCGGGAAATACAAAAAGATTGACATCCAGCTCCTTCGCCCGCTGTGCCGCTCCGGCATACACAGCCTGGTCAAAAGGATCATTGATATTGCTGATAAATAAGCCTACTGAAATTCGGTTACGCTGCATTTGTTAACCCCCATGTGAATAAATGGCAGGAATAGCCTGCTATAAGTCCATACAATATTTATTGTAACTTACATGTCCCGCTCTTACAACATCTTTTTATGCAGAGCAAGATGCGGCGAACGGGGATTTTCCCTGCCTGCTGATACGTTGCCGGTCAAACAGGCTTACATGCAAGCATGACCGGCCTATAACATAACAAACCGGCATTCCTGTCATAAACAGAAATGCCGGTCATACTGATCCTGCTGTAAGCTACGGTCTGAATACCGCATCCGGACACAGATCCTAAGTATTTATTTAAGCACCTGCCTTAGCAGCCTTGGCAGCCTTGATCTCCTCTGTAAGCTTGGGAACGATCTTGTTCAGGTCGCCTACAACGCCGTAGTCAGCCACATCAAATATAGGAGCATCCTCATCCTTGTTGATAGCAACAATGATATCAGACTCTTCCATACCTGCAACGTGCTGGATAGCTCCGGAGATACCGATTGCGAAATACAGCTTAGGTCTTACAGTCTTACCTGTCTGGCCAACCTGCAGATCCTTCGGCTTCCAGCCTGCGTCTACAACTGCTCTTGAGCAGGAAACTGTTCCGCCAAGTGCAGCAGCAAGGTCATCAAGAAGCTTGAAATTCTCTGCGCTGCCTACACCACGGCCGCCGGAAACAAGGATCTTTGCATCCATGATATCTGCAGTATCGGAAACAGCCTTAACGATTTCCTTGATGGTAACATACTTGTTGTTTGCAGTGAAACCGGGATTGTACTCAACAACCTCAGCCTTAGCGCCCTTGATGGGATCAATCTTCTGCATAACGCCGGGACGAACTGTAGCCATCTGAGGACGGTTGTCAGGGCAGGCGATGGTAGCGATAGTGTTTCCACCGAATGCAGGACGTGTCATAAGCAGCTGATTGTGCTTCTGCTCGCTCTCCTTGCCGGGAATGGGCTGAAGAGGGAAATCACCGATCTCAAGTGATGTACAGTCAGCTGTAAGACCTGTAGCAACCCTTGCTGAAACAGTAGGACCAAGATCACGGCCGATAGCTGTAGCGCCTACAAGCATGATCTCAGGCTTGTACTCGTTGATAACGGAAGCAAGTGCATGTGCATAAGGCTCAGTTCTGTAGTCCTTAAGCTCAGGATCATCAACAACGATGACTCTGTCTGCACCATATTCTGCAAGTGAATCGGAAAGTCCCTTTACATCGGATCCGATGAGGACTGCGGTTACCTGTGCATTAAGGGGAGCTGCAAGCTCCTTTGCCTTACCAAGCAGTTCAAATGATATAGGGCTGATCTGGTTATCTACCTGCTGTGCATAGATAAATACGCCCTTGTAATCTTCAAGATTCATCTTATGATCTTTCTCC
>JAILDD010000022.1 GCA_024689605.1 Lachnospiraceae bacterium
GCCAAAACGTCTTCCATGAAAAATGTCAGAATCTATGTATGATCTATAGAGAGTTTTGGAAATATGCCCTATTGGAAAATACATTCCCTGCCTGCGCTCAAATCCTCCCGCAGCAAGAGCAAGCAGACCGAAAAGCCTGTCTGCATCACAGTCCGCATTAATATCACTCCTTATCTTTTCTAAAAGTGAAAATCTGAAAGCAAATAGATTACCTATATAGAATGCGTCAAGGTAACTGTCCGGAGACCAATCCGGTTTATGATAAAAATCCGAATATATACGTTCCTCTCCGGAATCATCAATGATCAGCTCATCTCCGTAAACCAGCGAAATATCCGCATTATCCTTAAAAAAACGGCAGATTTCCGCATTTGCATATCCGCATAATTCCCCATTTTTATCACTGTACATTACGATTATGTCACAGTTCTTTTTTTCAGCCAGTGATCTTATATCGGAATATGGGACAGTACACACGGAAAAACCTGACCAGCCACTGGCACCTTTTTTTTTCGCCGCCTCTTCCTCAAGCCGGTCATTTCCGCCGCGGATATTCTTCAGATATCTGACACGTTCCTTATACTGCTTTGTCCTTTTTTGAACAAGGATGTTTTTTATGAATTTCTTCATCTATGATAAAGTTTCTTGGTCTGATAATGGGGCTCACTGGTAAGGTTCACGCCAAGACGTCTGAAGGTATTGGTATCAACTGATGAAAGTATTACGCTGGTGTGTACCTCTGTGCCTCGAAGATTCTTGAGCTGCTCCATGGCCCTTGCCGCCTTTTCATCCGTAGCGGCGCATACCGAAAGGGCAATAAGTATCTCGTCAGTATGGAGCCTGGGATTATGTCCGCCAAGATAATGAACCTTCAGATCCTGTATCGGCTCAATTACCTCAGGTGATATAAGCTTCACCTCGTCATCAATTCCTGCCAGAGCCTTAAGCGCATTGAGAAGCAGTGCCGATGAAGCTCCCAGAAGTTCCGATGTCCTTCCCGTTACTATGGTTCCGTCAGGAAGTTCCATTGCTGCCGCCGGTCCTCCGGTCATTTCAGCCTTCACAAGGGCAGCGCCCACAACAGGTCTGTTCTCAACAGATATACCGGACTGCTTCATCAGAAGCTCAATCTTTGTAACCTGGGAATCGTCTGCGCTTCCCTGTCTCTTCTGGCAGAGGGTATTATAATATCTTCTGATTATCTCTGCATTTGCGGCTGCTTTTACAGCTTCATCATCAATAATGGCTTTGCCCGCCATATTTACGCCCATGTCAGTAGGTGACTTATATGGTGACTCACCCATTATACGCTCGAACATTGCATTGAGCACCGGGAAGATCTCAACATCACGGTTATAGTTGACTGTAGTCTCCCCATATGCTTCCAGATGGAAGGGGTCTATCATGTTTACGTCGTTTAAGTCAGCCGTTGCCGCTTCATATGCAAGGTTTACCGGATGCTTAAGAGGAATGTTCCAGATAGGGAAAGTCTCATACTTCGCATAGCCGGCCTTTACACCGTGCTTATACTCATGATAAAGCTGAGAAAGACAGGTGGCCATTTTTCCCGAACCCGGTCCGGGTGCAGTGATAACTACAAGTGACCTGGTGGTCTCTATATATTCATTTTTTCCGTATCCCTCATCACTTACGATAAAAGGAATGTTTGCGGGATATCCCGGAATAGGATAGTGTCTGTAAACCTTAATGCCCAGCGCCTCAAGCTTTTTCTGATAAGCAACAGCTGCAGGCTGGCCAGCGAACTGTGTCAGCACCACGCTTCCCACATACAGACCGTAGTCCCTGAATGCATCAATAAGTCTCAGCACATCCATATCATACGTGATGCCTAAGTCTCCACGTACTTTATTTTTCTCTATATCACCGGAATTGATAACAACAACGATTTCCGCATCATCCTTTATCTTGCTGAGCATGCGGATCTTTGAGTCAGGTTGAAACCCGGGCAGTACCCTGGATGCATGGAAATCATCAAAAAGCTTTCCGCCGAATTCCAGATAAAGCTTTCCGCCGAAAAACTTTATGCGCTCCTGTATCTTCTCAGACTGAAGCTGCAGGTATTTTTCGTTATCAAAACCGATCTTTCCCATTGCTTTGTAAACTCCCTTCTTAAAATAACCTATATTTTATAATCTCACGATTTTGCCAGATTCTCCCTTGCTACAGCAAGCATAAGTTTGATCCTGTTTTCCTGGTTTACCTTCGTGGCACCGGGATCATACTCTATATCCACCGCATTGACCCGGGGATCTACCTGACGCACCTTATTCAATACACCCTTAACCGCCACATGGCAGGGAAGACATCCGAAAGGCTGCACGCAGACTACATTCTCATAGCCGTGCTCTGCAAATTCCAGTACCTCTGCTGCCACATACCAGCCTTCGCCCATGCTGTTGGTCCTGTCTATAATTCCGTCAGCCCTCTTTACCAGATCCGCCACACGCTCCGGTGCGGTAAACTGCGGGAACTCTTCTATTGCAGAGATCAGCAGATCCTCTATACCAAGGAACCACTTCATGGCAATCTCCATGATCACTCTCTTCCAGGGCTTTCCGCCAAATTTCTTCAGCTCTTCAAGGGCACCGTTTGTCTTGTATACGCCGAAGCCAAGCATGCTGGGCATGTAGACTTCACAGTCCTGCTCAGCCAGAAATTCTTCCAGATGGTTATTGCCGGGAATCGAGTATTTCAGGAACAGTTCCCCGACTACGGCAACCTTTACTTTCTTCTCATCTGTCTTCTTTATCTTCACAAAATCCTCACCCATCGCGTGAAGATTCTTTCTCATTGCAGCTTTGGTAAAGCCTCTTCCATGCTCATACTCTCCGATAATGAAATTTATCCACTTATCGATAACCGCATCCGTCTCGCCCTTGTTCACTTCATAGGGCCTTACCTGATTTCCCAGTATCATGAGAAAATCACCATAGACCATTCCCGACACTGCCATAAGCAATGTGGAAGGCCTCATCAACACTCCGCTGTGGTATTCCATGAACCAGATATTTGCTGAAAGGAATGGCACGTTGGGATAACCCGCTTTTTCAAACGCCTTCCTCATCAGGTTGATATAGTTGGTATCCCTGCATCCGCCGCCGGACTGGGTGATAAGCATGGCCACTTTATTCGGATCATACTTGCCGCTTTCCATGGCAGTTAGCATCTGGCCGGTGATCAGCAGACAGGGATAGCAGATATCATTGTGCACGTACTGCAGTCCTTTCTTGAGTACATCCGGTCCTTCATACCCCATCAGGTCTGTATTGTAGCCATCCCTTGCAAGGATGGGCTTTATCAGACGGAAATGAAGTGGTGCCATCTCCGGTATCAGGATGGTATATTTCTCCCGCTTCATCTTCAGGCTGTATTCAACTCTTTTTTTATAATGCTTCAGAACAGTCTTCATCTGTTTGCCTCTTCCTCAGCCTGCTTTATCGCTGCTATCAGGCTTCTCAGGCGGATCTTTACTGCACCCAGGTTCGTAACCTCGTCGATCTTTATCTGTGTATAGAGACAGCCTTCGCTCTCCAGTATGCTCCTGACCTCATCAGTTGTGATGGCATCCAGTCCGCAGCCGAAGGAAACAAGGTGGACCAGATACATGTCAGGCTGTCTTGAAACATACGCCGCAGCGGAGAAAAGCCTTGCATGGTATGTCCACTGGTTACGGAGGTTTAAGGTAAGCTTCTTCATATGATGGCTTATGGAATCTTCGCTTATAACGCCAAAGCCCAGCTGTGCTATCAGTTTATGTATGCCATGATTTATCTCGGGATCAGTATGGTAAGGCCTGCCGGCAAGACATACGATCTTTTTGCCCTGCTGCCTGCACTCAGCGATTATCTCTGCTGCCCTTACTCTTGTGGCATTTTCATATGCAGCATATGCGGCATAAGCAGCCTCGCACGCAGAATTAACCTCGCCCTTTGATACAGGTCCGAAATATTTATTCATCAGCTCCCACATGCTCTTCTTGAAATGGCCTTTGTTGTGGGGGCCTAAATATTCACAGATATATTTACTCTTGCCGAAATCACGGATGTTTGCTCCTATGACCTCGGGATAACCTGCGATCACCGCACAGTTGTAATGATTTTCTCCGTGATGTTCGTTGAAATTGAAAGTAAGGCAGGGGAAGAATATCGCATCCACCTCATCCTCTATCAGTTTAATGATATGCCCATGCACCATCTTTGCAGGGAAACATACCGTATCGGAAGGGATCGTTCCCTGTCCCTTTATATACATCTTTCTGTTTGAAAAACCTGAGATCTTCACGCCGTAACCGAGCTTGGTGAAAAGCGCATGCCAGAAAGGAAGCATCTCATACATATTGAGAGCCATGGGCAGGCCAATGATCTGCTTAGGTTCTGCCGGCTGTGTTTCCAGGAGTTTTTCAAAATATTTTAGTTTATATTCGTAAAGATTGTGTGAATCATCGGAAGACTTCTGCGTCACTGGCTTCTCGCACTTGTTGCCTCCGATAAACCTGCGTCCTCCGGGGAAAGTATTTACCGTAAGGTTGCAGTGGTTATTGCAGCCGCTGCAGTTAATGCTTTTGGTCTCGTAGGTAAACTCATCCAGCTCCTGCTTTGAAATGAGTCCCTTTGAATCCTTATCTGCTTTTCCGTTCCTGACTGCAGATGCATGCGCACGCTCCGCATAAAGAGCCGCACCGTAGGCACCCATCATGCCGGCGATATCCGGACGGATCACATTTACGCCCAGCTCTTTTTCAAATGCACGAAGGACTGCATCGTTAAGGAAGGTTCCGCCCTGGACCACTATCCTCTCACCCAGCTCCTTCGCAGTATTAACACGGATAACTTTATACAATGCATTCTTTACAACAGAAATTGAAAGACCTGCGGAAATATCTTCAACAGACACGCCCTCTTTCTGTGCCTGCTTAACTGAAGAGTTCATGAACACGGTACATCTGGAACCAAGGTCTACAGGCTTCTGACCGAAAAGTCCAATCTTGGCAAACTCAGCGATCTCATATCCCAAGGATCCTGCAAAGGTCTGAAGGAAGGAACCGCAGCCTGAAGAACATGCTTCGTTAAGAAAGATATTATCGATAGCACCGTTACGTATCTTGAAGCACTTCATATCCTGTCCGCCGATATCTATGATAAACTCCACATCCGGCAGGAAGAATTTGGCAGCCGTGAAGTGTGCCACGGTCTCAACAATTCCTAAGTCAATGCCGAGAGCTGACTTCATCATTTCCTCACCGTAGCCGGTAACCGCCGCACTGGTGACTTTCAGATCGGGATATTTTTCATACATTTCCTTGAGCAGCTCCACCACCACATCAATGGGACGGCCCTGGTTGGAAGTGTAGCGTGAATACAGAATGCTTCCGTCTTTATCGATAAGAACCAGCTTTAAAGTAGTTGAGCCGGAATCTATTCCCAGGAACACCTCTTCGGATGTATCAAAGCTTTCCCTGTGCTGCACCGTATCCTTTGCGTGACGCTCGGAAAACTCTTTGTACTCATTCTCATCCTTAAACAGAGGCTCAAGTGCATTGGCCGCAGAGAACTCCCTCTTTTCACCAATCTTTTTAAGAGCCTCGTTCAGATCTATAGGCTCGTTTGCATAATATGCGGCACCAAGTGCCACGAAAAGAAGCGAGTCATCGGGAAGGGTTCCCTTCAGATGAAGAGCCTCGTCAAAGCTGTCACGAAGATATGACATGAATGTAAGAGGTCCGCCAAGGTATACCACATTGCCCTCAATGGGATGTCCCTGGGCAAGACCTGTAATGGTCTGATTGACTATAGCCTTGTAGATGCTTGCGGAAATATCCTCTTTCCTTGCACCCTGGTTCAGAAGGGGCTGGATATCAGTCTTTGCGAAAACACCGCAACGGGACGCAATGGAATAAACCTTGTCGGAATTCATGGCAAGTTCATTCATTTCGTCACCGGTGATGTTCATTAAGGATGCCATCTGGTCTGCGAATGCACCCGTACCTCCGGCACAGGTTCCGTTCATGCGGACTTCCAGATTGCCTTTTAAGAAAAGGATCTTCGCGTCTTCGCCGCCAAGCTCTATTACCACATCGGTATCGGGAATGCGGTTGGATACCGCAACCTTTGTGGCATAAACTTCCTGCACGAAAGGGATCCCCGCATTTTCCGCGAGTCCCATTCCTGCCGAGCCGGATATAGCCAGCTGTACAGGCTCCGTGATATTAAACTTTTTGATAACCTCTTCCACAACCTCTTTGGTCTTTTCGATTATCATTGCGAAATGACGCTCGTAACTGTTGTGGACTATCTTATTCTCATCATCAAGTACCACACACTTTATCGTGGTGGAACCTACATCTATACCAATTCTCATTTCTTCCTCTTCCCTTACCGATACAAAACCTTCGGCAGGTCCGTTTCCTTACAGCCTCTTGATAAACTTAAGGTAGCTGAGCCCTATCTTGCTCCAGCGGAAGCCCAGTTTCTCAAGCTCGGCAGTCGTATACTCATTACTTATAGGAATGTTCTTGGATGATGATGCTATTGCATTATAGAATGAAAGCACCATAACTCCCTTGTCGGCGATCTGTTCCTTAAGGCTCATTTCAAATACTTCCCTGGGAACACGCTTGGCATGAAGCATAAACTTCTTGCAGAGCGCATCCAGATTATATACATTCGGGTTATAAAGGTTGTAAATATTATTTACATGGTGGTTCATCGCA
>JAILDD010000033.1 GCA_024689605.1 Lachnospiraceae bacterium
ATCATCAAGATCACGGAAATCACTGGAAAGTCCGCCGGAAAGTCCCAGTACACCTGACTTTTTATTAAGCACCGTATTCATCTCCGATGAAGACAGCCCCTCCTTTTCACAGAGGAAATCAAGAATAGCAGGATCAAGATCTCCGGAACGCGTTCCCATGATGAGACCTTCCAAAGGTGTCAGTCCCATTGAGGTATCAATGCATTTCCCGTTCTTTACTGCTGAAATACTTGCGCCGTTTCCCAGGTGACATACTATGATCTTCAGATCTTCCCTTTTCTTTCCAAGGATCTCAGCAGCACGGGCAGAAACATAATCATGGCTTGTACCGTGGAAACCATAACGACGGATCTTGTACTTCTCATAGTACTCGTAAGGAATACCATACATATATGCCTTCTCCGGCATTGTCTGATGGAATGCGGTATCAAATACTGCCACCTGCTTAACGCCCGGCATATTTTCAGCACAGGCATGTATACCGATAAGGTTTGCAGGATTGTGCAGCGGTGCCAGCGCACTCAGCTCCTCGATGTCCTTTATCACGCTGTCATCTATGACAACTGCCCTATTGAATTTTTCCCCACCATGCACTACTCTGTGTCCCACAGCTCCGATTTCGGACAGTGAACCTATAACGCCGTGCTCAGCATCCAGCAGTGCCTCGATCACGAGACGAACCGCCTCCTTATGGTCAGGCATGGGTACTTCAAGCTTTACTTTGTCCTTTCCTGCAGGCGTATGTGTAAGCAAGCTTCCGTCGATCCCTATACGCTCGGCAAGTCCCTTTGCCAGTACGGACTCATTATCGGAATTAATGAGCTGATACTTCAAAGATGAGCTGCCACAGTTTATAACCAAAATGTTCATCTTAATATTTCTCCTTTGCTGTGATCAGGACTTGAGTTCCTTTACTAGTGCGATAAGCTTCTCATCCTTTGCGGACGCAGAGAAAAGCTCATCAAACTTCTCGCCTGCGATCGCACCTTTCACAAGCTCCCTGTCAAGGCTTTTCAGGATCTCATCAAGAGGCTTGAATGCCTGCTCCCTTACGCCGTCAAGGATCTTCTTATTACGCTGTTCAGGCACTACCCTCTCCTTGGGATATCCACCGCCAAAGGGTTCGGAAAAAAGCTTTTCAAAAATATATTCCAGATTAAGATCTCCGCCCCATCCGAAACCGAGGGCAAAAGGAATGGCAATTGCATTGCCGTCATTGATCTGTGCAAATGTATATGCATCAAGAGGATTTGTCACATGTCCGCAAATAACTCCCGGAAAAGAATTAAGCGCAAGCATAGCACCTTCGCCTGTGCCGCATCCGGTAACAACAAAATCAGCCGCGCCGGAATTGAGCAGAATCGCTGCCAGGATACCATTCTGTACATAGGTGAGCTGTGCTTTATCATCAGCACTGTACATTCCGTAATTATCAACATCGTATCCCTTTTCATCCGCTACTTTTTTAAGGGCATTGTATATGATACCGTTTTTTGCAGCCTGCGAATTTTCATTTATAAGTGCAATTTTCATTTTCTCTCCTTCCGCCGCTTTGCGGCATCAATGGTAACTGCTCAGAATTTATAACAGATCCTGATTCCTCACATCATCCATATCATCAAAGTCCTGGTTCTCGCCTACCATGCCCCATATGAATGTGTAGTTTCTGGAGCCTGCACCGGAGTGAATGGACCAGCTGGGTGAGATCACTGCCTGTTCATTCCTCATGACGATGTGGCGTGTTTCCCGGGGTTCTCCCATGTAATGCATTACGAATGCATCCTCGGGAAGATCAAAATACAGGTATACTTCCATGCGTCGGTCATGGGTATGGCAGGGCATCGTGTTCCATACACTTCCGGGTTCAAGCTGTGTCATTCCCATCTCCAGCTGGCAGCTCTCTACCTGTCCCGGAAGAATGTACTTATTTATGGTACGCCTGTTGGCATCCTCCACTGTACCCAGGTGTTTCTTGTTTTCATCCTTTATTACTACTTCGCCCTCACCCGCTACACCTTCACGCTTAATGAGCACTGTAGGATAAGTGGTATGAGCAGGTGCGGAATTGATATAGAACTTTGCAGGTGCGGATGAGTCAATGCTTTCAAAAGTGATATCCTTTGCACCCATACCGATATACATGCCGTTTCGGCTCTCTACCTCATATTTTTTACCGTCAATGGTGATAACACCCGCACCGCCTATATTGATAACTCCCATTTCCCTTCTCTCAAGGAAATATGATGCACGAAGCTCATCGCCGGCTTCAAGCTTTAATACCTTTCCCACAGGCATCGCCGAGCCTGTGATAATACGGTCTATATGACTGTAAACAAGATAAATCTCGTCCTCATGAAAAACCTTCTCTATAAGGAATTCCTCGCGAAGCCTCTTTGTATCGTAATGTTTCACATCCCTGGGTGATGCTGCGGTTCTTAATTCCATTTTCTTACCCCTTTCATGTTTTATCTTCAGCCATCCGTCAGTCACTGGATCATATAATCGATCCGTGTGTCATCCTGACGCAGTTATTGTTCATAAAATGTAATCAAAGTACTTGATATACTGTTACTGTAACAGTATATCAGGTCAGCGCAGCTGTGATTATTGCCATTGAATAAACTTCCAGAGCGTTACAGCCTCTCGACAGATCGTTAACCTGTGCGTTAAGGCCAAGGAGGATCGGGCCATATGCTTCGAAATTACCCATACGCTGTGCTATCTTGTAACCAAGGTTTCCAGCATTGATATCCGGGAAAATAAATGTATTTGCATATCCTGCAACCTTTGAATCAGGAGCTTTCTGTCTTGCTACGCGAGGTGAAACAGCTGCATCAAACTGAAGCTCACCGTCGATGGGAACATCAGGGAATTCCTCTTTTGCCTTTGCTGCTGCATTGCGCATCTTATCAACAGAGTCTCCCTTGCCGGAGCCCAGGGTTGAATAGCTCAGGAATGCAACCTTGGGATCAATGCCGAATATCCTTGCACAGTTGATGGTCTCACCACAGATCTCAACCAGCTCATCTTCTGAAGGCTGAATATTTATTGCACAGTCAGCCATAGCAAGCACTTCGTTTTCACCGGTTGCACTGGGACGTACCAGAATGAAGCAGGAGCTTACAATGGAATTGCGAGGCTTTGTCTTTATGATCTGAAGTGCAGGACGAACAGTATCTGCAGTCGAGTATGTAGCACCGCCAAGCAGACAGTCTGCAATGCCCATCTTTACAAGCATGGTACCGAAATAGTTACGCTGCTCCATAAGCTTGGCTGCCTTTTCCATAGTCATGCCCTTTTCCTTACGGATCTCGTAGAATTCCTTTATGACTTCTTCCTTATTTTCATATGTAAGAGGATTGATGATATGTGCACCGCGGATATTGAAGCCTGCCTCTTCCGCAGCATCTGCTACCACCTTCTCATCACCCAAAAGGATAGGTGTAAGGAAGCTGCTCGCAAGAAGACGTGAAGCCGCCTCTAATATACGAGGATCTTCACCTTCTGTCAGTACGATCTTCTTGGGATTCTCTTTTAATTTCTGTATCATTGCTCCAAAACCAAACATCATATATTCCTCCTGATTTTTTTGTTTTTCTCAGTATATGTTAATCAATACAAAACACTTATTCAGCCGTACTTACAGGACTACTCCGTCCTTAAAGATCGAAATCTCCCGAATGCCCTGTTCTTCTGTCTTTGTCTGCTTTCCGCTTGCGATCTCCATCACGAAATCAAGCAGTCTCTCGCCGGCAGCATCCAGATCTTCACCTTCAGCAACAGTTCCTGCATTAAAGTCTATCCATGAGGATTTTTTCTCATAAAGAGCCGTATTCGTGGAAATCTTTACCGTAGGTGCCGGTGCTCCGAAAGGTGTACCGCGTCCTGTTGTAAAAAGTATCATATGGGCGCCGGCTGCAGTAAGATCTGTTGCCGATACAAGGTCATTACCGGGACCGCTTAATACATTCAGTCCTTTCTTGGTCACAGGCTCTGCGTACTTAAGCACATCTACGATCTGGGCACTTCCACCCTTCTGTACGCACCCGCAAGACTTATCTTCCAGCGTGGTAATACCGCCCTCTTTATTTCCGGGGCTCGGATTCTCGTATACTACCTGGCCGTGACTTACGAAATAATCCTTGAAGTCATTGACCATACCTACAGCTTTTTCAAATACCTGTTCA
>JAILDD010000039.1 GCA_024689605.1 Lachnospiraceae bacterium
TGTTGCCGTATGGTGATCAGACTTTGGCCGGTATGGCCGCCCGGTATAAGTGGCGTCGATCTATGGGTCTTGCACAATGCGTGCCTGTGAACCGTGTCAGGGTGGGAACACAGCAGCACTAAGCGGGAATGTCGCATGTGATGCGAGGCAGCCTGTGGGTAGTTAACTGTACCGGTAACGCATGCCGGTGTCATCTGATCCCCATGCGGTTTTTTAATTTTTAATGGGATTGAGGGTGCGCGCAGCGCGGAACGATCCGTGTGAATGTAAAGGAATCCAGGGATGGCTGAAGCAGAAAAAAAACAACTGAATTTCCGGCCGATAATCTATTTGTATATATACATACCGGTCCTTCTTTTTGTAATGGGATGGTATAAATGGTACATTTCCATTCCGCTTGTCTGCGGGATGATCTATGTTTTTATCCGTTTTTTTATGCAGGACAGAAAGGACGGTTGCCATTATAGTGCTGTCTGTCTGGGACTTAGCGTCCCTGATATAATTTCATCAGTTATTGTGGCACTTCTTCTTTTATTCTGGTGTATCGTATCAGGACAGGGCGGATATGTAACACAAACGGGAGACTGGGATAAGCATAATACTGTACTTAACGTTCTGACTTCAAATCCCTGGCCCGTAAGGGGAAACTTTGACGGCAAGGAAGGTGTTCTTACATATTATGTGGCGGGATACCTGGTTCCTGCGGTCTGCGGAAAGATTCACGGAGGCTTTATTACTGCCCAGTTTGTTACTTTACTCTGGACTTTGGCCGGATTGATACTGATCATGTATCTTATAGCAGATATACTGAAAATAAAGGATCCCTGGCTAAGGATAGCGATCGTTCCGGCCTTTGCATTATTTTCGTCTTTTTCAGTGCTGCTGAGCATGGCCTACAGTATTGTGGTTCCGGGGGATCTTTACTACAATACAACGCATTTCTTAAGCAATTCCATATTGGTACAGTTTACTTCAAATATTCTTAATTTAAGCTGGGTTTATCCTCAGGCGCTGGCAGGCTGGCTTTTGACGCTGATGCTTATTAAGGATGTAAAAAGGATAGAACGGTGGGGCGTGATCATTGCCCCTGCGGCAATTTATTCTACTTTTGTTTTCGTGGTACTGCTGGTTTTTGCTGCAATGCTGCTGCTTTTCAAAGAAAATGAAAATCTTATTAAAGGTACGGAAATAAAAGGGCTGCTTAAGGAAGTGTTTGCTATATCGAATATCATTACAATGGTACTGGCTGCGACTTTTGTCTGGTATCTGATGGGATCGATACTCCAGGATAAAAGGGGCTATATGGATATGGGATACAGCCTCATAGACTACAGGGGACATCTGCGTACATTTGTATTCTTAAGCCTGATGTGGGCGTTATGGGCACTTCTTCTTGTAAAAAGAGAATATGATAATTTTATATTTTATGCCGCATCCCTTATGTTTTTCCTGCTTATGATGGGGAAGATGGGCTTTTTCAACGATATGTGCATGAGAGGCAGTCTGGTTCCTGTGACTGTATATTCGATACTTGTTATAAAAAACCTGCTGGATGAAAGCAATGACAAATGGTACAGAGTGTTGCTGGGGGTATTTCTTGTACTGAATTCACTTGGCGGGATATGCGAGGTGATCGGTCTTGTAAAGTCTGAGGGAATAGATTTTGAAGCAACGGAGCGGGGGTATTCTACTTTATCGGAGTTTGTGGCAATGCTTGGAAGGGAAAAACTGATGCTCATGCGTTATCAGTATGTTAACTGGGAACCTGATGGCTTTGTGCGGTTTCTCCTGAAATAAGCAGTAAGGCTTTTGAGACACAAATCTGATATAATAATATGTTGTTTATTGGCCAAAGATATTGGCTTTATACAGGCAGGAAGGATAATGTAAAGGGTATTTATCAGGGGGCATGATGGCTGGAAAACTTAAAATACTGCTGACTGCAGGCGGCACGGGGAGTGCCTGGCAGATAGCACAGACAATAGACAGATTTTACAAAGACCGGATTGAACTTTATCTTTGCGATACCAACGAGATGGAACTGGTGGCGGCATCGGTTTATTCAGATCATTTTTATACTGTTCCTCCGGTAAAGAGCAGGGGCTATGCTGAATATATGTACAGCCTGATAAGGGAAAACGGTATTGATGTGGTTATTCCGCTGATTCCATGGGAACAGGGGTATTTTGCTGAGGACTACAAGCGTTTCCATGAGCTGGGCATAAGGAGCACGGCACCCCTTGTCAGGACAGCCAGAACCCTTAATCATAAAAAGAGACTGCATGATTTCTGCGTGGAATGCAGGATTCCGACAATCCGTGTTTATGAAGTGGATGAGCTGAAATCTGATGATACATATTTCGTAAAAAAGCTTGATGGATTCGGCTCAATGGGAGCAAAGCGTATAAAGGGAGCGGATTTGCTGGCGGCAGACAAGAGTGTTCTGGACAAGCTGGTCATACAGGAGGATTGTACCGGGAAGGGCAGCCGCAAGGATGAGCCGGAGGAAGTGACAGCAGAGTGTTTTTATGACGGAATAGAGTGCCAGACGGTTATAAGGGAGAGGCTGGAGACCAAAAGCGGTGTCTGCACCAAGGCCAGATTCAGGCATGATGATGATATTGACCGTACGGTAAAGACTTTTACGGAGCTCCTTCCATTTCCGCCGATATTCAATATACAGTTTGTGCGTAAGGGAAACAAATGGCTGGTAATGGATGTTAACTTGAGGCTGGCAGCGGGAACAGGGCTTTCGGCAGCAGCAGGTTTTGATGCTGTGAGAGCTATGCTTGCAAATATACTCGGCGATCAGGTGGATCCTAAATGGCTGACACTTGATACGGATGTTAAGACTGTACTCAGGGTATATCAGGAGGTAGTAATTAAATAGGTTATGGGTGTAAGGGAAGATCTTTTGCAGAAAAGAATATTTGTAATGGATTTAGATGGTACACTGATCGACAGCAGGAAACGCCATGCTATCGTCATGCAGGAGGTCCTTGCGCATACGAAGCGCAATCTTAATTCAGAAGAGTATCTGAATTATAAAGCGGAAGGCAATTCGGGACTTAAGTATCTTACAGAAGTTATGGGGATAGATATGTCAGATGCCCGGGAGATACAGCAGGAATGGAAGGCAAGAATAGAATTTTCAGGATATCTTCTGACTGATGAGCTGTATCCGGATGCTGCTTCATTTTTGAATACGGTATTTGAAAAAGGCGGTGTGATATTTCTGACTGCCAGGAAAAACAGAACCGGACTGGATGGCGAGCTTAAGAGGCTTGCGATACTTCCGTATGCGGACTATACGATAGTGGCTGATCCGGATGATGCCATGTCTCAAAAAGAGAAGGCTGTACAAGTTATAAAGGAGGCATATCCGGAAGCAGAACTTACTGTAATAGGCGATACGGAGAATGAGTATGAGTTGGCAGAAAAACTGGGACTCGAGAGCAGGATTCTTAACTGCGGTTTCCGTAGTGCCTCATATTGGGAAAAAAGAGGCGTCAAGACGTATGCATCCTTAAATAACGTTCTTAGGACGCTATAGGAGATTATATATTGGAATTATTTATCAGAACAGAAGCAAACCGCACCACGGCAATGGGGCATATGATGAGATGTTTAAGTATTGCCGATGCTGCCGTCAGATCAGGTATTTCGGTTACCTTCATAGTGGCAGAGGAAGGTTCGGCAGAGGTGCCGGATGAAAAGGGATTTGAAACTATAGTCCTGGGTACCGCATTCGATAATCTGGAATCAGAGCTTCCGTTGATGAAAGAAATAATAGAGGAACGTGCAGTGTCTGTACTTCTGGTGGACAGCTACTTCGTTACGGAAAAGTATCTTTCAGAATTGTCAGTTTTGACTCATGTGGCGTATATTGATGATCTCTATGAAGCTGTATGGCCGGTACAGACTGTAATTAATTATTCTGTTAATGCGTCTGAACTGCCTTATGAAAAAGACTATCCCGGGGTACAGAAGCTTATAGGCTGTGACTACATGCCTTTGCGCCCGGATTATTCCCTGGTGACAGGGGTGTATGGCGGTACACCTGTGCTTCATACCATAAAAAGCAGCGTGAAAGAGATACTCGTTACCAGCGGAGGCTCGGACGAACATCACTTTTTGCTGAATTTTATAAAACAGGCGGGAACTCATAGCTTTTTAAGGGGGGCACATATAACTGTTATTGCAGGAAGGTTCAATGAGGACCTGCGCCTAATGAAGGAAGAAGCGGCGGCACTGCAGAAAAGTCTGTGGGTAACCGTATACGATTCGATTCCTACGCTCAGGGATGCATTTCTCAAAAGCGATATTGCAATAAGTGCAGGAGGAACCACATTATATGAGATAGCGGCAACAGGAACGCCGGCAATATGTTACGTAATGGCCGATAACCAAAAGCCTAACGCCGAAGGTTTTTATAAGGGCGGCTATCTGGAATATGCCGGAGACTTGAGAGAAGCCGGGTTCTATCAGAGTCTTTTTGAAAAGCTGGAGTCACTGATGGGTAACGCGTACAAGAGACAGGATATGTCACAGAAATTAAGGAAGCTTGTTGATGGACGGGGTGCAGAACGGATAGTGGATGCGCTGTTCGAAAGAAGTATTCCGCAAGACAATTGCATGTAAAGCAATTCTTCGGCGAGACCTCAGCAGCAGGTGCTTCTGATTGTTCTGAATAGTTACAGTGAATTTAACTAAGACAATGGAATTGAAAGTAAAAGAAAGTGTTGAAAGAAACAGAATATCTTCCAGGGAAGCGGGGGTAGAGCTTCTCCGTATAGTTGCAATGTTCATGGTCATTACCCTGCACTATATGGATAAGGGTGGAATGCTGGCTGACTGGAATACCGGTGTTAAGGGGACTGCAAACATATACTGGCTGTTAGAATCCGCCGCACTCTGCTGTGTGAATGTTTATGTGATAATAGGTGGTTACTATTCGGCTCGGTCCCGTTTTTCAATCAGAAAACTGATCATTCTATGGATGCAGGTACTGGCATACAGCGCCGGTATTGCAGCCATATTCTTTGCCGTGGCATTCATAAATGGTGATGCAGCTTTCCTGGCACAGTGGAAGAATCTTTATAATCTCCAGTTTTTTGTGCTGCCGGTATCAAACGGGCACTACTGGTTTGCCGGTACATTTATTATGCTGTATATACTGACGCCTGTACTTAATGCGGCTATGGATAAACTGGATAAGAAGACTCATGGCATGGTGGTACTTCTTCTGCTTGGTTTGTTTTCTGCTGTCAAATCGATGCTCCCTTATGTTTTGCCTATGGATGACAGGGGAAACGGTCTTGTATGGTTCATCACGTTATATGTGACTGCTGCCTACATGGGAAGATATAGGATGAACTTCATAAAAGGAAAAGCAGTTACTGCAGCCTGCTATGTCTTGTCGGTAATTGCTATCTTCATTTCCTATCCCTTATTTCTTCCTATAGGGGAATACGTGGGAGATGAAGTATATCCGGTACAGATCCCATCATCGTATAATTACATATTTGTATTCACGGCAGCTGTATCGTTATTTCTTTTTTTCAGAGAGATAGATATAAAGAATGCCATTATTAAGAAAATAATTTTTGCGATATCACCATGCGTGTTCGGAGTGTATCTCCTGCATGAGCATTTGTTCCTCAGATATGAGTGGCCGAAATTTTTCGGGGTTTCTGCAGATGAAAGTCTGGGAACGGCACTGCTCAGGTATGCCGGTGTGAGTTTGGTGATCTTTGCGGCTGGAGTGATACTTGACCGCATTCGTATAATAGTATTTGATATCTGCGAAAAGATATATCTTTCAAAAAAGGAAGCCTTTGACTATCTGATAACAGGGGGGCTTACCACTGTCCTCAATTGGGTAGTGTATATTGTGTGTGCTCATGCAGTGCTTCTTTACCTTGTGCCGGCTGAGAAGTTACGGGAAAGCATAGCAAATTTCATAGCCTGGGTAGCTGCGGTTATATTCGCTTATGTCACAAACAGGATATTTGTATTCCATAGTGACAAAACCGGTTTCGGACCCATTATGAAAGAATTCGGAGCTTTTGTCAGTGCAAGGGTAATATCATTTGTGATAGAGCAGATACTCTTTGTGGGTGCTCTGTATATTATGGATGATATCGTGGCAAAGCTGCTTATAGGCATAATCGTAGTTATACTTAATTATGTGTTTAGTAAGCTGTGGATATTTAAGAAGAATCCCGAAGAAAAAAAGGATGTGCAATAATGAACAGAATTTCACTGTCGGATAAATATGTTTTGATAACCGGTGCGGCGGGGTTTATCGGCGCAAATCTTGCAATGCGCATAATGAATGAGGAACCTTCCTGCCGTATTGTGGGTCTGGACAATCTGAATGAATATTATGATGTGTCAATAAAAGAGTACAGACTGGAACAGATAAAGAAAACGGCAGAAAAAACAGGATCGTTCTGGGAATTCATAAAGGGCAGTATTGCGGATAAAGACTTGGTAAATGAGCTCTTCACAAAGTATTCATTTTCGGTGGTGGTCAATCTGGCGGCACAGGCAGGCGTCAGGTATTCTCTGATAAATCCTGATGCATACATAGAGACAAACATTGTCGGATTTTATAATATAGTGGAAGCCTGCAGACATTCATACGGCGGTGGCCAGACCGGAGTAGAGCACCTGGTCTATGCATCTTCATCTTCCGTATATGGTACAAACAGCAGCATACCTTACAGCGTCGAGGATCCGGTAGAGCATCCGGTGTCCTTATATGCCGCAACCAAGAAATCTGATGAACTGATCGCACATGCATACAGCAAGCTTTATTCAATACCGTCTACGGGCCTTAGGTTCTTTACCGTATATGGTCCGGCAGGCCGGCCGGATATGGCATACTTTGGGTTTACTGATAAGCTCAAGAATAATGAGAAGATAAAGATCTTCAACTATGGCAGATGCAAGCGGGATTTTACATATGTGGATGACGTGACGCTGGGAGTGTATAAAGTAATGCAGGGGGCACCGGATAAAATAACCGGTGAAGACGGTTTGCCGATACCGCCTTATGCACTTTACAATATAGGAAACAGTTCACCGGTGGAGCTGATGGACTTCATAGAAATACTGGGGGATGAGCTTAAGAAAAACGGTGTGCTTCCGGAAGATTTTGACATAAAAGCTTATGAGGAGCTCGTACCCATGCAGGCAGGTGATGTTCCGGTGACCTATGCGGATACCACGTCTCTTGAACGTGATTTTGGTTATAAACCTGATACCCCACTTAGGGAAGGTCTTGAAAAATTTACAAAATGGTATAAGGAGTTTTACGTATAAAAATGAAAAAACTGATTGAACAGATGGTTAAATTCGGTTTCGTTGGAGCATTCTGCTTTGTGATAGATTTTGCCATCACCATGGGACTTACTTACATAGGTGTCTATCACCTGATAGCTGCTGCGGCAGGATTCATAATTTCAGTAGTGGTAAATTACCTGCTGAGCTTTAAGTTCGTGTTTGAAAGAAAGGAAGACATGGACAGAAAAGCGGAGTTCGTTATCTTCGTTATACTGTCAGTGATCGGCCTTGGTCTGAACGAACTGTTTATCTGGCTTTCCGTGGATGTGATATATATGCACAGCAGCCTTCTTATGAAATATGTGGATTACAACATTGCGGTGGCAGGCGGAAAGATCTTTGCCACGGGGCTTGTTATGATATACAACTTTGTCACCAGAAAAATATTCCTTGAAAAGAAGAATACCGGAGAAGATGGAAAAGAAGGAAAAGAAGAACAGGTGGTATGAAAATGCCACATACATCATAATACTTGCTGTTTTTTCCCTGTGGGGATATGGCCGCGGCGGTGATCTGAGTGACACGACCTACAGTCTTGCCAACTACCGCTTCATGGATGAGATGACCGGCATCTGGAAATACGCTACTTTTCTTTCCAATCTTATCGGATCTGTTTTACTTAAACTCAGCTGTCAGGCAGGTGATATTCTCGACAGTATGAAGGGCGACAGCCCGCGGATTGACCTGCTGTTTAGTATGTGGTTTATGAATATATTCACTGCAGTTTTGCTTTTGGCTGTGGTTGTGGTCATATTCTTTTCAATGCGGAAAGTCATTCCGACACCGCTTCTTTTCCTGGGGCTGCTTACGGCGATCGGTCTCTGCCTTATCCCCAAGGTAATCCTTTATCAGTATCTGAGCTTCTATCTGTTTGCACTGACCTGCATTCTTCTTCTTTACGGAATAAGGAGCGGAAAAAATCTTTATTATATTATTGCGGGAATTGTGCTCGGAATAAACCTTTTTGTGCGTATCTCAAATGGCGTGGAAGTGCTGCTAATAGTGTGGGTGTGGTATGGTGAGTTTTTAAAGAAAGACTGTACATCAGACAAGCCACTGTTTAAAAGAATTCTTTCAGATACCCTGCTCTGTGTGGCGGGCTATGCTGCCGGTGTACTTCTGGCTTTCATAATATTTGCCATATATGTTTTGTCAAATGGCAGCAGTCCCATTGCGGAGATGCAGGCTGTTATTGAGTGGGTGATGGGACTTCTGTCCGGAGAGTCAGGATCTTCAGCTGGAGGATATTCCATGGGCAGTATGATCCTAGTGATTCTGGATAGCTATCTGGGAAACCTTAAATGGGCGTTGCTGTTAATGGCTGAGCTGGCGCTGGGTATGCTGTTTTTCAAATTAGTATTCCCGGACAAGGCGATGGTTAGTGAAAATGAAACTTCAAATGAGTCTGCTGAACAGACCGGGCAAAAAAATAACAGCCTGGCTGCATTTATAAGTCGTAATGAGAAGTTTTTAAAGATAGCGTTTACAACCATTTATGCCGGAGGTGTACTGCTTACATTCGCCTACCTTGAACGGAACGGTATGTTTAATTTTGAGTACTGGAATACGGGAAGCATATACAGATTATATGTGGTGTTCCTTATCATAAGCATCGTGCTTTTTGTGATCTCAATTGCGAGCAGGCAGTTCGGGACGGACGAGAAGCTCCTTTCTTTTATGAGCCTGATGGTAATATTTATCACGCCTCTCGGAACAAACAATCACCTATATGCAGTGATGAACAACTCTTTCCTTATAGTTCCGGTGGCGTTTTTTATCGTGTATCAGATAGTGACTATGCTAAAAGGCAAAAATATGCTCTATCCTTTTGCGGTAATGTTTTTGGTGCTGACAGCTGCGCTTGTGATCCAGTCTATGTTTTTTGGGATGACCTATACATTCAAGGACTGCGAAAACGGGGAAAAGGAGAGAGCAGGTTTTGAACTCTGGGTGCCGGCACTGGCAGGGATGGAGGCAGAGGCAGGACATGCAGATGCCGTGAATGAATTATGTTTTGCACTTGACGGACTTTTCTTTGATACAGACAGGTCACTGTATAATGACGGCCTTATTGCATGGGGCCCCATACCGGGACTGCATTATGTACAGGATGTGCCACCTGCACTTTCGACTTTTTGGCCAAGCCTTGACAGCTACTCCGGGGACGATATGTTTGATGAGCTTATGGCTATGATGGCACAGAAAAAACATCCGCTAGTAATAGCATCGGCAGACGAGGCGGAGATTTTATCCGGATTACTTAACGGCTCGGTGGCATCTGATGAGGAAAGTGCTATTGCCAGCAAGAGGCTTGTGCTGGGGGCATTCCTGGTAATGAACGGATATGAAGAGGTGTTCTCCAACGCAGAGTTTGCGGTGTATTATTAGGTGCATACAATTTACATAAAAAATGTTATAATACAAGGTGGTTTTGTGTTTTTTGCTCTTGGTGCCTGCACGAAGAGTGTTTTATATCCGAAAAGAGGTTAATATGATCAATTTCAATGTTCCGCCGCATACGGGAAAAGAGCTTGAGTATATAAAGGAATGTGTGGAAGCACAGAAGATATGCGGCGACGGAAAATATACCAAAGAGTGCAATAAGTGGTTTGAAGAACGGACAGGGGCGAAGAAGTGCCTGCTGACTACTTCATGCACCCATGCCACTGAGATGGCAGCGCTGCTTTCGGGAGTCGGAGAAGGGGATGAGGTGATAATGCCTTCATATACCTTCGTGTCCACCGCAGATGCGTTTGTACTGCGTGGAGCAGTGCCGGTCTTTGTGGATATAAGGCCTGATACCATGAACATTGATGAAAAGAAGATCGAGGCAGCTATCACACCGAAGACTAAGGCTATAGTGCCGGTGCATTATGCTGGTGTGGCCTGTGAGATGGATACCATAATGGATATAGCAGCAAGGCATAACCTGCTTGTTATAGAGGATGCAGCGCAGGGCGTTATGTCAAAATACAAAGGAAAAGCATTGGGAACAATAGGGGATATGGGATGTTACAGCTTCCATGAGACAAAGAACTACAGCATGGGTGAAGGCGGTGCTCTTCTTCTCAGGGATGACAGATTTATCGAGGATGCAGAGATAATCCGGGAAAAGGGAACGGACAGGAGCAAGTTCTTCAGAGGACAGGTGGATAAATATACCTGGGTTAATTTCGGGTCTTCCTATCTGCCCAGTGATATGAATGCGGCTTATCTTTACGCACAGCTTGAGATGGCAGATGAGATAAATGATTACAGAAAGAATATCTGGAACACATACTATGAGGGTCTCAAGCCTTTAGCGGAGGAGGGAAGGATTGAGCTTCCGGTGGTTCCGGCTGAATGTGAGCATAATGCACATATGTTTTATATTAAGCTTAGGGATATGGAAGAACGCGGAAGACTCATAACATTCCTTAAAGAAAAGGAAATACTTTCAGTTTTCCATTATATTCCCCTTCACAGTGCTCCTGCGGGAAAGCGTTTCGGAAGGTTTTCCGGAGTGGATGAATATACGACCAAAGAGAGCGAGCGGCTATTAAGACTGCCTCTGTATTATGGACTTACAGAGGAACAGAATGCTTATATCATTAACAAGATAAAAGAATTCTTTATGGGAGAATAATGTAACTGATGGCGTCAGTCAGCGAGGAAAGAAAAAAAACTATCATAGCGGCAGCTGCGACTATAGTTGTTTTTGCCATAACTATTGTTTGCTTTGGTGTAAGGCTTTCCCTGAATGATGATGTTATGATAGGGGATGTTCTGAGCGGATACTATTCCGGCGAACCCTCTGCCATGACAGTCTACATGCGTGTTCCATTAGGCGTGATACTGACTGTATTTTACCGTATTATTCCCTATGTTCCCTGGTTTATGGTCTTTCAGTGCACATGTTTTGTCGTAGGTTTTTTTCTGACCTTGCGAAGGGCACTGGCTCTTTGTGATTATAATAAGAAGAATGTGATCCTGTTAATAACTACATTGGTCCTGGTATTTTCCGGGCTCTATGCCGGAAGCCTGATAATGCTTCAGTATACTGTTACGGCTGCGATGGTCGGGACAGTCGGCATATTTCTGATGCTTACTTCTGATACAAGCCTCAGGGATCGTGCATCCGAAAAGCCGGCGGTTGTAAATAATAAGCAGTCTCAGAAAAAAGGGGAAGAGGTGCTTTCGTATGCACAGATAGGACGGCTACTGGGAGCGGGCCTGTTATTGCTGCTTTGCGATCAGATAAGACCCCAGGTTTTTGAAATGGTATTGCCATTCTTTCTCATATGTGCCGTTATGATGTTTTTTGAGAGATGGCTGCTTATAAGGAAAACCGCTACAAAGCAGAGTCGGAAGGAATTTGTATATCTGGTTGAGGTCGCTATGGTATTCTTTGTGACCTACCTTACCCTTCTCGGAGCTGACAGGAGTTCCTATGTGGGGGAAGAACTGGAGTACTATGAAAAATACAATGCCGCAAGAACAGACCTGTACGATTATGCCGGAGTGTGGGAAAACGAAGAGGCTGTTGCGTACTATAAAAAAGTAGGCGTGGACGAGACCGAGCAGGCGGTTCTTAAAAATTACGCTATAGCGATAGACAGCGATGCAGGCGTGCAGACCTTTGAGGCGATGGCACGGTATTCGTTCAATAATAAGATCATATTCAGCAAAGATTCCATAAAGAATGCGGTATGGATACTTGTGCACAGGATGTGGCTTTTTGATGGCGCAGACGGAAGCATGGGGGACAGCGTTTATGGGTGGATTTTTACTCTTTTATGGCTGGGAACTGTATTTTTTATGATACTTAACAGGGATACTATTTCTCTTGTGTTTTTGTTTCCTGTAGGTGCAGGCTTTGTGGGAATGTATTTCTGGCTTATTATACACGGAAGATATCCGGAGAGAGTTATGATATCTCTTTATCTGATCGGAGCGGCCACGGTATTGGGAATACTGTACAGATCCAGGTTCAGGGCAAAAATGTACAAAGTACTGACCGAAAAGGCTACGGAGAATGCCGGAAAACTAAAACTTCCCACACCTGACAAAAGTATAGTGCTGAAGACTATGATAATTATTGTCGTGGTTCTGTTGTCGGCAGCATCTGTTATTTCGATCAAAACAGCATATGAAGAGAAAAACAGACTGGATGCCATAAATAATGACTGTAATGAATTATATGAATATATGAATGCTAATCCTCTGGATGTTTTCATAACGGATGTGTACTGCTGCGTAGATTCTTCCATAAGTCCGCCTACTAATCTTGTTTCCACAGGCGGGTGGATGACCAGGACTCCAAACTTCAGGATCAGGCTTGAAAATCTGGGAATAATGAATTTGGAGTATTTCTTTTCCAGCGGAAGGGATTTTTGCTATGTCTGCCGTGAGGGAAAGGGGATGTCACCGGAAATATTGAGCAACTATCTTGTCTCAAGATATGGATGGGATAAAGAACTGGTACTGGATGAGTGCATAATCACGGACTACGGCAATTTTATGATATACAGGACTGCAGATAAACAGAAAGCCTGAGATAATGAATAAAACAGATCTGATAGAAGGAAAAAAGCTGAATCTTCGGCGCATGACCGTAAACGATACGGAGAATATAATTGCCTGGCGCAATAAACCTTTTGTGGTAGAGCGTTTTATTTATAAGATGCCGGTTACGGCAGATGATCACAGAAAATGGATCCGGGAAAAAGTTGAGACAGGTATTGTAGAACAGTTTGTGATCGTTGTTAAGGAAAGCGGGCAGGAAATAGGAAGCGTATATCTGCAGAAGATAGATCATGAAAAGCATAGTGCCGAGTATGGCATTTTTATAGGTGAAGAGGACGCTCTGGGAAAAGGCTACGGAAGTGAGGCTATGGAGCTGATACTTAAGTATGCGGAAGAAAGACTGGGAATAAGCACAGTGGATCTGAGAGTTTTGGAAGATAATGCATCTGCTATGCACGTGTACGAAAAGAACGGTTTCAAAATTGTTGAAGAAAAGGAATGCTTTTATACGGAAGATGGTAAAAAGATCATTCATATGATGAGAGGATAGTATGTCAGATAAGATAGTAAGCTTTGTTATACCTTGTTACAGATCTGAAAAAACGCTGGAAGGCGTGGTAGATGAGATAAGGGATACCATAAAAAAACTGGATGGTTATGATTATGAGATAATTCTTGTTAATGACTGCTCTCCGGATTCTACCATGGATGTTATCAGGTCTCTTTGCGAAAAGGATCCTAAAATAACCGGAATAGATTTTGGCCGTAATTTTGGACAGCACTCGGCACTTATGGCCGGACTCAGACAGTCTGTTGGGGATATTATAATATGCCTGGATGATGATGGGCAGACACCGGCAGATCAGATGGACAGACTTCTTAATGCCCTTGCTGATGGTGCAGATGCGGCATACGCCAGATATGATAAGAAAAAGCATTCCCCGTTCAGAAATTTCGGAAGCTATGTTAATGAAAAAATGGCGGAATTTATGCTGGGTAAACCAAAAGAACTTTATGTGTCCAGTTATTTTGCAGTAAAAAGGTTTGTGGTAAACGATATGATAAGATACGAAAATTCTTATCCATATGTGATCGGTCTTGTGCTGAGGGCAGCAAAAAACATAGTGAACGTTGATATTGACCATAGAGAGAGACAGGTGGGGGCGTCGGGCTATACCCTTATAAAGCTGCTGGGACTTTGGATGAACGGGTTTACCTCATTTTCAGTCAAGCCCCTGAGGCTTGCTACTATAGTCGGAATAGGGGCTACTTTTATTGGATTTATATATGGATTAGTGATAATCATCCAGCATTTTACACTTCCTGACAGACTTTTAGGTTATGCGTCTACTATGGCTGTGCTGATATTTTTTGGCGGAATGATAATGATAATGCTGGGACTTATCGGTGAGTATGTGGGAAGGATCTATATTAGTATAAACAATTCTCCACAGTATGTTATAAAAGAGATTGTAGGAAACAGGACAGACAAAACTAAAAATGACATCTAAGCTTAGCACATTTCGTAACAGAATAGTAGATAAGATATCTGTTATCAGAGGAGCCCTTCTGGCGTTTCTTTTTTATATGTGCTTTTGTGCGGGTGTTGCATTTGTAAACTCTCCCAACAGTTATGAGCAGGCGGTAAACTTTCGCCTTTTCTGTATAGGAATGGGAATGATAACCCTGTTTATAATGGATTGGAAAAAATGGATCAGTATGCCGGTGATCATATGGATTCCTGTATGGTATGTATTTACTCATTTTGCATACGAAAGACATTGGATAGCAGATACCTGTAATTACGAGTTTGTAGATGTCATCAGATATGGGAAGCTTGTGATACTTATCTGGGGGGCGGCTCTTATAGCCAATCTATTTACCATTCCTAAAGTGATAAACAGGGAGAGTCTGCTGTTGGATTTAAGGAAACCGTCTCACATCATCAGGCTGCTCTGGCTGATATGGATAATACTTTTAGCAATATTCAATCCGGGATACGGGTACACTGCTTTCATTGTGATGGGGTACAGCCTTTTCTTTTATGTTCAGACAGATGCGGAGACGAGATATGCTTTAAGAAATGCCTTTTTTGCGGGGACAATCTTTTCTTTTGCATTTGTTTCGGCAAGGTCGGTCCTTCAACGGCCGTTCGATACAGAAAGATATCAGCTTTATTTTCAAAATGAGAATGCAGCCGGCGAATATCTTGCATCCGTATGTGCTGTCCTTTTTTGCAGGCTGGAAATGTTATGGCATGCAGATGAGGGCGACGATATATTACTGATAAACGGGCTTATACCGGGCTTCAAATGGTTAAAAAAGGGGCGTGGTGTTAAGATCGCGGCATATGTGTTTTACTATATGCTGATAATCTGGGACATGATACTGGTGGTGCTCAATTATACCAGGACCACTATACTTGCTATGGGTGCCGCTTTCTTTACTGTGTTTGTAATAGATATGATAAGATCGCGTAAAAAGATTTTCGTCATACTGCGTTATCTTGCGATTCCTTTTCTGACACTTGTGCTTCTTTACCCGGGTTTCCTTCTGGTAAGGTATATGCCGTCAAAATTTGACGATCCTTATTTTTATACATGGGAATATGATCCGGAGAGCAAAGTGGTCCAGGGGGATCCTGCGGAGTCCCCGAAGTATACGGAGTTTACGGATCTCTTAAGGATCGTTTTCGGTAAATGGGGGATACTGATAGATTTTGACGGAGACGGAACTGCCGTGACCCATGACGGAAGCGCGCAGACTGAAACTATTGAGATTGACCACAAGGACGTGTCAAACGGCCGCAGTACCATATGGAAGGCGTATATACCCAAGATATCCTTTAGTGCTCACTATCCGGGAAATATCAATCTTGAAGACGGGACACTGATATATCATGCGCATAATACGTATCTTCAGATTGCATACCAGTATGGCATACTTGCCGGTGCTTTTCTGTTCTCGCTCAGTGCTGCATCGGTTATTGTGGCATTGATACTGTATTTTAAAGAAGGTGAAAAAAAAGGTTATCTTTCCTATCCGCTTTTTACTGCAATAATGGTTTCGCTGGGGATGATGACTGAATGGATGGGACATCCGTCATATATTATATTTGTTGCGATGATCTTTGCGGTAGGAATGCTGATGCACGAAAACACTAAAAAGAGTGTGAAGAAAAAGGAACAAAAAATATGAATGACAGAATAAAGCTTAACAAGCCGTTTAATACATTTTTGCTTACCATGATACTGGGCTTTATAGCACATGGTTTTCGCCTGACAAATAAGTTTTTTTGTGAGGATTCATTCAATTATCTGTATACTATATCAGCGTCATGGACGATTTCCATTGGAAGATTTCTCCTTCCGCTGGTGGAGAAGGTCAGGGGACCGGAAGAGGTTACCTGGGTGATAGGCGTACTTTCGCTGATATGGATATCATTTACCGCAGTTGTTATTACCAGACTGTTTGATATTAAAGGTAATCTTTATGTGATACTTGTGTCGGCAATACTCGTTTGCAATCCTGTGGTAGCAGGAACATTTTCATATATGTATACAGCTGACGGATATTTCTTCGGGTTGCTTCTTTCCGTATTGTCGGTATATCTGGCAGTAAATGCCAAGAAGTTCCGGGAGCTCATAGCGGCTGCGGTTTTACTGGGATTATCGATGGGTTTTTATCAGTCCTATGTTTCAGTGACAATCCTTCTCCTGGAAATATGGCTGATACTGATGTTGAATGACAGGGAGAAAAGTCTTAAAGATTTTTGGAAAAAGACAGGCAGTTTCGCTCTGATGGGGTTAATGGCTGTCATTGTTTATTATCCGTTGATGAAGATTGTTATGAAGATAACGGACCATGAAGTATCCGGATACATGGGACTTGACGTAGAACAGTCTTTTTCTGTCGGGCGTGTAGTTGATATCATTGTAAATTCGTACGTGGAATTTGCCAGGTATTATCTGGTGCATTTTGAGGTGGATTTCTATAATGTTTCTAATGTTCTGGTGTTTATCCTTGCTGCGGTACTGTTAGCAGTATTGATGTTTGGACGGAAGGGGCTGAAAAAAATAACCGGCGGCGAGATAGCCTTAAGGCTTGGAATAGAGGGGCTGCTTTTGTTATTCATACCTATTGCTACGCATGTATTTTTCGTATTGTCACCTGATGTTAAGTACCTGTCTGCACCTATGCTTTACAGCATGGGCATCTTCTATATTTTTCCGGTCATACTTATGCAGATGCTGTATGGTGGAGCCGGAGATGTAGCTTCATGGAGAAATAAGCGTGATGTGATAAAACAGGTTCCCCAGGGTGTAATGCTGGTATTTATGTTTGCCATATGCTTTCATTTTATAGTGATAACAGATCAGGCGTACGAGAGTATGTATCGTGCCAATAAGAATATGGAAAACCAGCTGAACCGTATACAGGTAAGGCTTGAAATGACGGAAGGCTATAGGGAGGGGATGGATCTGGCTGTGATAGGATGCACATATCAGCTGCCGGATTATCTTGAAAGCGCTCCGAGGCTTTCCGGTGTTGTATCAAATCTGTTTATGACAGGAGAGGGTGAATACAAAAACGGACTTAACTGGTTTTTGTCAACGGACTACGGCAGCACAACTTTTGAGGAATATAAAGAAATTGTAAACTCCGAGGAATTTGCGGAGATGAATATGTGGCCTCAGGAGGGATGCACAAGGGTGATCGGCGATACGATGGTGCTTTACCTGGATGACAGGGATATAGAGCAGTACTATGAGTGACGGGATTCAGAATCAATTGAACAACGGAAATACGGATAAGCCCTTGCGAGTGCTGCATGTTATAGGCGGACTGGGTATGGGAGGCGCAGAGAGCCGTGCCATGGACATGGTAAGAAACAGCGATCCTTCAGTTCTGCGTTATGACTTCCTGTTGTGTGAGCCGGTGGGCATATATGAACAGGAAGCAGAGAACTTAGGTTGCAACATATACAGGGTGCCGAGGTTTTTGTTTTATAATTATTTTTCCTATGTGAAGGCCCTGAAAAAAATATTTTCGGAACATCCGGAGATAGATGTCGTTTTGGGGAGCATGACAAGCACGGCACCAATTTATATGCCTGTCGCAAAGAAATGCGGTGTGCCCCTGACTGTGGCCTATGCAAGGTCAGCCGGAGTGGACCCTGGAATCAAGGGGACACTTACTAAAATGCTTAGGAAAAATCTGTACAGAAAATGCGATGTCTGTGCTGCAGTTTCAGAGGAAGCAGGAAGGGCGGTATACGGAAACAAGTGGGCTGATGAAGGAAAGGTCTGGATACTTCATACCGCAAATAACCTGAAAAAATTTGTTCATGATGATGAAAATGTAAAGCTTCGCACGGAAATCCGTGAGAAATTCGGACTGCAGGATAAATTTGTTATAGGTCATGTAGGGCGTTTCCATTATGCCAAGAATCATATGTTTCTTCTGGATGTTTATAAAGCGTTACTGAAGAAAAATGAAAATGCCAGGCTGCTGCTTGTAGGCGACGGCGATACAAGAAAGCAGGTGGAGAAAAAAGCAGAAGATACCGGTATTTCCGATAAAGTGATCTTTGCGGGAGAGATAAGCGGACCCTCCGGTTTTTACCAGGCTTTTGACATGGTGATATTTCCTTCTTTTTATGAAGGACTTCCGGGGATGATCGTTGAGGCAGTGTCAGCAGGACTGCCCTGTCTTATATCTGACAGCATCACAAAAGAGGTGGATGTACCGGAATATGTGGAATACTGTTCCCTGTCGGAGAGTGCTGAAACATGGGCAGGGAGGGCTGCTGAGCTTTATGAACGAGTTGTTTCCGAGCGCCCTGAGGGAAACAGACAGAACGACCTGCGTGGATATGAGAGCCTTAAGAAAATGGGGTTTGACGCCGGAGAGCAGGCCCGCATTCTGCCGGGACTGTTCAGGGATTACATTAATGCGAGGTAAATATGTGCGGTATTTGCGGTTTTATCAGCAGGAAAAAAATATCATATGACGAACTGAAGGTCATGAATAACAGTATGGAAAAGAGGGGGCCGGATGATTCCGGTGTCGAGATTTTTTCCGGTGCTGATGGCTATAATGTGGGCCTGGCGCAGCGCCGGCTTTCCATATTCGATCTCTCCCCCCTTGGACATCAGCCTATGTCATCTCCTGACGGACGGCTAACACTGGTTTTTAACGGTGAGATCTATAATTTCAGGGATCTCAGGGAGGAACTTTCAGAGTATACATATAAAAGCAGCGGATGCGATACGGAGGTGATCCTTGCGGCATACCTCCGCTGGGGCAAGAGTATGTTTTCCCACCTGGATGGTATGTTTGCCATAGCTCTCTATGACCGTGATACGGAGGAGCTTATATTTGCAAGGGACAGGATCGGAAAGAAGCCGCTGTATTACTATCATGAGAACGGGGATATAGTATTTGCTTCAGAGCTTAAGCCCATCATGCTTTATCCCGGCTTTAAGAAAGATATCAATACGGAAATCCTTTCAAGATACCTGTACCAGAATTATATAAATGCTCCGGACAGTATATTCAGGAATGTATATAAGCAGGAGCCCGGAACCTATTCCGTATATAAAAACGGCAGCATCAGCTCCGTAAAGTACTGGGATATAGCCGATGTATATGCAAGGAAATCAGCGGGCAAAGCACTTGATTATGATGAGTACAAAAAAGTGCTGTATGACATATTGCTTGATTCAGTAAAAAAAAGACTGTCTGCAGATGTGCCTGTGGGAACATTCTTAAGCGGAGGTTTTGATTCGTCACTTGTTACGGCTCTTGCGGCTAAAGTGTCGGATACACCTGTTAAGACCTTCTGTATTGGCTTTGAAGAACAGAAATACAATGAGGCACCCTATGCTGCGGCTATTGCTTCATATCTGGGGACAGAACACAGCGAAACGATCATCAGTGAAAAAGACATGCTGGGGCTGGTGGATGCGCTTCCTTACGCTTTTGACGAGCCCTTTGCCGACTCATCCCAGATACCTACCATGCTGGTATCAAAGGCGGCAAGGGAAAAGGTTACAGTCATTCTGTCAGGGGACGGCGGCGACGAGTTCTTCTGCGGATATGGGGACTACGACAAAGTAAGGATGGCCCAGTGCCTGGACTTTCCCGGCGCAGTGGCCCATGCATTCGGAAGTATCAGCGTAGGCGGGAAGAAACTGGAGAGGAAATATCCGGGAAAGATAAAAGTAATATCCGCCAACAGGGACAAGCGCAGGCAGACCCAGCTCCAGGCTGATATTGTAAGGGCTTATGCTATGCTCTTTCCGCTGGAGGACGCGGGCGTTCCCCTGGACTACATGACGGAGGATAAGTACGATACTAAAAGCTGGGTGCAGAGGAGGATGCTGCTGGATATGGATAATTATCTTCCGGGGGACATCCTCTGCAAGGTCGACAGGGCAAGCATGTACTATTCTCTGGAGGCAAGGTGTCCGATCCTGGACAGGAAGGTTATGGAATACTCTTTTTCTATACCTATGAAATATAAGTTTCATGGCAAAGAGAAAAAGTATATTTTGAAGGACATTACGTACGGGATGATCCCCCGGGAACTTTTGGACAGGCCGAAGAAAGGTTTTTCTGTTCCGCTGGATAAATGGATGAGAGGCCCGATAAAGGAAAGGCTTCTTGCGGCATCAGATGCGGACAGGCTTAAGAGCCAGGAACTTTTCGATGCTGAAAGGGTGTCCAGAACGGTAAAAAAGTATTTATCTTCATCACCCTCAGAGAAGCTTGGATATAATTCATTTGTGAGGCTGCTCTGGTCGTTTATGATATTTCAGGAATGGTACGAGGTATGGATGTGAAAAAAAAAGTTGCGATAATAGGTCCGGTCTATCCCTATAAAAGTGGGATAGCCCATTATACGGGGCTTTTATCCAAGGCACTGGAAAAGAAATTTGAGGTTGCGGTTTTTTCCTATTCCCTTCAGTATCCCAAGATAATGTTTAAGAGGGAGCAGAAGGATTATGAGAACAAGACCTTTCAGGCTGCGGATACGAGATATATCATAAATACCGCTAATCCGTTTAACTGGCCCGGCGCAAAGAAAAAGATACTGGACTGGAAGCCTGATATGCTCATAGTCCACTGGTGGCATCCCTATTTTGCTCCCTGCTACCAGGCAATCCTGTCAGGAATGAAAAAGAAATTTCCGGTGATATTCGTATGCCATAATGTACTGCCCCATGAGCGTTTTCCCATGGACAGAATGCTTACAAAGAATACTTTAAAGCTCGGTACTTTAAGCAGCGTGCATTCAAAAGAAGATGCTTCTGATCTGGAGATGCTTCTGCCCAATATGCCCTATAAGCGGACAGTGGTGCCTACATACAATGCTTTTAAGATAAAGAATATGACCAGGGAGGAAGCAAGGGGACTGCTTGGATTAAAAGAAGATGAACAGATGCTTTTGTTCTTCGGTATAGTGCGGAAGTATAAGGGCTTAAAGTATCTGATAAAAGCGGTTCCCGATATAGTAAAAAAGCTTCCTGATGCGAAGATATATGTAGTCGGAGATTTCGGCGGGCAGAAGGAAGAATATGGTGCCCTTATGAAAGAATGTAATACTGAGGGCTTTATCAGGGTATATGACGAATATGTTCCGGATAATGAGATAGAGAAATTTTTTGCGGCAGCAGACCTGAATATATGTCCTTATGTCTCCGCGACACAGTCGGCTATTGTGCAGATTGCTTTCGGTTTTGGACTGCCTGTTATAGCGACGAATGTAGGAGGGCTGCCGGAAGCAGTGACAGACGGGAAAACCGGTATCATTGTGCCCTCTGAAGATGAAAAGGCCTTGGCCTCCGCAATAGTCAGATTTTTTGAGGAAGACAGGGCTGATGAATTCAGGGCAAACATAGCTGCCGAGGCGGAAAGGTTTTCCTGGAATCGCACATCCGAGATAGTGGAGGAGCTCTTTGCAGAATACGGAAAGCAGAAATGAATACGCGGTGGTGATACCGGCATATAAAGGTGCTTTTGATGATGATGAGTATTGCTGTGTGAAGGCTTTCTTTGAGGTGCTTAAGGGAAAGAAGTTTTTTGTGGTGCCGGAGGGGCTGGATTTTTCCTGGTACAGGGAGAATTTTCCGGAGGGGGGGTATAAGACCTTTCCGGATAAGTATTTTACAGGTACAAAGGGATACAATAAGCTGCTTTTGAACGAAGAATTTTATGACAGCTTTTCAGGCTTTGAATATATTCTTATAGCACAGCCGGATGCGGCAGTGTGGTCAAAGGAAGACAGGATTCCTGAATTTATAGAAAAGGGATTTGATTATATAGGAGCCCCATGGATACCGGAAAGACGCATCTGGGAATGGACGTTTCCTAAAAAGGCCGGAGGCCGGATAAAGTGCCTGAAAAAAGCCGGTCAGGGAATCACCATGGGTAACGGAGGCTTCTGCCTGCGGAATGTCGGGAAGTGTAAGGCACTGATACATGAATTCAGGTGGCGTAAGGTATACTGGTTCTTTAAGCGAAGCGAAGATATATTTTTCGGAGTCTTCGGTCCGGATAATAGGACAGGGTTTAGACCTGCGGATGTGGAAACAGGAAAGAGCTTTTCTCTTGAGTATGGCCTGAGGGACAGCGTGGTAAAGGGCAGGGTACCTTATGCGACTCATGGCTGGTCGAAGGAATTTGAAAGCTATGGGGAAATGAAGGCGTTTCTTGAGGGGAATGGAATAGAGATTGTTTGACTGAAATTTCCTACACCGATAGCTCACCTGCCGGTGGGGTCGTTCGCCAAGCAGTTCTTACGGAAATGTCCAAGGATATGCCATTCGTCCGGAACCGTTCACACGCTACATCCATGTAGCGTTGTTCACTCGTGGCATCATCCGTGATGCCACGTTCCTGGTGTATATATGCATTTCCGAGACCTGCTAAGGCTCACTTTACACCGTCAGGTGAGTCTATACGGTGTGGGAAGTTTAAGCCTGAGGTGTATTTGGGAAAAAAGGGAAAAAGTAGTATAATTGTATGTTGTGGATAATATACTGTGAAAACGGGGGTGAACAGTATGGCATTTGATAAAAATTCGATAGACAAGATAAGCGTTATTGTGCCGGTATATCAGGCGGAGGCAAACCTGAAAGCCTGTATGGACAGCCTGCTGGCTCAGACATACGGGAATTTTGAGATCATACTTGTTGATGATGGATCCAGGGACGGTTCCCCTGAAATCTGTGATGAGTATTCGGAAAACGAGATGGTAAAAGTTTATCATCAGGAAAACAGAGGTGCGGCAGTTGCCAGGAATTTCGGCCTGAATAAGGCTGATGGTCTCTATGTGAGCTTTGTGGACAGTGATGATACGGTAGAGACGGAGTATCTCTCTTATTTGAAGAACCTGATCGACAGAACGGAATCCCAGATATCAGTATGTGCGCATGATGATATTTATCCTATGGGTGCAGAGGGATCAAACGAATTTAAAAAGAGCGCAAAAGGGATAACGGAAGGGCTTAAGCGCGGTATGGCGGATGCCAAGGATTATGTTAAGACAGAGGTTTTGGAAAAGCCAAAGACCTCCGACGAGATTTACTTTTATTCCGGCAATTCCGCTATGGAGGAGCTTCTGTATCAGAGATATTTTATGTCCGTTCCCTGGGGAATGCTTTCCGAAAGGAAGCTTTGGGATAATGTCCGTTTTCCGGAAGGGACAGAGGCCGAAGATATGGGGACGATATACCGTCTCTTTGCTGAGGCAAACGGTGTGGTATATGGCTGCAGGAATATGTACAACTATTACCACAGAAAAAGCAATACCATGAACTCCACTAAGGTCAGCAGGAATGTGGCTTATTATAAGCATAGCCGTGACATGCTCAAATTTGTTAAGGAAAAGTATGAGCTTTATTATCCTGCTGCGCTGTCCCGGCATTTTTCCGCATGCTGCCAGATACTGGCTGAGGTGGAAAGCGCTGATAATGAACTGCTGATAAAGCATGTGCGCAACGATATTATGAAGCTTGCACCAAAGATTGCACATGACCAGAAATGCCGTGCCCAGAATAAGTCTGCGGCAATGCTTGCCATGATGAGCGTTGATGCACTTAAGGGATCACTTAAGACCTATGAAAAGGGAAGACAGCTTTATCTTGACTGAACAGGTATGATTTTTTAGCCAAGTGTTATGTTGAGAGTATTTTAAAATTATTTTATGGAAAGAGGATGAAAAAATGAGCCTTTATGATGAGATCAAAAGCGGAAAAGAAAAGCTTTCCCTGGTGGGACTTGGGTATGTGGGAATGCCTATTGCCGTTGAATTCGCAAAGCGCGGCGTTAAAGTGATAGGCTACGACCTTAACGAAGCCAAGATAGAAATGTATAAAAACGGTTTTGACCCGACACATGAGGTGGGGGATGAGGTGATAAAGAATTCGGCTGTTGATTTCACATCTGATGCTGAAAAGCTTAAGGAAGCAAAGTTCCATATTGTCGCCGTTCCTACGCCTGTAAATGATGACCATACACCGGATCTTACACCGGTGGAAGGTGCTGCAAGGATACTGGGAAAGAACCTTACAAAAGGCTCAATAGTAGTATTTGAATCCACAGTTTATCCAGGAGTAACAGAGGATATCTGCAAGCCTATCCTTGAAAAGGAATCGGGTCTTAAGTGTGGGGAAGATTTTAAGATCGGATATTCCCCTGAGCGTATTAATCCCGGAGACAAGGAACACAGATTAAATACAATAAAGAAGATCGTTTCCGGTATGGATGAGGAGACTCTGGATATTGTGGCAAACGTATACAGTATTGTTGTTGATGCAGGAGTACACAGAGCTGAGTCTATAAAGGTTGCGGAAGCTGCCAAAGTTATTGAGAACAGCCAGCGGGATATAAATATTGCCTTTATGAACGAGCTTTCAATAATCTTTAACAAGATGGGGATAGATACCCTTGCGGTACTGGAGGCAGCAGGCACCAAGTGGAATTTTCTTCCTTTCAGGCCCGGGCTTGTGGGCGGGCACTGCATAGGAGTGGATCCTTATTATCTGACATATAAGGCAGAGGAAGTGGGATACCATTCGCAGATAATCCTTTCAGGCCGCCGTATTAACGATGATATGGGAAGGTATGTGGCTGAGAGCTGTGTTAAGCAGCTTATACAGCTGTCAAAGCCGGTGAAGGGCGCAAGGGTGGCTGTGCTGGGATTTACATTTAAGGAAAACTGCCCTGATACAAGGAACAGCAAGGTGTTTGATATAGTAAAGGAACTCAGGGAATACGGTATCGAGCCTGTGATCGCAGATCCCCAGGCTGATGCTGCAGAGGCAGAAAGACTTTATGGAATCAAAATGAGCCCCCTGTCTGACGTGAAGGATATGGATGCTGTTATACTTGCAGTAGCACACAAGGAATTTGCAGATTTATCGGTGGCTGATGTGGACAAGTATTTTAAGGGTGATGAAAAGCTGCTACTTGACATAAAGGGTGTATTCAATAAGAAGGAATATGAAGCAGCGGGATACAGGTACTGGAGATTGTAGGATGGGATATTCTGAATTAAAGTTTCCGGAGAATACTCTTTTTCTCGTGACAGGTGGAGCAGGATTCATAGGTTCGAACCTGTGCGAGGCTATACTGAATCTGGGATACAGGGTAAGATGTCTGGATGACCTTTCTACCGGCAAGCAGAAAAATGTGGATATGTTTGCCGATAATGAAAACTATGAATTCATAAAAGGCGACATAAAGGATCTTGATATCTGCCTTAAGGCATGTGAGGGAGTGGACTATGTCCTGAACGAAGCTGCCTGGGGGTCTGTGCCCAGGTCTATAGAAATGCCGCTATTTTACTGTATGAACAATATCATGGGCACGCTTAATATGCTGGAAGCTGCCAGGCAGAAGGGCGTAAAGAAATTCGTATACGCTTCCAGTTCCAGTGTGTATGGTGATGAACCTGTGCTCCCAAAGAAGGAAGGCCGTGAGGGGAATCTCCTTTCACCCTATGCAGTGTCAAAGAGGGCTGATGAGGAGTGGGCAAAGCAGTATACCAGACATTACGGATTGGATACATATGGCCTCAGGTATTTCAATGTGTTCGGAAGAAGACAGGATCCGGACGGAGCTTATGCCGCAGTTATTCCGAAATTCATAAAGCAGATGATGAACGGCGAGACTCCCACCATAAACGGAGACGGAAAGCAGAGTCGTGATTTTACATATATAGAAAATGTCATCGAGGCAAATCTTAAGGCCTGCCTTGCGGGGCACGAGGCTGCCGGTGAAGCATTTAATATCGCATACGGTGGACGTGAATATCTTATTGACATATACCATGACCTGGAGGATGCCCTTGGAATAAAGATGGAGCCCAACTACGGTCCGGACAGGGCAGGGGATATCAAGCACAGTAATGCAGATATCAGCAAGGCCAGAGAACTCCTTGGTTATGATCCCGAGTGGAGCTTTGAAAGAGGTATAAAGGACGCTGTGGAGTGGTATAAGGCTAACCTGTGACAACTGTAGAAAAATTTTTACAGTCAGCAAAATCTGCGGCAGCTTTCCAATTGGGAATTGCTGCTCATGATACGGGAAGAGGGGCATAGAGTGAAGTTATCACTGGTTGAATATCAGGGGAGACAGGATACCACAGGACGTCCTGTGGGACATGCCCCAAAGGTTTTGGCTCAGTATTTTGAAATAGTTCAGAATTCATTTGATACTGATATTTTTGCTCCGGAGTGCATTCTTAAGGAAAGCGAAAAGAAACTTTCTGACAGGAAAGCTTGGGACGAAAGAAAAAAGAGTAAGAACATACACATACTTCCTGACAGTCTGGTGATGAAGGGGAAGAATTCTTTTTCGGATAAGATTCTTAATAAGTTCCGCATGTTCTCAAACATAAATAAAGCATTGAAGAACTCACAGGCTGATGTGGTGTGGTTTTTTAATACTGAATATTATTTAATGCTTTATCTGGCTGTGGTGGGAAACCACGGGAAAAAGGTATGCGTGACGACTTTTATGGCAGGATTTACGGCCAAGAAGAACGGAAGGTTTGCCGGAATCAAGCAGAAGATATTTGAGAAAGCACAGAAGAAAATCTCGCTCATTATCGCTACAGGATACGGATATCATTTTAAGAATGCGAAAAGTGTATATATACCGGATTATACCTATGATGAGGGTATCTATGGTAAATATGTAAACGGGAACTTTGCGTGTGAGATTGGGATTAAAATTCCTGAAGGCAGGTATGCCGTGTGCCTGGGGACCATGAATCCCGAAAAACAGCTTGAGGAGATGACAGAAGCATTCAGCCGGATCGGTTATCCGCTTATAGTAGCAGGAAGGTTTTACGACAAGGAGAGGCTTGAACGCCTGCGTGTTGTAGCAGCAGATAATATCACTTTTATAGATTCGTATCTTTCAGCGGATGAGTACTATATGCTCCTGACAAAAGCTGAGTATGTGGTGCTTCCTTATTCGCCGGAGCAGTATGGAACACAGACTTCCGGTGTGCTGCAGGAAGCTGTGTTCTGCGGCACCATACCGGTGTCATACAACAGGGTGCTTGACGGCAACTGCGTAAAGGGCATAGGTTTCGAAAACTTTGATATGCTTAAGAATGAAGATCTGGAAATCAGCGCTGAAAAGCGCCGGGATTATCTGGATGAATATGCAAGACTCCGACGGGATGTTTACGACAAAAATAAAATAGAGAAGGATCTCAGGGAAGCCTTGGCCGGGAGTTAATCCACCCGGTTATTTATATAGCCTTCCGTAGCATTTTCCCTGTGGTGGATCACTGCAGGGTTTCCGATGACTATGCTGTGGTCGGGAACATCTATATTTACGAATGCGTTGGGACATATCATTACATCATTTCCTATGCGGACATTTCCTGTTATAACGGCATTTGTGCCGATCCATACATTGTTACCTATAACGGGGATCCCTTTTCGTTTTCCTCTGTTGGCCTGTCCGATGGTTACGCCGGTAGAAAGATTTATATTGGAACCCATTTTCACATCAGGGTGAACTATCAGCCTGCCCAGGTGTCCTATATAGATACCTGAACCTGCCTGGACTTCCCTGGGAAGAGTGATCTGTGTACGTTCCTGCATTTTATCAAGACGCCAGCCGTACCATTTTCTGAGAAAACCGCCTTTTTTATAATAATACGCAGCTTTTCTCCATAGGATCAGGTATTTTGCCTGCAATGGCAGCCCGTGTCCGGATACAGAAGAATTTTTCTTTATGCCGAGCCTGTGCAGGTCTGAGCGTATGAGTTTTTCGAGTTCTTTATCCATGCTGTATATGATAGCATAACAGTGTTTAGTCTGTCATCTGTATTGTGGTGTGATGTGTGGTATCTTGAGAAAGCTCCCCAAATGAGATATAATTGACCCTGAGGTTTTAGTTTTGGCCATAAGCGGTCATTAGCTCTGATGAAGCTGGTGTAAAGCCTGTGGCAGCATGATCAATTATTGGGATAGGAGGGTTACGATATGAAGAGAATAGGTATGCTTACAAGCGGCGGTGACTGTCAGGCTTTGAATGCTGCTATGAGGGGCGTTGTAAAGTGCCTTTATACCAGCGGCGAGCAGGTTGAAATATTCGGATTTTTATCCGGATACAAGGGGCTCATAAAGAGCGATTTCAAGATGCTTACCGGTGATGATTTTTCCGGCATCCTGACCAAGGGCGGCACCATACTCGGTTCATCCCGTGTGCCCTTTAAGACAATAGATGAGCCGGATGAAGAGGGAAATAATAAAGTAGAGTGCATGAAGCACACATACCATAAGCTTAACTTGGACTGCCTTGTGATTCTGGGCGGCAACGGTACTCATAAGACTGCGAACCGTCTCAGGACAGAGGGACTCAATGTCATCACTCTTCCTAAGACTATAGATAACGATCTTTGGGGAACTGATATGACCTTCGGGTTCCAGAGTGCCGTGGATATAGCAACTGATGTTATTGACTGCATCCATACTACTGCAGATTCCCATGGACGCGTGTTTATAGTAGAGGTTATGGGACATAAGGCCGGCTGGCTGACACTTAATGCCGGTATGGCTTCCGGAGCTGATATCATTCTGATCCCGGAAATACCGTATAGCATAGACAGCATCATAGAGGCAATTCACAGACGTGAAAAGAGAGGCAGCAAATTTACCATACTTGCAGTTGCGGAAGGTGCTATCTCTAAAGAAGATGCAAAGCTTTCCAAAAAAGAGTACAAGAAGAAGCTTGAGAAGAGAAAACACCCCAGTGTTTCATATGAAGTAGCAGATGCCATTGCGGAAAGGACCGGGCTTGAGGTTCGTGTGACTGTTCCCGGACACATGCAGAGAGGCGGAAGCCCCTGCCCTTATGACCGTGTATTTGCATCACGTCTTGGTGCAGAAGCAGGCAAGCTGATACTTAAGGGCGAGTATGGATTCATGGTAGGTTACAAGGATCGTGAGATCGTAAGGGTTCCCCTTGAGGATGTGGCAGGAAAGCTTAAGATGGTTTCGCCTGATGCCACCATTATAAAAGAGGCAAAAATGCTGGGCATAAGTTTCGGAGACGAGTAATGTCATATACAGCACTATACAGAAAATTCCGTCCTGCGGATTTCGACGACGTAAAAGGGCAGGACCACATAGTAACTACATTAAGGAATCAGATAAAATCAGGAAGGATAGGCCATGCCTATCTTTTCTGCGGTACAAGAGGAACCGGCAAGACCACTGTGGCGAAGATCCTTGCCAGGGCGGTCAACTGCGAGAATCCTAAGGATGGGAGTCCCTGTGGCGAATGTGCCATGTGCAAGGCCATAGCAGCCGGTGAAAACCTTAATGTAGTTGAAATCGATGCAGCATCCCAGACCGGCGTGGAAAATGTCAGAAACATAATTGATGAGCTGGCATACCCGCCGGTAGAGGGTAAATATAAGGTTTATATTCTGGATGAGGCGCACATGCTTTCGGAAGGCGCGAGGAATGCACTGCTGAAGACATTGGAGGAGCCTCCTTCCTATGTTATATTTATACTTGCCACAACAGAGGTGCACCGTATCCCTATAACTGTCATGAGCCGCTGCCAGCGCTATGATTTTCGCAGGATTTCGATAGATACTATAGCGGCCAGGATGAAAGTACTGATGGAGACGGAAGGCGTAACTGCCGAGGAAAAGGCGCTGCGCTATGTGGCAAAGGCTGCAGACGGATCCATGCGTGACGGCCTAAGCCTTCTGGACAGGTGTGTGGCATTTAACTACGGCCATGAGCTGACCTATGAAAAGGTTCTGGATGTGCTGGGGGCTGTGGATACTGAAATCTTTAGCGAGCTGATGAATGTGATAGTGGCAGACGATGTGATCGGTGCCATGGATATCATAGAACGGGTAGTTATGCAGGGACGCGAACTGGGGCAGTTCGTTACAGACTTTATACAGTACCTGCGTAACCTTATGCTTTTGAAGGCGGCTGATGATCCCAAGATGGAGGATCTTTTAAATGTTTCCGGTGACCATCTGCAGATATTAAAGGCGGATGCGTGTAAGCTTGAAATGGAAGCAATATTCAGATATATAGGTGTCTTTTCTGAGCTTCAGGGCAGGATGAAATTTGCATCACAGAAGCGCATCCTTTTTGAAATGTACCTGATACGCCTGATGCGGCCGCAGATGGACCGGGATGATGATGCTCTTCTTATGCGGATCAAGAGGCTTGAGGATTTGATCGAGTCCGGCACATTTGTTCAGGTTGTGCCTGCGGACGGTAGTAACGCTGACCCGGTTTCGGCGGCTGTGCCTGTCACTCCTAAGTCAAGCGGAAAAAAAGTTGTACTGGACAGGGCCCTGCCTGAAGATGTAAAAAGGATATGCGAAGAGTGGGGCGAGATAGTAAACGGCACGCAGGACATGCTTTTAAAGAGCGTGCTGAAAAGAGCGGAGCTTACCGTCAGCAAAGATGACACGCTTATGCTGGGATTTAAGGACCAGGTATATGCAGATCAGATAAACGATGAAAATAACCGCAAGCTGCTTCAGTCAATCCTTAATGAGAGAATCGGCAGAGAGGTTGAATTTGAAACTACATTGTACAAGGGTGATGTAAGGTTCGATGAACAGTATGCGGATATTATGGCCATACTGAAGATCGACAAGATAAACACGGTAGAAGAGTGATTTTATACAACGAAAATTTTAAACGGGAGGAATGAAAAATGGGTAGAAGAGGCGGATACGGCGGAGGTTTTGGCGGAGGCATGCCGGGCAATATGACCAACATGCTCAAGCAGGCACAGCGTATGCAGCGTCAGATGGAAGAGGCGCAGAAGACTATAGAAAATAAGGAGTTTACAGCTACTTCGGGCGGTGGTGCTGTGGAAGCGACTGTTACCGGAAAGAAGGTTCTTACGAAGCTGGTGATCGATAAGGATGCTGTGGATCCCGATGATGTTGAGATGCTCCAGGATATGGTCATGGCAGCAGTGAATGAAGCGCTTAATCAGGCTGAGACTGCAAATGATGAGCTTATGAGAGGAATTTCTTCCGGGCTCGATCTGAGCGGACTGCCTATTTAAAAATGGAACTCTACAGCGGCGAGATAAACAAGCTGATAAGTGAACTGGCTGCTCTTCCGGGCATTGGATCAAAATCTGCCCAGAGGATGGCTTTCCATATTCTTAACCTGCCACATGACAGGGTTAAGATGCTTTCTGATGCAATAATCAACGCTAAGGAAAACGTAAAGTACTGCAGTGAGTGCTGTACACTGACCGACGGAGATATCTGTCCTGTATGCGCAAACACAAAGCGGGATCACGGCCTTATTATGGTGGTAGAGAATCCTCAGGATATGGCAGCGTATGAAAAAGTCGGAAAGTATGACGGTGTGTATCATGTACTGCAGGGTGTGCTTTCACCTATGAACGGTATCGGACCTGCGGATATACGCTTAAAAGAGCTGATAGTTCGTCTTGAGACACATGACGAGGTCAGGGAGGTGATCATCGCCACCAATTCGTCTGCAGAGGGAGAAGCTACAGCTATGTATATAAGCAAGCTTATCAAACCTGCGGGCATTAAAGTCACCAGGATAGCCAGCGGCGTGCCGGTGGGCGGTGACCTGGAGAATATCGATGAGGTGACTCTGTTCAGGGCGTATGAGGGCAGAGTGGAACTGTAAATAATAATAAAGTTTTGATAACGGTTCACAACCGGCAGGTTCTGAACGGTTACAAGTTTTTTATGGGAGGATGGTCGAAATGTCTGTGACCAGTGAATTTTTCGGAAAGACAAGGGATGGCAGGAATGTGACCTGCTATACCATTACAAATAAAAACGGTATGAGTGCCGTTGTGATGGACTATGGCGCCAACTTAAAGAATCTTTATGTGCCGGGCAAAAAAGGTAAGATGGATGATGTTGTAATCGGCTATGACAAGCTCTGGATGTATTTCGCAAACGGCAGCAATTTCGGCTGCACCATAGGGCCGGTTGCAAACCGTACTGCCAACGCACAGTATAAACTGAATGGGAAGACCGTTAAGATGGCAGTTAACGATCACAAGATAAATAATCTTCATACCGATCTTAAGAATGGTTTTCAGCGCAGGATATGGGATGCCGAGACAGGCAAGAACTATGTGGATTTTTCTCTTATAAAGAAAAATGGAGACCTGTGTGCCGGTACTATGAAAGTAAGGGTGAGATATACGCTTACGGATAAAAATGAACTGAAGATCACCTATCATGCAGAGTCGGATAAAGAAGCTGTAATAAATATGACAAATCATTCCTATTTTAATCTTTCCGGCCAGAAGAGTATGTCCATGTTGGATACAAAGATGACTATTTTTGCGGACCGGATCACGGAAGTGGACAAGAGGATGATTCCTACCGGAAAGCTTATTGACGTAAAGGGAACTCCTTTTGATTTTACCGCTGCTAAAAAGATTGGCAGGGACATAGAGAAGACGGAAAATGATCAGATAAAGAAGGCGCATGGTTACGATCACAATTATGTGGTGAAAGGGTATAACGGAAAGATGCGTAAGATCGCAGTTGCTGAAGATGCAAAGAGCGGGCGGAGCATGGAGGTTTATACGGATCTCCCGGGGGTTCAGTTTTATTCGGGCAACTGGATAGCAGAGAATAACGGCAAAGAAGGCTTTAAAAACTGCAGACGCAAAGGGTTCTGTCTTGAAACCCAGTATTTCCCTGATGCAATGAATCAGGATGGGTTTGAAAAGCCGGTCTTCGGCCCCGGAAATAATTATGATACGGAAACAGTTTACCGTTTTTACTGGACTGACTGATGAAGCTGGTATCTTTTGAAGAATATGAAAAAAAAGCAAGAATGCACAAGCTGCATGTGACGCTGGTAACGGCGGTCATAATTGCGGCTGTGCTTTCTTTAGTTGGCTTTGCGGTGGTTTATATATATAACAAGGTTTATGACAGATACGAAATAGTCGGAGAAGAAAAAGACTATTCTACCGGAGAGGTGACGCTTCTTGCTTTCGGTACGGATTTTCTTACATATAACACTGACGGTATACACTGTGTGAACCCGTCCGGTTCCGACTTATGGACCGGGACATATGAGATGCAGTCTCCCATGGTTGAGGTAAACGGTAACTATGCTGTAGTAGCTGACCGTGACGGAAGGGAGATTTTTATTTATGACAAAAAGGGGCTTTGCGGAAAGATAAAGACCGGGAGCCCGGTGATCGACATATCCGTATCCGGTGGAGGGATTGTTGCCGCATCCGTTGATGAAGGTGATTCCATATCCATATATGTCTATGATTATACATTGGACAAGGATGATAAGTGTGTGTCAAAAGTTTATTCCACCATGGAAGGGAGCGGGTACCCGGTTGCTTTTTCATGTTCGCCTAAGGGAAATCTAATGGCTGTTTCCTATATGTCAGCTTCGGATGGGACACTTAACAGTTCGGTAGCTTTTTATAATTTTGGCGAGGTAGGCAAGAATACCAGGAATAACATGATGCGGTCTTATTCTTATATGAATGAGTCCGTTCCGATGATAAGGTTCATGGATGACAGGACTGCCTTTGCGGTATCCGGCTCCAGGCTGGTCATATATGCGGACGACGCTGGCCAGGACCCGGAAAGCATAAAGGAGATACTGATAAGCAGGGAAATACGTTCTGTATACTATGACAGTGATCATATAGGGCTTGTTTTTTCCACTGAATCCATTGAAAATAAATACAGTATGGACATATATGACAAAAAGGGCAATATGGTTTCAACCATATTATTTAACACGGATTATGAAAACATTTATTTTCTCGGAAAACATGTTGTGATAATGGACGGAGATGAATGTTTCATTTATAAAGTAGACGGAAGGAAAAAAGCGGAACTTGAATTTGCGGATGATGAGATAAGGCTTATGCTTCCCACAAAGAGGTATCTGGAGTTTACTCAGGTGACAGAGACGGGAATAAGACGTATACGTTTGAAATGATCCGGCAGAAAAGGCTGCTATCAAGAATCTGCCATCAAAAAACCGTTCCCGGAAAGTCTGTCTCCCTGCCATATTCTACAGATTCTGTATAAAATTGTTTCTTGTGCAAAATCACATAATTACTCCGGGAAAATTGTAATTTTATTATGCAGATTTATGGTATAATGTAATTTATGCATCACAATATAACTTCAGGGACGGATCCCTGAAATAGGAGGTGGAAGTAATGAACAGTAAGAAGAATGGACATCTCGTGGGGCATATCGTCACTATTGCGATCATAGGATTTATGATCTATGCGGTAATAACGAGTGCAGTGTCGGTCATTATGATCAATGACGCATATCATAAGACTACACTTGAGGAGCTGAAGGTTGCCTGCGAGCATTTGAGCAGCGAGTTTGAAGGCCGGTATGACGGCGAATGGCACATGGATGGTGAAGACCTGTATAAGGGCGACACAAAGATATCCGGTAATTACAAAGTCATAGATGAGCTTAAAGGAATGACAGGTGTTGACTATACTATCTTTTTCGGAAAGACACGTATGATCACTACCATAAACAAGGCCGGAACCAGTGACAGGGCTATCGGTACGGATGCATCAGATGGGGTTATCGCGGCAGTTCTTAACGGTGGTAAGGATTATTCCAGCACAAAGGTTGATATACAGGGGGCTAATTATTATGTTTATTATGTTCCCATGAAGGATTCAAGCGGCAAAGTTGTAGGCATGTATTTTGCGGGACGCTCATCGTCGGCTGTTGACAAGGCGGTATTTGTCAAGGTTGCCATTATGGTAGTGCTTTCTGTAGTGGTGCTTACAGTCATGGTGATCGTGAGCATTATTCTTTCCATTAAGTATTCTGCTCTTATGAAGCAGATTGCAGACAATGTCTCAACTCTGGCAGGTGGTGAATTAAGAGGTGGTGTTGCGCCTGCTCTTAAGGCACGAAATGATGAACTTGGCATAATCGCTGTCTGTGTGGATGAGCTTTCCGGAAAGTTGAGAGACGTTATCGGAAATGCCCAGAATGTGTCGAATGAGGTTGAGAGCAAGGGCACGGAACTGGCAGAGTCTTCGGGGCAGGCTTCTCAGGCGTCAGAGCAGGTTACTGACTCTGTAGGCGAGATATCCAAGGGTGCAGTTGCACAGGCTGAGAGTGTTGAAAGTGCTGCGGCTGATACAGATCAGATTGGAAGGAATATCGATACCATTACTGATAATGTAAACCAGCTGAATACTTACACTGCTGATATGAAGCAGGCATGTGATGAGGCGATGACATCGCTTGAGAAACTTCTTAAGCAGAGTGAGGAAGTTACAGAATGTGTTGATGAGATTGGTAAGACTATCGTTTCAACAAATGAATCTTCCAAGCAGATATCCCAGTTCTCACAGGCTATCGCAGATATTGCAACACAGACCAATCTCCTTTCACTGAATGCTTCCATTGAGGCTGCAAGAGCCGGTGAGGCAGGAAGAGGATTTGCTGTGGTTGCGGATGAAATCAGGGCTTTGGCTGATCAGTCCAGTCAGAGCGCAGATGAGATCAAGCGCATCGTTGACAGTCTTCTTGCGGGTTCCGAAGAATCTGTAGAGGTAATGGGCAAGCTCAATGAAAACTTTGGAATGCAGGCATCACAGCTTGAATCCACCAGGCAGGGCATGAATGTGATGTCTGATAACGTCAGGAATGTAAGGGAAGCTTCTGAAGATATTGCAGCTCGTGTTGAGGATCTTTCTGCTGCAAAGAACGCGCTTACAGAGATCATCACGGATCTTTCCGCAATATCCGAGGAAAATGCAGCTTCTACAGAAGAGACCAATGCTTCTATGGAAGAACTGAATGCTACCTTTACTGTTATCGGGGAGGCTGCTTCTGCTCTTCAGGATGATGCAGTACAGCTTAAGGATGCGATGGCGTTCTTCAAGCTTTGATAAAACGGCAGCCGCGCAAATTGTTGCGCGATGATGTTTGACTTGAGGCCTAGCCGCTCTGTCATGGTTGTCATGGTAGAGCGGCTTTTGTTATTGTGAATTATAAAGTCTATAATCTAATGACCTTATGATAAAAATGACGGAAAAATGATTTCTGACAGCTGAAAATACGGTAAAAATTTCTGAAAAAAATTGTTGACTTAAAAACACCTCGGTGGTATCCTAATTAAGTCGCCCACTTGAGGGGCCGACAAAGCACATTGACAAAAAAACAGTAATGCAACCCCGAAAGTTCCGGAGACAAAGCCAAGGG
>JAILDD010000066.1 GCA_024689605.1 Lachnospiraceae bacterium
TGCGGCTGCAAAATGATGGCATGCAGGGAAAGAAAAGGCAGGTCAGGTAATACGTTTATTGATGAATACAGCTGTATGCCAAAAGGGCATTATGAAGAGTATTGCAGGGAGAAGATAACGGAAGACGCATTAAGGATAATAGTCTTAAAACAGATGCTGCCTCAGATAAAGCTGATAAAAAGCCTCTCCGAAAGGCTTGATATACTAAAACGCGGATTACCGGGACAGACCAGTAGCATGATTGATAAAAGGATTCAATATGCCGCTTCACAGCTTGAAGAAAATAAGAAATATCAGGTAAGACTGTACAGTGATTATTCAGAAGGAATCCTCGACCTGGATGAATACAGAATATTGAAAGAAAAAAATATGACTGAAAATAATAATATAATGAACAGACTTGAGGCACTTACTGAAAAAAGAAAAGAATATGTAGCTAAAGCTGAAAGACTTTTAGACATGATAGGCGGGTTAAACAGCGAGCCTTTGCAGCTTAAACTGACAAAGGAATTGGTTGAGAATACTATTGAGAAGATAGCGGTCGGTGAAAACAAAAGCATTGAAATCACTTTCAGATCGACTGCAGTTGTTAACGATTTATTGAAGGAGTTGGCAGAAAATGAGAATAGCGATATATCTGAGGCTTTCGGTATCTGACGACGATCTTGCCGAAGGCAATGAAAGCAACAGCATAGAAAACCAGAGGCTGATTATCATGGATTATATCGAAAGAACCCCCGGATTGAATGAAAGCTTTGTCTCGGAGTATGTAGATGACGGATACTCCGGAACAAATTTTGAACGTCCGGGGTTTAAACGTATGATTGAGGATGTCAGAAACGGGCTCATTGACATAATCATAGTTAAAGATCTATCAAGGCTTGGAAGGGACTATATAGAGACCGGCGATTATCTGGATCAGATATTTCCGATGCTTGGAGTCAGGGTTATTGCAATAAACAGCGGATATGACAGCGATGATCACAAAGGAGATGTTTCGGGACTTGATGTTGCCCTTACAAACTACTTAAATGCCCTATACAGCTGGGACCTTTCAGCAAAGCAGAAAAGCGGCAACATAGCCAGATGGAAATCAGGAAAATCCATGATATGTTCCATGCCATATGGATACATGTATGATAAGGAAAACAAGAAAAAATGGGTGATCGATGAGGAAGCAGCCGGAGTAGTAAGGGAAGTGTTCGGGTATGCAGCAGATGCTAAAAACCTTGCATCGATAGTTGATATCTTAAACGAAAGGAAAGTCACTCCTCCTGCTGAACACAGGTACCAAAATGAGGGAATAAGATATCGCAGAACTGTTTCTGAAAAAGAATACCTTTGGGATAAAAGGATGGTTAGAAAGATACTAAAAAACTATGCATATACTGGTGCAACAGTCTGTCATACGATTGAATCGGTTCCATATGTTTTTAACAAATTCCGCAAGGTGCCTAAAGACGAATGGATTGTGATCGAGAATGATCATGAAGGTATAGTAGACAAAGAAACGTTTGATAAGGCACAGAAAATCCTTCAGACAGGAAGTGGCATAAGTAATATAAAGCCTGCGAAGTATTCCCTCAGATCAAGGCTCAGGTGCAGTAACTGTAATCTTATGTTTTCTTATAGAAATGACGGTGGAAAAGAGTTCTGCTATTGTGCACATAAGCATAATGCCGGGAAATACTCAAAATGCAATGGAAGACAGCATTCCTATGATCTTATTGAGAAGAGAGTCCATCAGTTACTAAAGAAGTATATTTGTGATATGAGGATAATAGATAACATTCTCGACAGTGTGATCCCGAAGATAACACCCGAGTACAAAGAAAGCCTTGAAGAAACAGACCAGAGGGTGGCATTTTTGAAAAATGAAAGGATAGAACTGTATTCCCTGTATTCTGAAGGAAGTATAACAATTGAGCAGTATAAACTGAAAAAAAGCTTGATGAACGAAGAAATAGAAAAGCTTGAGAAGAAGGCAACTGATATAAGGAATAGTTTAGATAGTGACAGAAGAATGGTGAAAAGCATAGAAAGTATAGAAAATGAAGCCGAGGTAAACGGACTTGATACAGTACTTAACGCCAGAATGGTCAATCTGCTTGTAAAACAGGTTTATGTTGATGAAAACGATA
>JAILDD010000110.1 GCA_024689605.1 Lachnospiraceae bacterium
GATCGTTACCATCGGCCGTGCCGCAAGAAACAGTGCAAATATCAAGAACCGCCAGCCTATCGGTGAAATGATAGTAAAGACTCCGGTTGTACCCGACGAGTTCTATACTGCAATAATCAGGGAAGAGCTGAATGTTAAGAACGTAAGCTTTGCCGATGATGTAAGTGAGTTTACTTCTTATACCTTTAAGCCCCAGCTTAAGACCGTAGGTCCTAAGTACGGCAAGTTCCTTAAGGGCATACAGCAGCACCTTGCAGGTCTTGACGGAAATGCTGCAATGGCAGAACTCAAAGATAAGGGCGCCATCACCTTTGATGTCGACGGAAACGAGATCTCCCTCGCTCTGGAAGACCTGCTGATCAGCATGAGCCAGAAGGACGGCTATGCCGCAGAAGCAGACGGACCGGTGACCGCTGTAATGAATACAAATCTATCCGAAGAACTTATCGAGGAAGGCTTTGTATATGAAGTGATCTCCAAGCTCCAGACCATGAGAAAGGATTCCGGCTTCGAGGTAATGGACCGCATAGAGGCTGCATTTACCGGCAATGACAAGCTGCAGGATATCATAAAGAAGAATTCCGACATGATCTCAGGCAAGGTTCTTGCGAATGAGTTTAAGTTCGGTGAGACTTTTGATAATGCAAAGGAATGGGATATCAACGGCGAGAAGCTTACGATTTCAGTAAAAAAGGTCTGAATTGATCTGATCATATGATTTTGAAGGCTGCGTTCCCGTTTGGGGATGCAGTCTTCTTTGTCGTATGGGGTGAGTAAGGAAATTTTTCAACTAATTTATCCAATCTTATGATAAAATTACAATGATTGTTCGGTGCAGCATGAGGCAGTTGCCGCAGCCGGAGGGGACGATAGGTTCCGAAGAGTTACTGTATTTCTTTAAAAGGACATAGTGTTATATGAGTGAGATAGAAGAAAAAAAAGACAATAAGCCAGAAGCAAGGGATTCTTCGGATAGCCGCAGGAGTTCGGCTCTGCCCTTTGGTGCCGGTATGGCACTGGGAATAGGCCTGGGCGTTGGTATTATTCTTACTGTCGGCATAGTGCTGGTTGTCGGTTTTATAAAGAACCTTAAGAGCCCCACAGAGATGCTTATGGACGAGATCCCTGAGGTGGAGGAAAAGCAGGAGCTGGACATCAAAGTCCTGCAGGATGAACTGACAAATATCAGCGAGCTGGCTGTTCTTTCGACCCAGTACAGCAACGCTGCAAGTTTCTCTGATGCAAAGGAAATACAGGGATGGGAGATTCCCCTTACGGAGAGCAAATTCGTAATAACCTATGACGGCGAGATCAAGGCCGGGGTTGATATGGAAAGGGTGGTGATCACCGTGGAGGACAATATCGTGGATGTGACACTGCCGGAAGCAGAGATCCTAAGCCATGAGATAGATCCGAATTCAGTCCGGGTGCTGGATGAAAAATCAAGCATCTTCAATCCCATATCCGTAGGCGATTTTGCTCAGTTTGAGGAAGACCAGAAGGAAATAATGGAACAGAAGTACGTAGAGCAGGGGCTTTTGCTTGATGCTCATGACAGGGCTGAAGATTTTATAAAGAAGCTTTTTGAAACTATACTTCCGGAAGGATATATAGTTAACGTTCACTAAAAAATAGTAATTACCACTAATATTATGTTGGAGGTCAGACATGGATAATTTTATGGACAGGCTTGCGGAGCGGTACAACGCACAGGATATGATCCGTGCCAACGCACAGGCGGAGCAGACGCAGATGCACAACCTTGAGGAACAGGTTGGGGCATATGAGGCTGTTCTTCAGGAGATGCGGAAGCTGAACTACCGCAATACAGAGCTGACCGAAAAGATGTATGCCCTTGTTGACGAGAGCATGGAAAAAGTAAAAACTCTCAAGCTGGAGGCTGCCGCAGGCGGTGTTGATACCGAGGCCGTTTCAAGGGAGATGTCCGAGGCTGTTTCCAGGGCTGTGGGTGCTGCAGTCGGCAATATGGACGAGACTATGGTGCAGACACTTTCCGAATCCCTGCGCAATGCCATAGAGCAGCCGGCAGCTGAGCTTAAAGAATCTTCGGTTGCGGTACAGAGTTCGGCACAGGATGTGCGTACTGCCACAGACGGCATCCGTGAGGATATACAGGCTGTAAAGGAATCGATAACAGCACTTCGTAATGACATACAGGACGGAAGTCTTTCAAAAGAAGAGGACATGTTTGCTGCTGACGAGATTATGGTGACAAATGACGCCATTGTCGAAGGTATAAACGAACTGAAGGCAGCTAAAAATGAGCTGGCGATCAGTATTGATGAGGTAAAG
>JAILDD010000127.1 GCA_024689605.1 Lachnospiraceae bacterium
AAAGGATACGGGATGCCGTTTAGCAACGCTACTCTTCCAAAACCGAATTCTTCAGATACTTAATGAGTCAAAAAAATCCACAAAAGTTTATCATTCAAAAAGGGGCTGTCGCTAAGTGACAGCCCTTTTTTGTGGGTTAGTTGTGTTTTATTACCAAAGAGCCAGAGTTTTATCAAATGCAAAATCTGTTTCTGCTCCACTTTTTAAGTACTTGATGCTGTATCTCCAACCCCATTTTGGGCCCTCATAACATTTCACTTCCAGAATTTCTACCTTTTGTCCGCTCGAAACACATATGGCGCAGTCTCCTACTTTAAACTTGGGTGCGGGAATATCACCGTCTGCTCCGCCGGCTGCATCTGCCAACATCTCATCGTTAAGTTCCATATTCTTGTTATCTGCCATATTTTTTCCTCCTTTGTAGTCTGGGTTCTGGAATCTGCTCCGGGGTTCTGTGCTTTTTCTTATGATATGAATTTATCAGCTGCGGTTTGCAAATTCAATAAACTATGCTTATATGGTCGGTTTCTTTGCGCAGTCGGTACGCAGTATCTGTCTTATAGCCCACCCAACTTACGGTTCCACGTAGAATATGCTAAAATATTAGTGACCTGTTGATCGATCAGAACAGAATAACTTGTAGAAATAATACTATGAAAGTACAGAATAAAGAAGATCTTCTGCAAAACGACGAACTTCATATCAAATTAAGAAAAAGCGAAAAGACGCTTGCTATCTCAGGATTTATGGTTCTTACATTTGGAGTCTGGGATATAATACGCCTCATCCTCCAGTTTATCCTTAATACATCCTCAGTAATGGAAAAAATAGAAAATACCGGTGTGTTAGCGGATTTTCTGGATCTGCAGGATACGTTTGACCTGCATGAGCTGGGAATGACTATTCTTATTCTGTTTATGCTGTCATTGGTAGCGGTCTCCCTTATCATGGTTCTTGCGATCAGAATAATAATCTGGAAAGGGGCCGTCAGGGAAAGCCGTGGGGAACGGACAGATGTGATATATATAGTGCTGTCGGTTATCATGCTGATCACAAATATGGGACAGCTCTTTGCCACATCGTCAAAATTCGGCGATTACAGCTATATCGACCTGACTAAGACAGAAGATGAAATTATTGAGGCTGTTTTTGATTACTTATCTTCCATTCCGGAAATGACGATATCTACCATCCTTTCGATAACATCGATAGTACTTTTCCTGGAACTGGTACTGTCAGCCTTATTGGTAAAGAGATACAGGAAGAAGCTAGCGGGGTATTCAAACATTAAAAACAGGGACGGATTTTACCAAGGAACAGGCGATGCTTCGGTTGTTAAAACGGAAAAAGACGGAATAGAAAAAATTGGTTTATACAAAGAAAGGAAATTCCGGGATCAGGAATAATATACATGCAGGAAGATTTTCATTATTATGCAACATATACGGCGGCATTGATCGCAGGCTACAGTCATGAGGAAAGCCTGTCGATTGCTTACAGTGCCAATTTTGTGGACTGCTGTACTGCTACTTTCCTGGCTTCCATAAAGGCCCCGGTATCGGCGGCAACGACACAGACTAATGCAGAGCTTGCGGATGCAAGATCTGACTTGCAGGGGCTGCAGAATATCACCAGGATATGGAGCTCATTTCATTTTCTTCCCTATGACCTGCATGCCAATCCCGGGAAAAAAAATATCCTGTATAAATATAAGTACCGCCTGATATGCAATACCAATGGTCCTTTACTCTCGGAGACAATCAGGCTGGTAAAGGGAAAAGGACTTGTGGCAGCAGGTCTTGCCATGCACGTGCTGGCTGATACCTGGGCACACAGGTATTTTGCCGGGACTCCGTCAATGGTCATAAACAATACCGATGCACATTTCTTTGAAGTGATAGACGAAGGCGACGGCTATTCTACGCGGCCGGTACACTTTATTCACAAGCCGGGAGCAAAAGATGATCTTGAAAATGCGTATTTTATAAACAGTGTATATCAGATGTCGGAGAATTCCATAATGAATCTGGGACACGGAAGAGCCGGACATCTGCCGGATTACAGCTATATCCGGTATAAGTATCTTCCGGCCTGGAACGAATACAGGGAGATACTTAAAGATAATCCATCAGATCATCTGCACGCTTTTGCACAGATGGTGTATGCCCTGAAATATCTTAAAGGTAATCATGGAGAATTCGAGAGGGAGAAATACGAGTGGGAAAGCATAGCGCCTTACCGCGGACAGATAGATGCAATATTTGCAAAACGTCAGCCTGATGACAGTGCAGA
>JAILDD010000160.1 GCA_024689605.1 Lachnospiraceae bacterium
CTCGTCCCTTGAAGGGATTTCTGCGATAGGCATAATGCCTTCTGCATCATAAACAGTACCTTCAACTATGCCGGCCTTAACCTCAAGAGCAGGTGCTTTCTTTGCAAACTTAACAAGTACTCTTGCTGCTGCGGTAGCATCGTCCTTGGATCCTGCCAGTGCGCTGGGTCCCTCGAGATACTTTGTCAGCTCCTCGCAGGGTGTTCCCTGGAAAGCACGTACCATCATGGTGTTCTTGTATACCTTATAAGTAACACCTTCAGCACGAAGCAGTCTGCGGAGCTCAGTATCCTGAGCAACGGTAAGACCTCTGTGGTCTACCAGCACAACGCTTGCTGCATCCCCTATCACGCCGGAGATCTCTTCAACCACCGGTGCTTTAAGTTCAACCTTTGCCATCTTTCTACCTCCTTATAGATTTCGTAGCCAAATCTGAGGAGTCATAAATGTAAAAGCTCCGGTGCGAGACCGGAGCAAGTTCATTAGAAAACGTAAAACATTAACTGACTTCTCCTCGGCAGGCCGGATGATATATAAACCATCTCGTTGCGGGTCTACCCGCCTGCTGTCTTCGGCATGTCTTAACAGACGAAAGATATAATACCATCTGATACATAGCAGTGTCAAGAAGAAATTCACTTCGGTGTGACATAACCCTCATCATCGATATTCACATTGGGCGAAATGGATCGCATATAGTCAAGCAGCCTGTCCGCATCCGCACCATCCAGCTTTCTGACAGTGCACCCGCTCTGAAGGCAGGGAATAAACTTAAGCCCCGCAAGCTCACCATCCTTCATTTCCAGTTCTATCATACAGCTGTCAAGAGTCTTGGAATTGAACCAGAAATTACCCATGCTGTACACCACAGGCACACCATTCACGTAATCTATAGGCTGCAAAATATGAGGATGCGCCCCAATGATACAGTCAGCGCCGGCGTCAATGAACTGCGGCAGCTGCTCTGCCTCGCACCAGTCAGGATTCACTTCCTTCTCAGTGCCCCAATGGATGAACAGGATCACATAGTCGCTGTTCTCCTTAGCCTCTCTGATAGCAGCCAGGGTCGGCTCTATGTCCGCATACGAGCGAAGCATCCCCGGGCTGTCAGCCGTTGCGCCCTTCGAATGAGGCGTTCCCATTCTCTCTATCTGTGAAGCTGCCACGACAGCCACTTTGTAATCATCCATATAAAGGTACAGCGGTCTTGATGCTTCCTCAAGATTCATGCCGCCGCCCACATGGGGGATCTCATTTTCTTCCAGCACATCCAGCGTATCAAGAAACGCAGCTTCGCCATAGTCAAAGGCATGGTTGTTAGCTACTGACACAGCATCAACCCCCATGCCTTTCATGTAATCAACAGCATCCAGCGGAGCCCTGAATGTATAGGTCTTATTTGCTGCAGGTGAGCCTTCATCCGAATAAGGGAATTCATTGTTCACCATCATGAAGTCCACACTGTTCATTTCTTCCAGGAGGCCGTTCTTCACACAACTGTTCAGATCAAAACCCGTCTGCCTGAAATGATTGTATATTGCATAATTAGGATCAAAAAGGATATCTCCCACAAATCCAAGCGTATATACTCCGTCCGGATCGTTTTCAGTCTCCTCTACCACCATCTCCATGGTCAGTGCAGGATTTCCGTCCTTTATAGCCTGAAACATTTCCTGACGCTCCTGCTCTGCCTTTAGCAGCTCATCCTCTTCGGAAAGCACATCTTCAGAAACTGTACCGGCATCAGCGCCTCCGAGTCCTGCAAGTGTCACTGTCGCATTTCCGCTTGCAGATGCTTCCGTTCCATCGCCATCAGCAGACAATTCTCCCCCCACATCTGCGGAAGACAGCTGTGCGCCGGCTTCGGTATTCTGCATATTCACACTTTTCTGTCCGTTCATGACATACAGCATTATGCCGCCCGCTGCCATCACCAGAGTAAGTGCCACTATAAAGATCAGTAAATATTTTTTCATATTTTCTTCCTCACAGGAGATAATCAGACTGTTATTTTAACACGTCAGATATTATATCAAAGATGGGTTTTAAATACATCATACAATCGTAAGCGGTGTTGTTTTCAGGCAAAAAAACCTGCCGGCTTTTACCGACAGGTTTTATCGATTTTGATCATTACGGAACACCGCTTTCGCAGTGCATCCTCATCAATACTTAGCTGTACTTACTCTTACACCAGGGCCCATTGTTGTAGCCAGAGTGATGCTCTTTAAGTACTGACCCTTAAGTGATGAAGGCTTAGCCTTTACGATAGCTTCCATGAACGCATCAAAGTTCTGTGTAAGCTGCTCTGTGCTGAATGATGCCTTTCCGATAGGGCAGTGGATGATGTTAGCCTTGTCAAGTCTGTACTCGATCTTACCGGCTTTGATATCATTAATAGCCTTGGTAACATCCATGGTAACAGTTCCTGCCTTAGGGTTAGGCATAAGACCCTTAGGTCCGAGCACCTTACCGAGACGACCGACGACACCCATCATATCAGGTGTAGCAACGACAACGTCGAAATCAAGCCAGCCGTCGTTCTGGATCTTCGGGATAAGCTCCTCGCCGCCTACATAGTCAGCTCCTGCTGCCTCTGCCTCAGCGATCTTGTCGCCCTTAGCAAATACAAGTACACGTACAGTCTTACCGGTACCGTTAGGAAGTACTACAGCGCCGCGGATCTGCTGCTCTGCGTGACGTCCGTCACATCCGGTCCTGATGTGCACCTCTACGGTCTCATCAAATTTTGCGGTTGCTGTCTTCTTGACAGTCTCAATAGCTTCTGCTGAATCAAAAAGTGTTGCGCGGTCATACTGAGAAAGTGCCGCATTGTATTTCTTTCCGTGTTTCATTTATCTGCACCTCCCCTTATTCTTCTACCGTAACGCCCATGCTTCTGCATGTGCCTGCGATCATTGACATAGCTGCTTCAAGAGATGCTGCATTGAGATCCGGCATCTTGAGCTCGGCAATCTCTTTGACCTTGTCCTTAGAAATCGTAGCAACCTTATTCTTATTAGGTTCGCCGGACGCTTTCTTCAGATTGCAAGCCTTCTTGATAAGTACAGCTGCAGGGGGAGTCTTCGTGATAAACGAAAAGGTCCTGTCCGCATAAACTGTGATGACAACCGGGATGATCAGATCACCCTGATCAGCTGTCTTTGCGTTGAACTGCTTTGTGAATTCAACGATGTTGACTCCGTGCTGACCAAGAGCGGGACCCACGGGGGGT
>JAILDD010000135.1 GCA_024689605.1 Lachnospiraceae bacterium
AAATATCCGGTGAACCGAAGTATCACCGGACTTTTTTATTTCAGTTCTTAAAGCTGTGCACCGGTGCAGGTATCCTGCCCCTTCTGTTGATAAAATCATCGCAGCCAAAACTGTTTACAGGCATTACAGGCGCATGTCCCAGAAGTCCGCCAAATTCCACATTATCTCCCGGCTTTTTACCGAATGCAGGGATCAGCCTTACTGCAGTTGTCTTCTGGTTTATCATTCCTATTGCCATCTCATCTGCGATTATTCCGGATATGGTAGTGGCCTTCGTATCCCCGGGAACAGCTATCATATCCAGTCCCACAGAACATACGCAGGTCATTGCTTCAAGCTTTTCAAGTGTAAGCGCGCCGGCCTCCACAGCATTTATCATCCCCTGGTCTTCACTGACAGGAATAAATGCACCGGACAGACCGCCCACATATGAAGATGCCATTATACCGCCTTTTTTCACCTGGTCATTAAGCAGTGCAAGAGCCGCTGTCGTTCCGGGGGCACCGGCATATTCAAGGCCTATCTCGCAGAGTATGTCAGCCACGCTGTCGCCGATGGCAGGCGTAGGTGCAAGGCTTAAATCGATTATTCCGAAAGGCACTCCCAGCTTTTCGGAAGCTTCCTTCGCTACCAGCTGGCCCACCCTTGTTATCTTAAATGCAGTCTTCTTTATGGTTTCACACAGCACTTCAAAGCTTTCACCGCGTACTGACTCCAGCGCAGTCTTTACAACCCCCGGTCCGCTGACACCCACATTTATGACAGCATCAGCTTCCGTCACACCATGGAAAGCACCCGCCATAAACGGGTTATCGTCAGGGGCGTTACAGAATACCACCAGCTTTGCGCATCCAAGGGAATCATTGTCTTTTGTAAATTCTGCTGTTTCTTTGATGATCTCCCCCATAAGCCTTACTGCGTCCATATTTATGCCGGTCTTTGTGGATCCCACATTTATGGAACTGCATACCACATCCGTCACGGAAAGCGCTTCCGGAATAGACTTTATAAGCAGCTCATCAGCTGACGTCATACCTTTCGAAACAAGCGCGCTGTAACCGCCGATAAAATTTACTCCCACTTCCTTAGCCGCCCGGTCCAGTGACTTTGCTATCTTTACAAAATCCCCGGGCTCTTTGCATGCAGCACCGCCCACAAGTGCAATGGGAGTTACGGAAATACGCTTGTTTACGATGGGAATGGCGTATTTCTTCTCGATTTCCTTACCGGTCTTTACCAGATCCTTTGCGACTGTCGTGATCTTTTTATATACATTATCGCATACACTATCAACATCGGAATCAATGCAGTCCAAAAGACTTATGCCCAGTGTAATGGTTCTTACATCGAGATTTTCCTTCTCGATCATCTTATTTGTTTCTATGACTTCTGATATGTTTATCATTTAGTTTTGACCCCTTTTCATTAGATCCGATGCATGGAATCGAATATCTCTTCCCTCTGGCATTTGATTATCACACCGATTTCTTCACCGATCTGTGCCAGCTCGTCTGAAACCGTATCAAAAGCCTTCTCTGAAGACTGCAGATCTGCGATCATCATCATGGTAAAATATTCCTGCACTATGGTCTGGGAAATATCCAGTATATTAATCTTATTGTTTGCAAGATAGGTGCAGACTTTTGCTATTATTCCAACCGTATCTTTTCCAACTACCGTTATTATTGTTTTCTTCATAGTTATATACTCCTTATGTATTGTTATCAAAACTTCCAGCACTTAGTCTCTTCCCACACCGATAGCTCACCTGCCGGTGGGATCGTTCGCCAGGCAGTTCTACAGCTCCAGGGTCATCCCCGGTCTGTCCCGTCTGGCCACATCTATGGGGAAATCATCTCCGCGATATTCGGTGTCAGACAGTTCTATTTCAAGACGCACCGCCTCGTAGGCAAGCTCCGGCAGATTGTTTTCCTGGCTTAAATGACTCAGTATCACATGCTGCATCCCATTATTCAGAAGCTTCGACAAAAGCCTTCCGGAGGCCTCGTTTGAAAGGTGTCCCTTTTTCCCGAGTATTCTCTGTTTCAGCGGATACGGATATCTGCCGGTTTCCAGCATGCGTATATCATGGTTTGATTCGATATAGATTGCGGAAAGCCCCTGCAGCCTGTCAACTATGGCATCATCATAAGTGCCTAAATCCGTCAGTATTGCCGTCTGTGTACCGGCACAGTCAAAATGGTAAGCCACCGGCTCTGCCGCATCATGTGAGATGTTTATAGGGCTTACTTCTATATCATTAACCATTAAGCTTTCTCTGCTGTCTATCACATGAAGCAGACTCCGGTCAAATTCTCCCAGGCTGCTTACCCTGTTTATTGCATCAATGGTTCCCCTTGTGGAATAAACAGGTACACTGTACTTCCTTAAGAAAACTCCCAGTCCCTGTATGTGATCGCTGTGCTCGTGGGTTATGAATATCGCATCCAGGTCATCTCCGCTGATATCCAGCTCACTTAAGCCTGCCTCTATCTTTTTCCTGCTAAGCCCCACATCCACAAGGATATGCGTATCATCAGAACCCACATATATCGAATTACCGCTGCTTCCGCTGGCAATGCTCTTCATTCTCATTTCAGTTCTCCCACTTTATGACTATATGGTCACCGGAATTCAGCTGTTCCATATACATGGCAGGCCTGCCGTTCAGTTCAGTCACCACCCTGCTGCCCTGGACATTCTTAAGGTCAAAGTTTATCCTGTCAAATACATCCACGAAAACATAGGACGTTTTTCCTTCAAGTTTTACGTCATCCCCATTTACATTGACTATGATTGTCCGTGGAATGGCCGGAGCCTCCTCTTCCTTCTTCCCGGGTTCTTCCCTGAAAGGACGTTCTATCTCTGCTTCACCGTCATCATCCGGAAGGTTATCGTAACTATCTGCACCTGAATCACCTTCAGAGTCAGTATCACCATCATCAAACCTTGTCTCATCTGACATATCATCATCATCCCCATTGGATGGGGATCCAGCCCCTGACATTCCTGCCGCTTCCGCTGCCTTGCTTGCTGCATTCCTCTCCGCCTCTTCCTGAGCAGCCGCATACTTCGCCTTTATTTCTTCGTAATCCTTAAGAATCTGTTCCTTGATGCCCCACTTTATGTTAAAGTTCTCAAAGACCTTTGTATCATCATCCGCGGGCTCATTGTTCACAAGAACCGCCATTGACTCATCCAGTATCACATCCATGAATTCACGGACTTCTTTCAGAGTGTAATAGTTCCTCATCACAATATCGTCGCCGTCTTCTATCTCATAAAAGCCTGTCTTTATCTCGCCATTTACTTCCGCAAACTTAGGAAGAAGAATCTTGCTCTGGTTTGTATAAACAGTGATCATGGACTTAAATTCCGGAAGTTCGGAAAGAGCGACTTTGGCCTTTTCACCCACCGTCGATTCCTTGACCCTGATCACGTCATTAGCCCTTATGGGAGTATGCATATCAGCTTCCTCTCCATTGACTGTTATAACCGCAGGATCCCCAGGAAGCCCGCGTTTCATTGCCTGTTTTCCGTTTATGCGGTAATTGACAGCCTCACCCCTCTTAGGGAAAAGTCCGTCATTAGGGAAGTCAGCATGCATAGCCGCATCAACTACAGCGAGATTTCCGCCGTCATAAAGCTTTATATGCTGATCATTGAATGTCACATATATGAAGTTGCTGCTCTGGTCATAGTAATTCAGGCAGATTCCCACCGGGGTCACCAGCCTGGAATCCTTCTTCACATCATCCTGATATATGATGTGCCCCATGACTTCCTCCCCCCTTACGGCCACACGCTCAGCCATTATGCCAAGGTGTTCCGAAAGTTTCTTTGTATAGCCTTCAACAGTACCGCCGCCGCCGACTACAAATACAGCGCTGACAGGCTTCCCGCCGTTAAGTTCCTTGAACTTCTCTGCAACAAGGTCTGCCATTTCCTCTATCTGAGGATCAAGGAGCTTAAGGACCTCATCACGGCCCACCTTCTGGGGAAGTCCCATAATATCCTTATACTCAACGGTTTCCGAATCGGAAATGTCGCACTTGATGGTCTCAGCTGTATTGAAATCAACAAGGTAATTCTGTGCTATTATCTCCGTGAGCCTGTCACCGGCAACAGGTATCATTCCGTAAGCCACCACACATCCGTCCTTTGTTATACAGATATCACTGGTTCCTGCCCCCACATCCACAAGTCCGATATTGAGCATTCTGTAGTTCTCGGGAATAGCAACACTGATGGCGGCAATAGGCTCCAGTGTCATATTGACAACCCTGAGCCCCGACATCTCCACAGCCTTGTAGAGACCGTCAACTACATCTTCCGGAAGGAAGGTAGCGATCATGTCGCAGCCCACAGTATGTGCTTTGTGATTTTCAAGGTTACCTATCTGATAGCCGTTCAGGTAGTACCTTATAACAGAGGAACCAACACAGAAAAACTTAAGTCCTGTATCATTTTCCTTAAGGAAACGCTCATAGGCCTGCTCCACGCCCATGGCAGTAAGCCTTGCCACATCCTCTGCGCTGATAGTCTTTTCCTCGTCCAGCTCCATATTTACGGATACTACTTCTGTCTTAAGTACCCTTCCCGCAGCAGCTATGCAGACATTTGACAGGGTTATGTCCAGCTTTTCTTCAAGCTTGTGCTTTACATATACTATTGAATTGCTGACAGCCCCTATATCGTGGATCTGGCCGTCAAGCATTGCACGGGTCTCATGTTCCTTCGATTCCTGTCCCAGCACATGGAAATTATTGCCTTCACGGTAGCCCACCGTACCGACAATACTCCTGGTGCCTATATCCAGACCAAATACCAGCTTATCCGTATCTATGCTTTTAGACGCGCCCCTGGCAGACTTATCAGCTGCCGTATTTTTTGCTGTCTCCGTCTTTTTCATGCTTTTAGTGTGCTTTGCCTCTTTTGTACTTTTTGTCTGTTCCGTTTTCTTAGCCATGTCACCCCGCCTGTTTTCCATCATTATGAATCACGCCTGTCACATAAACTATCACCATTGCTGTCGGATCAGACCATCAATCTGTCTGTATGTCTCCGGCAGTTCTCCGCTGTTATCTATCACATACCTGCAATGAGACCTGAATTCCTGTTCCGGCAGCTGCACTGCGAAAATAGAGTCTATCTTTTTGTCGCTGTAACCGCGGCTTGCTTTCAGTCTGTCCCGCCTGGTTTCTTCCGGTACATATATGTACCAGAGTTCATCCAGTACTTCATCATAATGTTCTTCTATGAGAAGGGCCGCCTCTACCACAAAGTACCTGCAGCCTTTTCTTTCCTCTTTCTCCATTTCCGAAAGAATGTATTTTTTTACTTCCGGATGGACTATGGCGTTTACCGCAGCCAGCTTCTTTTCATCAGAAAAAATAGCCGCCGCAAATTTCTTATTGTCAAAATACCCGTCAACACCAAGTACTTCTTTGCCTAATAACTCCAACAGCTCATTATAGCAAGCCTCACCCGGTTCTTCAAGGTAATGCGCAACTTCATCTGCCACTATGAGTCTGGCGCCGTAATGATCACGCAGGTAATCCAGCACCACTGATTTTCCGGAGCCCACGCCCCCGGTTATACCTATGCTACGCATTATTTTGCTTCGTACCAGTCCTTTCCGGTATGTGCTTCCGCCGTCAGCTTCACCGGAAGGTCTGCAGCCCCCTCCATTTCCTCTTTCAGGATGTTCAGCACTGCATCTTTCTCATCCTCTGCAGTCTCTACAAGAAGTTCATCATGTATCTGCAGAAGAAGCCTGGATTTCAGGCCTTCCTTCTCCAGCCGGTTATAAACCTTTATCATGGCAATCTTTATGATATCCGCAGCGGTTCCCTGTACGGGTGCATTCATTGCCACCCTTTCTCCAAACTGCCTCTGCATAAAATTGGAAGACTTAAGCTCAGGGATAGGCCTGCGCCTTCCGAACATCGTCACGGAATAGCCGTCCTTCTTGGCATTTTCCTTTGCACTGTCAAGAAATGCCTTTACCCCGGGATAGGTAGCAAAATATTCTTCGATGTACATTTTAGCCTCTTCCCTGCTGATAGACAGATCCTGACTGAGTCCAAAAGATGATATTCCATAGACAATACCGAAATTTACCGCCTTTGCATTTCTTCTTTGAAGATCCGTAACCTCATCAAAGGGTACGTGGAAAACCCTGGATGCCGTTATCCTGTGTATATCCTCTTCCGAACGGTATGCCGCAATGAGTTCAACATCCCCTGACATGGAAGCAAGTATCCTCAGTTCTATCTGGGAATAGTCCGCATCTGTAAAAATATATCCGTCCTTCGGCAGAAAAACTTTCCTTATCCTGCGTCCCAGTTCATATCTCATGGGGATATTCTGCAGGTTAGGCTCTGTGGACGACAGCCTTCCTGTTGCGGTCACAGTCTGGTTAAAACTCGTATGTATCCTTCCGTCGCCGGCAATATAGCCTGCCAATCCGTCTGCATATGTGGATTTTAATTTTGCATAGGTCCTGTATTCAAGAATGTCATTTACAAAGGGATACTCTGCTGCCAGCTTCTCCAGCACATCTGCCGCCGTGGAATATCCGGTCTTTGTCTTCTTAGCGCCGGGAATCCCCATTTTTTCAAAAAGTATCACTCCAAGCTGCTTCGGTGAATTGATATTGAATTCCTCACCTGCCGCCTCGTAAATCTTTTTTTCAAGCGCTCTTATACTCTTATCCAATTCTGTGCTGTATTCTGCCAGTGCTTCTGCTGACGCAGCGATTCCCTCTGCTTCCATTCTGAAGAGAACGAAAGAAAGAGGCATTTCCATATCACGGTACAGCTTAAACATACCCGTGGACTCAAGTCTTTTTTTCAGTTCAGTATAAAGAGCTCTTATGTCACAGGCAGTCTGCCCCATGTAATTTCTTAATGCATCGTCATCTGCACTGACAGTTACAGAGCCTTTTTTTATAAATAATTCCTCAAAGCTCTTTCCGGTCTCAGACAGAAAAACACCTGCCATATCCTCAGGTTTATAGCTGCCCCTGGTAGGATCCAGCAGATAAGCCATAAGCATCACATCATCTGCATTTGCAGACATATCCTCTGCACTTTTCCCCTTGTAATCATCAGCATCACATATTAATGGATAAAGCGCTTTTATATCATGTGTAACAAAATTCAGTCCGGAAGCATAGTATCTTCTAAATACATCACACAAGGTTTCATATGTAATTTTCGTACTGTCGGTACAGCTGGCCTTTCCGTCTTCGCAGGAAAAAGAAACCGCAAAGTCTTTCACGTCGAGCTTTCGGAAATACACAGCCATTTCAGTCTTGTCCGCCAGCACTGCTGCAAATAGAGTATCCAGTCCCTTTTCATCCAGACTCGTGATTTCCACCTTCCTGCTCACGTCGCTTTCCCCGGTTACAGCATCATCAAATTTCTTATAAAAACTCTTCAGCTCAAGCTTTTTGCAAAGCTCATAGGCTTCCTTGGTATAAAAAGATGGAACCGGCGCATCATTCGGGTGAATGTCCAGCTCACAATCAGTCTTAATTGTTGCAAGCTTAAGACTTAGTTCTGCTAAATCCCTGTTCTCCTTTAAGCTTTCCCTTATGGAGTTCTTTTTAATCTCCTCAATATGTTCATATATGGCATCAATGGAACCGTACTGTACCATAAGCTCTGTTGCGGTCTTTTCGCCTACCTTTGGTACCCCGGGGATATTGTCTGCCGTATCCCCCACCAGAGCCTTCAGTTCTATGAACTGGGCAGGTGTGAGCCTGTATGTTTCCTGTACATCCGCCGCTTTGTAATTTTCTATCTCCGTACCGCCCCTTTTGGTTTTCGGGATCCTTATCATGATATGGTCTGAAGCGATCTGAAGCAGATCCCTGTCACCGGATATGACAGCAACCTCCATTCCAAGCTTTTCCCCTTCCCTGGCAAGAGTCCCCATAAGATCATCAGCTTCAAGTCCTGGCTTTGAGATCACAAGCACTCCCATACCGGAAAGCATTTCCTTCATCAGAGGCACCTGAGATCTCAGTTCTTCCGGCATCGGTTTCCTGGTGCCTTTATAAGCTTCAAACATCTCATGCCTGAATGTCGGCGCATGCTCATCAAATGTCACTATGAAGTAATCCGGCCTTTCTTCATCCAGAATATGAAACATTATATTCAAAAAACCATATATGGCATTTGTGTGGATTCCTTCGGAATTTGTAAGATCAGGCACGCCGTAGAACGCCCTGTGAAGGATGCTGTGTCCATCAATGAGTACTAATTTATCCATAATATCCCTTTCAATACAAAAATAACAGAAATAATAAGTGCGAGTATAGACAGCTCAACAAAAGCCCGGCGCACGATCCCCTCACGCCGACACCTCTTTGTTTCCCGCTTTATGAGTTCTTCATATTCAGGTATAGGGGGATCCCCCTCCTTCAGATCAATCTTACGCAGACCGCTTATCATAATGTACTGGCTATGCAGATCCGCATCACAGTCCTTGCACTGGCTGACATGAAGCAAAAGCTCTCTGGTTTCTTTATAGTCCAGTTCATTATTTATGAAAGAATTAAAGTATTTATGATACTCCCTGCATTCCATGCCGGTTACCTTGTAACACCATATACTACGGTATTGCCGCATTCAACGGTATGGGCTATGCTGCATCCTGTTTCGGAAAGCACGGATGAACCGTCCATAGAGCCCATAAGCACGCCGTCGCCGCATACCGAAAAACTGATCTGCGAATTCTCAAATACCATTTCTGCCCTTCCGGACAGACATCCGATACCGCACAGTTTCTCTCCCTGAAGTTCAACATTTATATCGCTTTCGGATATCTTTAATTTCTGGTCATCTGAAGACAGTGCGCCGATTGCAACAACGCTCTCACCCTTGACCTGCATTTCATATTTTCCATGCTTTATCTCAAGCTTTTCTGCGCCAAGGCCCGCGCCTATACCTATAGAAGCTCCGCCGCTGCTTTTTGACTTGATCGATATGACGCCTGCAGTATCTATCACTATGGAACCGCATTCCCTGTCTGTGCCCGCACCTATACCGAAGCAGTCCTCATACTTTCCCTGTACTTCCAGAGTCCCGTCGCCTTCAATATTAAGCGATCCGCCCTTTGCCACATAAATTCCGCCCTTAAGATAATTATGTCCCGTAAGCACAAGTGTCACGGCACAGCCCTCAGCAACGGATATACCGTATGACTCAGTTTCGGAAAATCCCAGGCCGCAGTTTTCAAGTGTAATTGTCCCATGGTACCCATTAAGCACATCGATGGTAACGGGACTCTTCATTCCGGGAGCACCCGCCACAGTAAAGTTAATGAAAGTCATTTCCTTCCTGCTGACAGATATCCTTTCCGTGCCTTCTTCTTCCAGCTTGGACAAAAGCACTCGCCCATCCCTTCCCGGTATGTACACGCCCACCGATGACGACAACGCACTCTTTTTCAGTTCAACGATCTCACGTCTGATATCATCAGGTGTATCAGCAAGCAGCGTTGCGGAAGGCCGGGCTGTATAGTACCCCTGTATAAGATCGGCACCCAGCTTTATGACAGTTCGTAATTCATCATGAGTCTCCACACCTTCAGCCAAAGCCAGTATTCCGTTATCATGGGAAAAACTGATAATATCCTTCACGAAATGCTGCTTCTGGGGGCTGTTCTGAATATCGGTTATGAGAGACCTGTCTATCTTCACATAATCCGGCATATATCGCAAAAGATTTACCACATTGGAATAGCCTGTGCCATAATCATCAACGGCCGTACCTGCTCCCATATTGGCATATACTGCTTTAACATCTGCCAGCTCCTCATCTGAAAGCTCCGTCTGCTCAGTAAGCTCTATGACAATATTGCCGGAAAACTTCCTTATGGAAGCTTCCACAAATTCAAGTTCGTCCCCTTTCAAATGCTCACCGGGAATGGAATTGATAAATATCTTGCGGTTATTCTCCGTAAATACAGGTTCCTTGGCCAGACGGTTAAGTACGTTGACAAAAGTCGCTTTCTCCACATCATAAAGCCTGTCAAGGAAATCAGCATACTTAAGCACAATGGGAGGCGCAATATAAGGCTCCGTATCAGGCCTCATCAATGCCTCATATGCATAAATATCACCGTTTGCCGAACTTAGGATAGGCTGGAAATGATAATTGAATTTATTGTTATCCAGCACATCCATTACCCTGCCGGCAAGCTTTACTTCATCCTCATCCAGTACGGAGTAATCCTTCTTTGAACGGGATCCGAACTTAAAGCCGTTCTTCCGGCTTATAGCGACATTGACTATTCTCTCCAGGGCTGCAGCATTCTCGGGATATCCGCTCTCATGCCCATGGTATAACTCTGTCTGGGATATCACATCCGGATCTGCATTGAATATCTTCATTGCATCCTTGAATTTCTCACAATAACCCTTGAATGTCTCACTGTTTTCAAGCGCCGAGAAATACATCACCACGAACTCGCCGCTTCCGGTATAGCAGCTGTAGCACTCGGGACTGTTAAAAACAGACTGCAGTGTAGTGGATATACCCACTATAACGCGGTCACCCGCATCCCGGCCTCTCAGATCATTAAACTGTGCAAGTCCACGGATATCATATGCTATAACGTCAACGTAACCTCCTGCTTCCCGGATCCTTTCCATAAGAGTATCCACGTCATTAAGCATACCCTTGTAATTCGGAAGTCCGGTAAGCGCATCATAATTAGTCCCCATCTCCACGAGTTTTTTACTGCTGTCCAGTTCACTGGAGCGCCTGAAGGCCTCAAGACCGAACATAACAGAGCGCAGCCATACCCTGGCCCCCGCAGAAAAAGGACAGTACCTGTCCACGAAACCCAGTGCCGCATAACCAAGGCACTCGTCCTCAAAAAACAGAGGAAGGAAATAAAACAATCGGGGCTTGTCACATTTTTCAAGAAGTGCCGGCAGCATGACAGATTTGTCAAAATAATCATCCAGATCCACACTGTCCTTGCTGTCATCGGTACGGTTACAGTCTATGGCCCGCAGTACCCTTGCCGTATATGTGGTCCTGGGCATCATCCAGCCTTCGTTAAGACAGATGGTGAATGTGTCATAGTTGCCGATCTGATAAACATAGGAATAAATAGTGGTCAGCAAACCGCGGAAAGCAGTCTGCAGCATCATATCTTCATTAAAACCGCTGAACACTGAACTGAATGAATTCTCTGATATTGCCGTGTCCCATTCAGACCTGACTTCATAGACGGCTTTCATGCTGTCACCATCGCAGCCGCAGGTCTTTCCGATAAACATATCCACATCAGCCTCAAATGGCTGTATTTCTTTCCCTTCCATGAGATTTAGCATGGTTTCTGCCGAATACTCTCCAAAACTTACAAAAGGAAGAGGTGCACTTGTAATGGGAATAGGTGCATGCATACCTTCCTCATTGCAGTCATAGCCCATGACAGCGACATCCTCGGGAATCCTTATTCCCCGTGCTATCAGTGTCTTGGCCAGACCTATAGCCATACAGTCATTCGCACACGCTACCGCTTCCGGCAGATCACCGGATCTTATGAGCTTATCCGCGGTATTCTCACCGCTGGTATACCAGAAATCACCATAAAAAACACGGTCCTCACGCACTTCAAGACCGTGCTCTGCCATACAGTCCCTGTATGCCTGTAAACGCTTTTTTGAATGATCATGCCATGACTTGCCGGTAAGATAAGCAATATCCTTATAGCCATGCTTTTCTATCAGGTGGGATAGCATTTTTTTGATAGGTGTATAATTGTCCTGAAGGACATAAGGGAAGCCTTCCACTTCTTTTTCAACGAAAAGAACAGTACCTTTATATTCTTTTTCAAGAGTCTCAATCAGCGATTCAACTACCCCCGGAGTCTGGATAGAATCCGCCATGACACATATTCCGTCAAAAGAAGCCATATCCACAAGAGAAAACATATTGCTCTCGCCCTTCTCCCTGTCGGGCGAATCCTGGAACTTTCGATACATGGCAAATACACAGATATCAAAGTTCTCCTTGAACATCCTGCCGGAAAAACCTCTGATAAATTCCTCCTGGCAATACTCTTCCGGCTGTCCTACCAGAACTGCCAGTTTTCTCTTACCCCCTGAATTCAAACCCATAAATCTCTCCAAATGAAAAAACTACATTGTAAACATATACAATAAACGCATTTTATAAATTATATCAGATTTTGGTGGAATTTGACACGAAAGAAATAGAAAAATCGAGGTGACAGGATTCGAACCTGCGACCCCCTGGTCCCAAACCAGGTGCTCCACCAAGCTGAGCCACACCTCGAGAACAACTGAGATTATAAACAAAGCACCGGATTATGTCAATTCTGTATGATATCCGATACATTTTTCTGTTTCAATATTGTTTAATTCGCAGGACAGATATGCTATAATTTTTATTGTATAGCAAATTGTAAATATTCATCTGATGTCCTTTTCTGAACCGGAAGGCATTTGTGCGGCTCGGGCAGCGGATTTGCAATTCATCGTGGGGGTATACTATATGGATGCAACTGATAAAAAATACCTGTTGATAGTAGACGACAGCAAAACAAACCGTGCGATCCTGCGCGGCATATTCGAAGATGAATATTCCATTGTTGAAGCGGCTGACGGTCTGGAAGCAAAAGAACTTTTAAAGCGGGTTAAATTTGCAGTCATAATCCTCGACCTCAATATGCCTCATGTAGATGGTTTCCAGCTTCTTGATTTCATAAACAGTGACAAGGATCTGCGTAAGATACCTGTCGTAGTAAATACCCAGTTCGGCCAGGAAGAAAACGAACTCCGTGCCCTGTCAAAAGGCGCCGCTGATTTCATAACAAAACCCTATAACGTTGAGATTGCACGACACAGAGTTACCAATGTCATCACCACCAGAGAACTTCAGAAACAGATGGTAGAGGCTGAGATTGAGAAAGTAAGCTATGAGCGCATGCGCAAGCTTGCGGAAACCGATTCTGAGACCGGCATCCTGTCCGAATTCGGATTCTGCAACAGCGCTTCAGTGATCCTGCAGGGCAATCCGGACACACAGTACAGCCTGCTCCTTCTCGATATAGACCATTTCAAGGCAGTGGCAGAACTTTTCGGAAATGACAAATCCAAAGAAGTCCTGAAGTCCTGTGCCGAATACTTAAAATCAACCCTCGGCGGAAGCGGAATATGTGCAAGGATATACAATGACGTTTATGTTGCCCTGTTCCCCACCAACAAGTTCAAACCATTAGAACTCGTCGAGGAACTGGAAGCCCGTGCAGCGGCTCGGATAAACGGCTACAAGATTCTTTTCTACAGCTGTGTCTATGAGATTGATGAACAGAATCTCCCCGTGAAACTCATTTTAGACCGTATGAGCATGGTCATACAGACCGTCAAAGGCAATCTGTTAAGCCGCCATATTGAATACAACAGTGAGGTAAAGAACAAGATCCTCCTTGACCTGGAACTTGTTAATGATACAGAGGACGCAATAAAGCGCGGAGATTTCTGCATTCATGTACAGCCAATATATGACATGCACACAGGCAAGGTAGTTACTGCCGAAGCACTTGTCAGATGGAAGCACCCCACCCAGGGCCTGCTTCCTCCCGATAAGTTCATTCCGCTATTTGAGAAAAACGGCATGATAGCTAAGCTTGACCATTATGTGTGGGAATCCGCCTGCAGGCTTCTTAAAACTCTCAGGGAAAGAGGCAGCCACCAGATTCCCATCAGTGTCAATGTATCAAGGGTAAACCTTTTCCAGCCGTCCTTAAGCAGCGACCTGAAAAAACTTATGGCCTCTTACGGCGTTACCTCCGACGAGCTCAGGCTTGAGATAACGGAAAGTGCCCGGGTCGAGGACATCAAGCGTTCATATGAAGCTGTTGAAAACTTGAAGAAAGCCGGATTCATCATCGAGATGGACGATTTCGGCATAGGCTATTCATCACTGAAAGCACTTCAGGATATGTCAATAGATGTTGTAAAGATAGACATAAGCTTTATTTCAAAGCTGTCCACATCCGACAAATCCATGATCATTGTCCGCCACATGGCACAAATGGCAAAAGAACTGGGAATGACAGTTGTTGCGGAAGGTGTTGAGACGAAGGAACAGCTTAAACTCCTTCAGGACTTTGACTGTGACATGATACAGGGATACTATTTCTCCAAGCCTCTGCCCGAAGAAGATTTCATTAAGCTCTTACAGGGGTAAAACGAAATTTGACCAGACCGGTCTTGCAAGGTAAAGCGGATAGACCTCAACATAAACATATATAACAAACATCACTATCACAAAAGCAGATATGATAAACGGAACATATTTTTTTGCAGATTCCCACTTTATCATATCTGTTATTTTTTTATACCCTCTCGCTGCATAATACATAGGTACAAAAACAACAGGCATTACATACCTTCCCTGGGGCTGCATATCTATAAAATAACAATATATGAACCAGATTCCGACAGTAATTAATGCAAACGCAATACCTCCGGCTTCCAGCACCTTCGCCCCAAAGCTTCTGTTTTTAAGCTGCCCTATGCTTATAACAAATCCGGTCAGTGCCCCCGCAGCTATAAACAGCAGGTACAGAACATAATAAACATCTCCCGCCCACAAAGACATTGAGCCGTACATTGCAACAAAGGAGACAGGCATATCCTTTAGTACAGTGGTCCGGGTCAGGAACTGTATCACACTCATACTTTCTGCCGGGATATTCTTTACTGACTCTCCCCTGTCTATGGCCAGCTGCTGGGCCGCCGACAGTGACCTTAACCCCAGTATGTCGCCATCCAGTACAAAATAGCATCTCACGAACCACCAGCCCGAAAACAGTGCAACAAACAGGATTTCAAGTGCTGCATACTTTATGAATGACCTGCTGTCGAACCTTCCGCCCTTAAAGAAGCAGAATACAAACAAAGGAACTGAAACAAGCAGTACGCCATAACCCATATAATATGACAATGCACAGATACTTATGCCTGCCGCCAGGAGCAGTACTCTGAGAAAACTCACCCCGTTCTCGTAACTGTCAAGAAAAACATATATGATCAGTGCTACCGACATCAGGCAGAAGGCATCAGTATTCACATATGTATACAGAAAAAGATGCTGGGGCAGGAACATTGTAAAAAGTGAAAAAACATAAGAGTAAATCTCTTTTTTGAACAGCTTCTTCCCAATTAGAAATACAAAGAACGCCGTAATAACTCCGGCCGCAACATTTACACTTCTGGCCGTATACAGAAGCAGCAGGCCGCTCCCGCCAAGAAGACGTACAACCCTCATCAGATATCCCATTATAATATACGGGAGAACATTATAGAACGCATATGAACCACCGTAAGTCTGAATGGTGACCTCCGGTTCAAAGCCGGTAGGCAGCGTCCCATTCTCACAGATAAATGAAGGAACCAGAAAACGGTCTGCTTCATCCGGCGGATTAAGAAAAGGTTCTGTGCTTTTCAGTGGCTGGATCACAGCTATGGATATCACAGCCGCAGCAAATAATAAAAGATATATAAGGAATATTACTGTTTCTTTGTCTGATCTTTTATTTCTTTCCATGCAAGAATCAATCTGCGCTGATCACGCATTTCCCGGTACCGCGCTCAGTCTTTCCGGCTCTTATAACCGCAGCAGCCTCCGGAACAGCATACATGGCCTGCTCACCTTTGACCATATCCTTAAGGGATACTTTTCCCTCTTTAATCTCATCCTCGCCGATGATCACTACATAAGGAATACCAAGCTTATTGGCATATTCCATCTTCTTCTTGAACTTCTTCTGCTCACCGTAAAGCTGGACGCTTACTCCCTCATTCCTTAAGTCTGAAGCAATCTTTGCAGCGCCTGCGATGTCATCAGTCATGGGAAGCACCAGCGCATCTGCCGGAGCGGAAACTGACTTATTAAGAAGGTTCTTTTCATTAAGTATATAGAAAAGCCTGGTAAGACCTATGGACATGCCCACTCCAGGCAGCGGCCTGTCTATAAAATATCCCGCCAGGTCATCATACCTGCCACCGCTGCATATGCTTCCAATGGAAGGATCCGGAAGGAAACAGGTTTCAAATACTGTTCCCGTATAGTAATCAAGACCTCTTGCAATGCTTAAGTCCACCTTGAAATTTTTCTCACGGCAGCCAAAGCCCTTCATTATCTCTGTAACCTGCTTAAGATCACTTACTCCGGCATCAAGAGTATCGTTCTTTCCGGCAAGTGTATCAAGCTTTGCAAATATCTCTGCATCGTTTCCGTCAAAAGTAACGAAATCAAGAAGCGCATTGGCATTCTCTTCCGATACCCCAAGCTCCTTTATACCGGATATGACATTGTCCCGGCCTATCTTTTCATATTTATCGATCTCACGCATTACTTCCATGGAACGCTCTCCCACTCCGTAGAGTTCAAAAAGACCGTTAAGGATCTTTCTGTTATTGAGCCTTATGCAGAAATCTTCTATACCAAGGGCACGGAGGGCACTGCTCATTACACTGGGGCACTCAGCCTCATTTATGATTCCCAGAGATCCGTCGCCTATAATATCAATATCACACTGATAAAATTCCCTGAAACGTCCCTTCTGGCTCCGTTCACCTCTGTATACCTTACCTATCTGGTATCTCTTAAAAGGAAAAGACAGGTCAGAATAATGCATGGCAACATACCTTGCCAGAGGCACTGTCAGATCATAGCGCATGGTTATATCCGTATCGCCTCGGTCAAACCTGTATACCTGTTTTTCCGTCTCACCGCCGCCCTTCGCAAGGAGCACACTTGAACGCTCCAGCACCGGTGTATCCAGACCATAAAAACCGTAGGAAGCAAAAACTTCCTCCAGCACTTTCTTCATATCATCAAAAACCCTCTGCTCATCCGGCAGAAGCTCCATAAATCCTGACAGAATAGACGGTTTTATAATACTATTGCCCATAATCATCTCCTAAAATCGGTAATCAGCTTATTTTTAATACGGAGTGGATTATACCATAATTAACCGGCATTCGCCATCCTTGGCCACTATTACTTTTATACTGTTCATCAGTTACTTCTTTTTGTATAAATTATACTCTTCTTTTTTCTGTGAATGATGTATAATATATCTCAAATTCTTTTGTAGGATATGCGATTTTTCTTTATGCAGGAGGTGTTACCGTGAGCAGACAGGAATTTGAAACTCTGGACGAAAGGATCATCGAGACCACTTCAGCAAACCTGCGTCATCTGATAGAGAGGCTTTCCACTACACGCGAAAGATTCGCAGACCGCCTCGATTACCCGGTTGATCTGATAAATGACTACTGTGACGGCAAGGCAATACCTGACTACAGATTTCTGCTAGCCCTGCGGGACAAGTTTGAGATTTCCATTGATGAATTCCTCACACGGACTGACAGTCCCGAAGACATCTATTATGAAAAGATCCGTGAACAGTCCGGCCTGAACACATCCTCCGATGAATTCCGCGGCCAGTTCGAAAGCGAAAATCCCGAAGAACTGAGCAGGCTCTGCGGAAATTTCTTCTGCTACTACCTTGACACTGAAAACTACAAAGGCAAGGACATGAACCCTGCAGACGCCGCTATGAACTACGGTATCCTTTCCATAATCGAAACCATCACCGTAACCGGCAAGCCCACATATGACTGCGTCGCAATGCTGGGCAAAAAAAACAGGGAACTGATACGGGATTTAAAAAAGAAACTCGATGCAAGCAAGGGTATAGACGACACCGTTGCCATCCTTACAGACGCACATCTCGGTAAATACATATACTACGGAAAGATCCGCACATCAACCGACCATTACTATCTTTCTCTTTCCCATGAAAACGAGGACAAGATAGCCATCATACTCCACCGTCCAAACAGCAGAAAGCCCCAGTATATCGGCGGCATAGGAACAGTCAATTCCGTTTCCCGGGGAAGACAGCACATGCCTACTGTCCAGTTTGTGGGGTTTTCAAGATATGCTCTTAATATGTCCGAAGAAGACATCTACCATACCATGCTTTTAAACTACCCTAACTATCATGCTACCCAGGAAACAGAGGAGATGATCAGGACCTTTAAAAATCTCTATATGAATGATGAGAATACCGGTTTCTCCTTCACCGAATCCCAGCGTCAGATACTCATCCAGTCAAATATCGAGAGGATCATAAAGGAAAGTCTTACAAGAAACCTCATGCGTTATGCCAAGGTTTCCGAGGTAGACGATGACGACTGGTATCACATCATAAAGTACTACGGCATAAAGGATCAGGCGTAAAAGCCGGGTGAACAGGCACGGAGGATCATTATGCACGAAAAAAGCAGGACAATTAAAAAGTTTCTTGAAAAGATGGACAATTACGAGACCGACTGCAGCTTTGAAAAGGTGCTGGAAGAGGTCCGTGAACACCATAAATTTTTTGATGAAGAAATGCTGGTCCGCTCCTATAATTATGCCGCCAAGATGCATGAAGGCGTATTCAGGAAAAGCGGCGAGCCCTACATCATCCACCCTTTGAGGGTAGCCTACACAGTTGCTCTCTGCGGTGCAGATGCTGATACGGTAACTGCCGCAATACTTCACGACGTGGTGGAGGACTGCAAGGAAAAAGGCGCTTCCCTGACCGTGCTTGCTGCCGACTACGGCCAGTCCGTAGCTGATATTGTGAACGCAGTCACACAGCTGGACAGCCAGACCGACCCCGACCTGTCAAAGGCAGAGCTGGATATCATGTCAGAAGTAAAGATGCAGAGCGTTATGAACCCCAGAGGCCTGCTGGTAAAGGCTGCTGACCGTATCGATAATCTGAACACCATTGATGCAATGCCCGAGGAAAAACAGCTCAAGAAGGCACAGCGCACCCGTGAGATCATACTCCCCATGATAAGGGATGTTGGCGCATACATGCTGGCAGACATCCTTGAAGAGCTCTGTTTCAAGACAGTCTATAAGAGCCTCTGCGGAAAGATAAGCGAGAGCTACGACCAGCTCTTAGACATGAGCAGCTACAGCACTGACAAGACACTTGAGCTCATGCGCAAGTGTTTCAACAAAGACGAGGTCTCCACTCAGGAAAAGTACCACACAGACGCTTTCTGCGGACGTATAGCATATTTCAGTGTCGATAAGAGATACATGATCTCCGTGTTCCGCTATCTGCAGACCATAAGCGACAATGTAAATGACATACTTGACAGCGGTGTCATGAACCGCCGTAATGTAGCTCTTTACGATCTGATGCTCATTCTTGATGACTCAGTGGCAATAAACAATTCCACAGTCTCCAAGCAGGACCTTTTCTTTGCTTACCTTCAGAATGCGCTGATTCCCAATGAAGTTTATGCGATCAAGATAAAAAAGACAACAAATGACGTGTCCTCGTATTTCAAGCTCCAGGACAGTTCTCTTAACTCCTACAGACTTTTTGTCCGTACAGAATCCGAGTACTATGACTATTGCTTCGGAAAGATCATGATAGATGATGACTCAGTGCTGAATTATGATGTGAATGAAATTGAACCCAGGGATACCTACGTTCCCCGCATTACCGTATTCCGCAAAAACGGACTCAGGGACACCATCGAAGCAGGTGCCTCAGTTCTGGATTTTGCATTCCAGGTACACACAGACATCGGGCTCCACTTTGCCTATGCACTGATAAACAATTCAAAAACACAGATGGGTGCCTACACCAGAGTTAATGAAAATGACACCATAGAGATAGTCTGCAACATGAATGTCAGACCTTCCATAGAGTGGTTCAGATATATCACTACCAGCAAAGCCAAGGATAAGCTTATACGGTACTTCCAGATGAACCATCTTATTGTCGGTGAATAAATGCTCCCCCTACATTTTTAACATATCTACGTTCTTCGGGGCTATCTGCCGCAAATCACGCTTCACTACCTTCGTTTTGCTGCGAATCATTCGGACGGCGCTTTGGCTCTTGAGGAAATATAATCCACATACTCCTCCACCACATCAATATCCGTATATTTATACAGCATCCTGGAACCGACCACATCCTCGATTTCGTTGAAGACGAGCTCGCCATGGTCAAATATAAAGTCTATTCCGCAGTGGCCTATGTCAAGGCCGTCAGTAAGCTTTTCCACTGTTTCTATTTCTGTTTTTGAAAGCGTATAAACAGCTGCACTGCCCCCCAGGGAAAAATTGCTGCGGAAATCATTTTCTGATGTACGGAGCATGGCGGCAGTAATCTTATTGCCGGTTATATATACCCTGAGATCCCTGCCAATATCTGAAGCGACTTTCTGATATATCCATTTGGTATCCGACGATGTTTCTGCCACAGACAAAGCAGAAATAAGATCCTGCTCATTCTCAATTAAAAAGACCTCTTTTCCGCCGTGACCGTCCCTGCTCTTCATGACAAAAGGATAATCAAGGCCGTCTGCTGTTTCGAATGTAGGCATCACTCTTATCCCCTTTTCTGCTGCATAATTCACAGCCGCAAGCTTATCATTTCCCAGTCTGCATATCTGCGAATTATTGAATACGGGAATATTCATTTTCTCGCACTCCAGGGCAACACTCACATCCCGGGAACGGTTTATAACTATATCCGCAGTCACACACTCCACAGGCATTTCCGGTGCCGCAAAGAAAACATCCGGCGTGATCAGCTCAAGATTGATATTTCTTTTAGCACATGAACGGAAATACATATCTATGTATGCACGGTTGTATTCTATATCCTCTTTCTGATAGATAAGATACCAATTCATCAGCTCATTCTCGACTTTATATGCCTTATGATATACTCCGCCGCATTTATTCCGGTGCAGTCGTAGAGATTCTTAAAGTGTGCATTTGAATTAACCTCGCAGAGCACCGGCCCTTCTGCCCCGAAAAGGATATCTACCCCGGCAAAGTCAAGCTGCAAGGCACGGCATGCTTTTACAGCCATCTCTTTCATTTCTTCAGACGGGTCAAAGGGTTCCATATTTCCGCCATTTGTTATGTTTGCCCTGAAGTCATTTTCATTAAAACGTTTCATAGCCGCTATCACATCATCACCCACAACCTGCAATCTGGTATCCTTTCCCTTTGATGCAGCAATATACTCCTGTAAAATGTACGGTCTTTCACCGGTCTCAACTATCTGTTCCTCTAGTTTTTCCGGCGAGTCCATCAAATATACCTGCGCACCAAATGATCCCAGACATTCCTTCATTACCATCGGAAAGCCCAGCCGGTCAGATGCACTTTTAATGAGTCTGTCCGGAAGGAGTCCGTCTGCATGGAATTTTTTTGGTGATATAAAGGTATCCGGCTGTCTGATACCGCAGCCCTTAAGCCTTAGATATGTCAAGGATTTATCATCACAGTCTGCGATAGCCTGCGCCCTGTTAAACAGCCTTAAGCCTTCCCTTTCCAGTTCATACGCAAGCTTTATATCCTTGTCCCAGAACAAGACGAAATCAGGCCTTTCTGCCGTCTTAATATCATAATCATTCAGGGCAAGCTTTTCCCATACTGCTGCATTTGATATGCATTCAAGCCTGACATTCTCCTGCACCGCAGCAGCTTCAAGCATTTCAAAAAGCTCCCTGAATTTATCACTTTTTACGAATTCATTTACAACCAGCCAGCCCTTCATTGTACGCTCCTCCGTGCCTCCCTGTTCATAAAAAACGGATAACCACGCTTCCCGCAGCTATCCGCTATGTTTAGTTAAACCTATACAACCTACGCTCTTACACATGAAGCTGTGAGAATATCTCGCCTATCTTTCCGTGGAAAACATAATCAGCAACAGAGTCCCTGTCGGTAGGATCGCGGTTTATGAGCACAAGCTTCTTGCCTCTGTAATAGTCAACAAGCCCTGCAGCCGGGTAAACCACTAACGATGTCCCGCCTATTATCAGCATGTCCGCATTGGTTATGGCCCTGATTGCACCCTGCATGACATCCATGTCCAGACCTTCCTCGTAAAGCACCACATCAGGCTTTATATCGCCGCCACAGGAACATTTAGGCACGCCCCGGGATGTGAATATCTCTTCAGCTGAATGCTGCTTATGGCAGTTTAAGCAGAAGTTACGGAGCACCGATCCGTGCAGCTCATATACAGCCTTTGAACCGGCTGACTGGTGAAGACCGTCAATATTCTGGGTCACTACAGCCTTAAGCTTCCCTGCAGCTTCGAGTTCTGCCAGAAACTTATGTGCTGCATTAGGTTCTGCCTTAGGAACCTCCGGAGTTCCAACAACCTTAAGCAGAAGCTTATCACGGTAAAACTCATAAAATTCTTCCTTATGGGTCACATAGAAGCTATGGGAAAGCATGGTTTCAGGCGGATACTTGAATTTCTGATGATAAAGGCCGTCCACGCTCCTGAAATCAGGTATGCCGCTTTCCGTGGAAACACCGGCACCGCCGAAGAAAACTATGTTGTTTGAACTGTCTATAAGTTCCTGCAATTTTTCAATATCCGACATACGTAACCCTCCTCTGCTTCATATTTTTTTATCTTTATTATTCCTCTACATCCTTCACGGCTATATGGATCTCATCAAGCTGCTTCTGCTCTACTGTCGCAGGTGCTCCCATCATTATGTCCTGAGCCTGCTTGTTCATGGGGAAGGGAATGATCTCTCTGATAGAGTCCTCGCCCACAAGAAGCATAACCATTCGGTCAACACCGGGTGCTATACCTGCGTGAGGCGGTGCACCATAACAGAATGCATTATACATAGCAGGGAACTTAGCCTTCACATCATCCTCGCCAAGTCCCACAAGCTTGAATGCCTTGACCATTATCTCAGGATCATGGTTTCTCACAGCACCGCTGGAAAGTTCCACACCATTGCAGACCAGATCGTACTGGTATGCCAGTATGCTTAAAGGATCTTCAGCATCAAGAGCCTCTGCCCCTCCCTGAGGCATGGAGAACGGGTTATGGCAGAACTCAAGCTCCCCTGATTCCTCGCCAATCTCATACATAGGGAAATCAACTATCCAGCAGAATTCATAACATTCCTTGTCAAAATGTCCCTCGGACGCCTGACCGAGAACCCGTCTCAGCACACCTGCAGTCTTTATGGCAGCACCCTTTTTGCCGGCACTTACGGCAACAAAGCTTCCGGGCTTTAATCCCAGTTTTTCATTAAGCTCTGCCTTTATGTCCACAAGGAATTTTGATATTCCGCCAACATACTCACCGTTTTCATCTACCCTGAACCAGTAAGACTTGTTGCCGCTCTCTGTCTCAACATCAGCGATCATCTTGTCTATCTCTTTGCGGGTAGCCTTGTATCCGTCAGTTACAACAGCCTTTATAACCGCATCCTTGAAAGGCTCAAATTCTGTCCGTCCAAGAAGCTCTGTCACATCCTGAACTATCAGGTCTATACGCAGGTCAGGCTTGTCCGTTCCATACTTCTCCAGGCTCTCAAGATAAGGAATACGCTTGAAAGGAACCTGTGATGCTCTGTTGTATGTTCCGTATTTTTCAAATACAGGGGGAAGCACCTTTTCAATAACACTAAACACATCTTCCTGTCCTGCAAAAGCCATCTCCATATCAAGCTGGTAGAACTCTCCGGGGCTCCTGTCTGCCCTGGCATCTTCATCCCTGAAGCAGGGGGCTATCTGGAAATATCTGTCAAAGCCCGATGCCATAAGGATCTGCTTAAACTGCTGGGGTGCCTGGGGCAGTGCATAAAAATGTCCCGGGAATTTTCTTGAAGGCACAAGATAATCCCTTGCGCCTTCCGGTGATGAACAGGTAAGTATCGGGGTAGTGATCTCAGTAAAGTCCTCAGCATTCATGCGTTGTCTAAGTTCAGACACAACCTTGCTTCTGAGCAGTATCTTATCCTTAACCTCAGGATTCCTGAGATCCAGATATCTGTACTTCAGTCTGAAGTTTTCATCAGCATTTCTTGACTGTCTGATCTCAAAGGGAAGTTCATTATAAATACACTTTCCAAGTATCTTTACATCTGTGGGAACCACTTCTATTTCACCTGTAGCAAGCTTGTCGGTCTTATTGGAACGTTCCCTTACCACACCGGTAACCTGTATGGTGGATTCCTTATTGATTCCGTCTAATTTTGAAAGCATTTCCTCATCTTCAAATACTATCTGAGTCACGCCGTAAAAATCCCTGAGAATCAGGAAAGCGAGATTTTTACTCACCTGCCTAAGGTTTTCATACCAACCGGCAAGGGTAACAGTCTTTCCTGCATCGGAAAGTCTCAGTTCATTACAGGTATGTGTTCTTGATTGTATCATTTTGTCTCTCCTATTTTCCTAACTGAACAGGCCAGCTGCAGCCTTCACAGTTACATTATTAACTATCTTAATCGTTCATCGTAAATTATCTATCTTTATGATAACATCATCATTTTTCTGAAAGACCATTATGTTCTCACCTTCGTAAACCGATACCAGTCCCGTTTTGTTGAAAATCCTGACCTCATCGCTAAACTGAAACCTGTGAAGCACGCCCTCTTTTGAACTGAGGTCATACTTAAAGTCTTCCGTCGGACGAAGTATATATGCCGGATGTGGCGAGTTTCTGTCAATAACAGTCCAGATCTTTGCGGTAAGGTCACCGTTCCGCCCCACAAAGATCAGGTATTCATCACCTGGTGCAGTGATCATAAAAGTCTCCTCACTCTCCCAGTAATGCTTGTATGTAACACGGACAAACGCCGACTCCTCCATCCATTTATCAATCTCCTCACGGCTCATGGTCCGCCGTTCGATCTGTTTGCTGGACATTGGTCTCCGGCTTGTAAATATATTTTCATTATCACTCACAACGTACCCCTCCATACTGATCGCGACCGGTTAATTATAGCATAATCAAGGGATTTCTGCCATCCATAGCTCATATTTTGGATATCGCATTCTCCGTTTATTCTTCATTCTGCAGGTCGAGATATTTATTTACCATATCCAGATAAGGAACAAAAAGATCTCGCTTTTTAGGCAATATCCATTCAGGATCCAATTCATCAAAGCGAAAGCTTTTCCGCCCGCCCTTCTTTGCCCTCTCCCAAAAAGGCATGAGGTCATCTATGCTCAGGTAATAGTACATATCACGCTTTGAATAATTGATCAGAAAAAAAGCCACACCCTTCTGCCGCTTAAAATCCAGCATAAAATTCACCTGGTGTTCATGAATATTCTGAAGCGAAAAAGTATCCGTTGCAGATTCTTTTGCATCAAAGCATAGCGGAAAGCCCTGTACTACACCGATATAATCCACGGTACTTTTCTGGTCAAAATAAGCAAGGGTGATATGGCTTGTCTCTTTGTCAATCCTGATAGGCGTAATGGGTGTGGGAATCTTCTGCACCAGCGCAAGACCGCCATCCCTGTACTTTTCATTTGTCCTGTTGATCATTTCCTCAAAGGCTGAGCCTCTGAGACCTCTGGATGACCAGGTTGCCATATGTGACCTCCCTCACGAAAGATACCCTTTAAGTCTGTCAAGAGCATCCTCTGTTTCCTGATACCCCTGCCAATACAGAGCCTTTATCTTTTCCATATCAGACTCAAGCCTGCCTATGGTAACCGGCGTCTTCGGCTCAAGTATCATGAGCCTGCCCTCTTTTTCCAACCGTTCCAGTTCTTCGCACTGTGCATTGTACTGTTCGTTGCTGGCAGTAGCCGATCTTACAAAATCAGGAAACTTACGGTATACTGTTTCAAGAGCCTT
>JAILDD010000187.1 GCA_024689605.1 Lachnospiraceae bacterium
ACACGAAAAGCTTTGTGGCAGCTTCTCTCATGGATGAAGATGATGCTATTTCCAGTACGTATTTTATCTGTGTGATATTCATAGCATGGCTAATATAACACGGAAATCACAAAATGTGAAGAGTATAGAAATAAGAAAACCTGCCTCAGGCCACAGTTGTGGTGCTTGCGACCTTCGTGCTCTCCATGCGGTTTTCACCCATGAAGAATATGGCGACAGTGCCGGGACCTACGTGGGATCCGGTGCAGAGATCGTAATACCTGACAATGATATCCTTGACCGGAAGAGCAGTGCGCAGCTTGTCCGCAACGTATGCTGCATCAGAAGGTGCGTCGCAATGGCATATGGAAATGACCTGAGACTCAGGACGTACTATGCGCTCGCAGGTCATGTCCACCAGATAATCCAGGGCCTTCCTGCGCATGCGGACTTTTCCGTGGACAACTATCTTGCCGTCATCATTTGCCTTAAGTATGGGCTTTATTCCGATCAGATTGCCGATAAGGGCCTCGGCATGCGAGATACGTCCGCCTTTTTTCAGATATGCCAGATCCCCTACGGTGAAAATATGGTTCATCTTCATCTTGTGGCTTTCATAATATTCAGCGGCTTCATCAAGGCTTGCTCCGGAATCCCTGAGCCTTGAAAGCTGCATTACCAGAAGTCCCTCGCCTAATGATGCTGACATTGAATCGATGCAGCGGATGGTACGGCCTTCATACTCTTCCATAAGGTCGCCTGCCACAATGCGTGCCGCCTGCACTGTACCGGACAGCCCGCCGGATATTCCTACGAAGATTATGTCTTTTCCTTCCTTTACCACAGGCTCAAATGCGGTCCGCAGAGTTTCCATATCTATGAGGGACGTGTGCACATCCGCTCCCCGGCGCATGGCGTTGTAGAACTTACGGCCTGCTTCCTCGTAATCACGGCCTTCCTTATAGCATTTGAACTTTTTCCCGTCTATGGTGCTGATATAGCTGATCATCCGGATGTTTCCGTTTTTTATCAGATCGTCAGTAAGATTGCTTGCAGAATCAGTGAATATCTCGTAAGAATAGCCGCTCATAGTTTACACCTCACAACAATATATCCGGTCAAACTTCCTTAACTGTTCAACCGAATAAATCATATGTAGTTTTGAATACTATGTCAAGTGTTTCTATGAACTATTTTGTGTGATATTAATGTGTGCTTACAGACCCTCACGCATCCTCAAGCTCACCTTCGCTTATGCGGCCGTCGAGAATCTTGACTATACGAGCTGCATGGGATGCGATCTTTGAATCATGGGTGATCATTATTATGGTACGCCCCTCTTCATTCAGCTCATGGAAAAGCTGCATAACCTGGGCGCCGGTCTTCTGGTCCAGGGCACCGGTAGGCTCATCTGCCAGAAGTATGGTAGGGTTATTTGCGATGGCACGGGCTATGGCCACTCTCTGCTGCTGACCACCGGACAACTGGTTTGGAAGGCTCTTTATCTTATCCTCAAGACCTACCTTTGTAAGCAGCTCTGCTGAACGCTTATGCATTTTCTTTCCATCCTGATTGGCATATATAAGCGCAAGCTCCACATTCTCCTGTGCAGTCTGTCTCTGAAGGAGATGGAAGGACTGGAAGATAAAGCCTATCTCTTTATTCCTTATATGGGCAAGCTGTCTTTCATCCAGATCTGCTACTGCCTCTCCGTTTAATATATACTCACCCGATGTGGGAATATCAAGGCAGCCTATGATATTCATTAGGGTTGACTTGCCGGAACCGGAGGGCCCGAGGACTGCAAGGAATTCACCCTTCCTCACCTCAAGGGATACATCATCCAGGGCACGGAAGACTTCCTCGCCCATCTCATATTCCTTGACTATATTTTTCATGCTGAGTATTATTTCACCGTTTTCCATATTTCCTTCTTCCATCACATCTATATGCTAAGCAGACATTACACCCGGTATGACTTTTTCCAGTCATTCCAGTACAACAATCAGTCTGCCCTGAGGGCATCAATAGGATTCAGCTCGCTGGCACGCTTTGCCGGCATCCATCCGAATACCACGCCAACACCTCCGGAGAAACCGAAGCCCAGAAGTATGGCAGTCATTGAAAGTGAAAAATCTGTCTTTAAAAGTTTCGCTGACACAAAAGCTATCAGAAGTCCCAGAACGATTCCTATTATTCCGCCACAAACCGAAAGCACCACAGACTCGATAAGGAACTGTGCCTGTATCCTGTAAGGCTCTGCTCCCAGGGCCTTACGCAAGCCGATCTCCTTGGTACGCTCCGTAACAGTGGTAAGCATCATGTTCATTATGCCTATACCGCCCACCACCAGTGAGATCGATGCAATACCGCCAAGCAGCGTTCCCATCATACCCTGCACAGACGCCATCATGGTCATAAGAGATTCCATATTTATGATATAGAAGAAATCCTCGCTTCCGTTGTATATGTTTTTCAGCCCCTGTCGAAGAGCACTTTCCACATCATTTGCGTTATACCCTTCCTCGATATACACTTCCGCATTATCCACGAAACCCTTGCCCGACATCGCAAGTGCATTCTTGTAGGGAATGATCACCGTGCCGTCATGGTTGCTGGTATCAGACATGTAGCTGGAAATGCTCTCATCTGCTTTTCTCACACCCACTATGGTATATTCATATCCGCCGATGAGTATCTTATTGCCTATTACCTTTTTGCCAAGCAGCACTTTTCTTACATACTGCGGATCCACTATGCATACATAGACATCTCCGGACATGTCCATTTCATTTAAGGGTCTGCCGCCGCCCATGATATCCGGGTTATGCTTAAAGTAGAGATCCGTCTTGCCCTGGACGTCAGTCTTGTCATAAACCTCACCGTCATATACGGATGTTGATGAAAATGAAAGGGTGGGTGACACCCCGTCTACTCCCTCAATCTCATCAAGCATCTTTATATCCTTGTCAGACAGTCCTTCCTTCAAGGGTGACTTTCCTGTAGCGATCGTAAGGGTGCCTGCCCCCAGGCCCGACATCTGTCCCATAACACTTTCCGACACCATCTGCACTATGGTCATCAGGGCTATAACTGCCGCTACACCGATGACTATACCCAGCATGGTCAGAAAAGATCTCATTTTATTTGCTTTTATATTCTGCAGGGCCATTTTTATGCTCTGCCGTATTACTGAAATTCCGATCATATTTATATTTAAACCTTTACAACATAACTTCCGCATCAACTGTCGGCAGTGACATATACACGATCTCATCCCCTGTCTTGAGTCCGGATGTGATCTCTGTATATGTGCCGTCTGTCACGCCGCATTCAATGTCACGTTCCTCTGTAGTCTTGTGGTCCTCGGTATATACAAGGACATATGCAGTTCCGTCATCACGAAGCTGTATCACATCATTGGGAAGAGTAGGAACATCATGAAGTTCATTAGTGATCAGGTGTACCTCCACGCTCATGCCGCTTCGCACATCCTCGTCTCCGTCAAACTCAACCTCGGACTCGAAGTATGATACGCCATTCTCCGATTTTGCATTACGACTGATCTTGGTTATCTTTCCGTCATATTCGGTACCGACCGCATTCAGTATTACAGTAACATCTTCACCTACGGATGCACCCTTTATGTCATACTCGTTGATCTTGATATCTATCTTTAATTTGGAAAAGTTCGTAATGGTAGCAAGCGACTTGCTGGCTTCAGTCATTGCGCCTTCCTCAACCGGTATTTTTGTAACTTCTCCGCTTATTGATGCCCTTACGGTGCAGTCATCAAGCTTCTCATAAAGCCTGGCAAGCTTAAGGTCATCTACCGAAGTATCAGATCCCATAAGCGCCTGCTGGTACTGAAGCCTGTAGCTCTCAAGCTGTTCTTCCGTAGACCTTACCACTGCATTATAGGAATCCACTGACGAAAGGTATGCACTCTGGGCCGATACCATCTGGTCATAGAGATTGGCAAGATTCGTTTCTTCCGTAATGGATGCAGCCTTCGATGCAGCCACCGCATCATTATAGTTTATCCAGGCATTCTCAAGGCTTCTCTCAGCATTTTCATATTCGGTCTGGGTCAGCTTGGTATTATTTTTATGCTTATTGTAATCTGCCAGATAAAGGGCTTCCTGAGCATTGCGTACGCTGATATATGCAGAATCTACTTTAGATTTCGCACTGCGCAGTGTCTGGTTTATGCCGGCAGAGTTCATGCTGACAGTATCTTCGTATTTCCTTACAGCACTGTTCATAGTGATCTCAGCATTAACCATTGCCTGTTCCGCAGTGATTATCTGTGAGTTAAGCCCCTCCTCAAGATCCTTCTTATAATTTGTATAAGTGTTTCTTGCCTGCTGAACCTTAAGTGCAGTACTTGCTGCATTCACTGACATGGAAGTCTCAAGATCTTCTATCTGATTTTCTATGGACTTGCGGTCCAGGTACATGATCACATCACCGGGCTTTACAATGTCGCCCTCTTCCACCTCAATGCTAAGGATTTTCATATCCGCAGCCGCAGGCATAAGCTCCTCTTCATCAACAGGCTTTACCACACCGGTAAAACTATGGTAAGTCACGATATCCCTGTTGGTGACAACTTCGGTAGACATCATACTCTGTGATGCGCCGGCCATTCCTGCCACCACCAGCACAATGACCACAATAATGATCACCGGGATCACTATCCATCTGATCTTAAATTTCTTCTTCTTTTTCATACTCTCCCTCTCAGTTATAAAAAATTTATTCTTTTCTCATTGGCCAAAGGCTTACATGGGCGCAACTGCATTTTTGGCGCACAATACATCTCCCTATTATAAGCAGCTTATTTTTCTTTTCAATATGATTTACATAAAAATCACACATTGTTCATAATTACATTGAAAATAAAAAACAGCCCATCGTATGCCGATGAACTGTTTTTTATGCTAAACTACCTTCCCATCATTCTCCTTAAATCTTTCCGCAATCTCCAGCACCTCTTCCCTTGCCTTAACGAATGCGTCCACCACCAGCGGATCAAAATGCCTTCCCGCATCTTCCTTTATTATTCCAAAGGCTTTGTCATAGTCGAAAGACTCCTTGTAGCATCTCTTTGACACGAGAGCATCAAACACATCAGCAACAGCCATTATCCTGGCAGCAAGAGGTATATCCTCTCCGGCCAGTCCCTCGGGATAACCCTTGCCGTTCCACTTCTCGTGGTGGTAGCCGGCTACGTTCTTGGCTTCTTCCAGATAGTCCGCATCCGGAATCGAAGCTATAACCTGCTCAATTACTTCACGTCCCCTGGAAGCGTGGGTCTTCATGATCTCAAACTCTTCATCCGTAAGCTTCCTGGGTGCATTGAGCACTGCATCCGGTATGGCAATCTTTCCTATATCATGAAGGGGGGCCGAACGGGTGATGTCATCTATGAACTGATCCGTCAGCTTATCCTTATAGTAGCCCAGCTCCTGCATCTTTTTCGCAGTGAGATTTACATAGGCCGCAGTTTTTCTTACATGGTCACCGGTTGAACCATCCCTGTTTTCCACCATATCGGCAAGCACAAGCACAAGGCCGTTTTGCAGTGCGGAAATCTTTTCATTGTTTTCCTTGTTTTCTTCAAAGAACTGCGTACTTTCCTTGGTAGTCTCAAGCAACGCCCTGTACAGTACCTCCACCTCATCACCGGTACCTATATCAAGCTGCTCCAGCTTGTGGACATTCCCCCTTCTTGCGAACTCATCATCATATCCGAAAGCGGCGGTGATACGCGACATTGTATTTATAGGAATAAGCAGCTGATATCTCGCAAACCAGAGGGTTGCAGAAATTATCAGTGCAAGGAATCCTATGAAAAAGCATAGCTGCTGATAAAAGAAATCAAATTCATACATAGCAAGTCCCGACATGGATACATCCGCAGCCGCATAGCAGACACATTCGCCGTTTGAATTATAAACAGGCTCATATGCTGTCAGCAGCCAGCCGTAGGTATCATCAGATATGATCGGGTCAATCTTCTCTCCGCTAAGCAGGTCAGGAACAACAGCCATGAATGATTTATCAAAAGGTATAACTGTTCCCAATTCGGAACCATAGGTCTGGTCATCCGGATCCACATCAAATACCACATGGCAGCCATCGGACATAATCTTATAAACATACACGTACTGAAGATCCGGAATGCTGCTCTGCAGCTCGGCCAACAGTCTCTTAGTTTCACGATAGCTTTCAAAATCATCACCATTTGCAAGATAAATATCAACGCTGTTTCCGTCTACGACAGATGCCGCCATCTTTGCAACACCCTGCGTAAGATAGGTGTGCTGCTGTATGGAATAATTCCTGAAAAGTATCAGACAGATCACAGTACCACTAAGTGCAATCAGCAGGGTGATGGTTACCAGTATGGATACCAGCTTTGCATTAAGCGGAAGCCCCCTTATATGACGTCTTTCGGGTTCCTCCGTGCCGTCTTCCTTTTTTGTAGAATCAGGGTTCTGCATCCAGAGCGTCATGTGAAACTTTGACCATAGTTTCCTGGGAATCAGGTACAGTATAGTCTTAATGAAAGCAACCACAAATATCTTATCCGCAAGTTCAGCAATAAACTTTACAATCAGCCATGCTTCAAAATTACCGAGCCCCCATCCCTGCAATAACGCAATAATCGGCTGGCTTCCATCATCTTTTGCTGTCCCATATAATACCCACTCAGTTGTAGTACCTACCAAAAGGGATACCAGAGTGATTATAAGTATATAGGCTGCCAATGATCCTGCTTTGCTAAGCTTCCCCTTTGAATATGCATACGCGGTTATTATGGCGATTGCAATTGAAAGCGGCGAAAAATATATGCTTAACGGATCATTGGTATAGGTTATCAGGTTGGTAAAAAATGCGGTAGCAATTCCCGGAAGATATCCTCCCAGAGCTGCTACGATTATAGTACCGGCATTATCAAGATGCAGCGGAACATTGGCATATTCTGCCATTATCTTCCCGCCGATATTCAATGCTACGCCTATAACGCAGAGTACTGCCGGCAGTAACAGCTGCCATCTTCTGAAATTTTTTTCCAGTATTGATTTTTTTGAGTTTGATGAATCCATAATATTGTCCTTATTTAATCCATATTCAATCCATGCGTTATCACATTTCTTTTATGTAACTGTCCTAAACAGTTACCTCTTAATTACCGCTGCCCAATGCTTTTTCTATAGCCGCCACAAGTTTCGGAAGTGTTGGCGGTTTAAGCAGATAACCAGCCGGCTTAAGTTCCAGCACTGCCTGTATCTGCTCCCTCTGATTTACTCCCGTAAGAAATATTACGGGTATATCTTTATATTCCTCATCTGCCCTGATCATTTCAAGTGTCTGCTTACCGTCACATCCGGGCATCTCGTAGTCGAGCAGTATCAGGTCCGGTCTTTCCTTGCCAATTGACACCATCGCCTTTGCGCCGGAATTTGCAAGATTTACTCGATACTTTTCCGGTATCATAGCTTTCTCAGTACGCAGGTTCATAGCATTGTCATCCACGATAAGTATTAGCTTACGAGAATCTGCTGCCTTTACTTCTGGTATAGCCCCCTCCGAATCATCGGCTTTTGCCACATCCTGTTTTTCCGTCTTATTATTATCACTAGGCAATTCTCCCGAAGCCTTCCCGGATTCAGCCTTCATTTTGTCCTGTACCATCTGCTCATATGCTCTCTCTTCCTCTATAATCGAGTCAGGCAGATCACCTATCACCATACCAAGCCTGCGGCAGATTTTTTCCAGCACATCCAGATTCTTGATAGGGCGAAGCAGACATTCAAACTGGTCTTCCCTCACAAGCGGAATGATAGGCTCTGTCTCTTCTCTGGAACCTATGGTTATTACATGAGTATCCGGATACTCTTTCACCAGTACATCAAATATATTTTCATCTATGTGTGTATCCCCCACCAAGAGCATAACCACTATGTCCGGCTCCACCACCTTCATAAAAGCAGACATGTTCGACGTCTTCTCATCGCAAAACTGTACCACAAAATATCTCTGAAGATAGTCGCTCATATTTTTCATCAGACTGTTCATTTTCCCAACAAGAAGTACTTTTCCCATAATCATGCCCTCACATTTTACTATCCACAGACTTTCGCTTACTTAATCAAGTTTCAGTTGTTTATTAGTCTTTGTTTATTAGTCTTTGTTTATCAGCTTTCTTATCAAATCTATTACCGCCTTGGCCGCATCCTCATCCATATCAGCAACAGCACCTGCCAGCTTCTTTATCTCTCCGTCAATCTCAAGCCCGAAGCTTACAGCCTTCAGCCTCTCTATTATTTCATCTGCCTTGTCCACATCTACGTCTATCACTGCCTGTTCCAAAGGATCCAGTACCTGCTTAAGCTCCTCCGTATTTCCGACCGCTGCACCTTCTGTACCACCTTTCGCCAGGCCTACTGCTACTCCCAAACCAAAGACTCCCTTAAGCTTTTCCTCGTAGGACCTCCATTCCTTAAGGAAAGTCTCGTGAAGGGCACGTATCGTTTTGACATCCTCTGCCCTTGCCGCAAACTCAAGCACCTTTGCCATACCTGCAAGTGGAACAATACCTATGGTAGCTGCGGAACTCTTCATTCCATGTACCTGTATCCTGTACGCTGCGATAGGATCATCGCCTGTATTCTCCGTTGAAGCCACATTCGTGATCTTTGCCGCATTTTTATTGCCAGCATAGGTTACAAGCTCCACGTACAGTTTCTGAAGCCTGTCGGCTTGTATCCCAATAACATCATAGAAAGACTCCACACCGTTCCTTAAGAGATCCCTGTTAGAAAGGTGTATCCATGCATAGTTCCAGTCCAGCCCCTCCACATCCGGAAGATCTTCTGGAACGGGATTTGATGTATCCTTTTTCTCCTCTCTGATCATTTCCTTTTCCTCTTCCGTAAGGGGATGTATCATCTCGGGCGGAAGTGCAGCCCTAAGTGTCTCTTCAAGCTTACCAGCAACAATAGGCTTTGGGATGAATCCGTCAAAGCCTTCAGCAATATACGATTCCCTGGCACCGCTCATAACATTTGCCGTCAGCACATAAATCGGTATGTCCTTGCAGCACTCCTTAGTGCGCATAAGCTTCATTGCTTCCACGCCGTCCATTTCAGGCATCATGTGGTCCATAAATATCACATCATAATGCTCGGTTTCAACTTTTACTAAAGACTCCGGGCCGCTAGCCGCCTCACTTACATGTACTCTTGTGGGCTTAAGCAGGTTTCTGAAAACTTTGCGGTTCATTGAATTATCATCAACCACCAGCACCCTTGCATCTTCCGCAGTAAAAGGTTCATACTCATCAAGTATGCTTCTCTCCACTCGTCTGCTTCTGTCAAACTTCCCTATAGGCGTACTGTCTATGACTTTCTGGTCTATGTCAAAATAAAATTTGGTTCCTTTACCGTAAATACTTTCAACTTCCAGATGGCTACCCATCATCTTAAGGAGGCTCACGGTTATGGTCATGCCAAGGCCTGTGCCTTCTATGTTTCTATGCTTTCCCTCTTCGATACGGCGGTATTCCTCAAAAAGCTTCGGAAGATCCTCCTGCTTTATGCCTATGCCGGTATCTTCAACCTCGACATGCAGGTGGATGTTTTCGCCTTCACGCACACCCTTTACCCTGAACCACACATTTCCGCTTACCGTATATTTGACGGCATTGGAAAGAAGATTGGTGATCACCTGCCTGATCCTTACATTATCGCCATACAGTATCTTCGGCAGGTTAGAATCGATCTCAGCCTCAAGCTTCAGATCCTTGCTCTGGGCATGCTGTTCAGTCATATTGATAAGGTCTGAAACAAGCGTCTTCGTCTCATATTCGGAAGGGATGATTTCCATCCTGCCTGATTCTATCTTTGAGGAATCAAGGATGTCATTGATAATGGAAATAAGCACATTGCCTGCATCATAAATGTCATGGGCATATCCCCTGATGTCAGGCTCCCTGCTCTCCCTCAGTATCATTTCATCCATGCCCATCACTGCATTTATCGGCGTCCTGATCTCATGGGACATCTGTGCAAGAAAACGGGACTTTGCCTGGTTTGCATATTCAGCCTCTTCCTTTGCTTCCCTGATCTGGTCATACTGGTGATTGATGACTGCCATATTTCCGAATTTCGAAGCCAGCCAGACCAGTATGCAGATAAGCAATGCGCTGACTAAAACCAGATATATTTTGAAATAACCTTTTTCATAACGCTTTGCATCCTTATGCAGGATAAAGGTCATCTCCTTGACCATCTCCGTTCCGGAATCATCAAGAACTTCCACTTTCAGATTGTAATCCCCGTAGCCAAGTGACGGATAATACAGTGTCTCCAATGCAGACTGGCGCATTACCCTGCCTTTCTCATCAACACCCTCAAGGGTCACCCTTACAAGAGGATCGGATATGGTATAATTCAGCACTGCCGGAGTGATCTTTATGCTGCCCTGTCCGGCGGGTATGTTATAGACACCGTTTTCCAGATTTATCTCCATGTCGTCTTTATACACGCTGCGGATGACTATCTGATAATGCTGGTCAAAATTCTTATAATCCGAAAGATTCAGGATCTGCACACCTTCGGTGCAGCAGAGTATGAGCCTGTCCTTTTCCAGCACGCTGTAGGAATTGGCAGTAAAAGTAGTAGTCAGACCGCGCTTGCTGTTAAGCAGTGCATAAGTATATTCACCTTCATCGGCAAGAAGATCTGATTCCTTCACAACATAAAGGCCCGCGCTTGAGGTAACATACACTGCACGGTCTTCGGTTATAAAGACATCATATACATTGTTGTACGGGAAATTTTCAAGCTTGCGTATGCTGCTGCCTTCATGGTAGTAAAGTCCGTTACTGCATACGTACAGACGGCCTCCGTCACAGGGCACTATCTTCATGACCACACCGCTCATCAGTCCTTCATCGCGACCCCAGTGCCAGCTGACTTTATTGTTCTTTATGGTATATACTCCGTCGCCGTCTGTACCTATCCATATGGTACCATCCGCTTCCTGAACAGCACAGAGTGCACGCAGTGCATCAATTCCATCTTCCGCACCAATGGCAGCGTCTACCCTGTCTCCATCAATAATGCTTATTCCGGTAAGGGAAACAGCAAGTATGCGTCCGTCATTCAATTCCTCAGTCACACGGAAGCGGCTTCCAATGACATCGCTGTTCTCATCGGTAAAATATGTCATCCGACCGTTTTTATCTATCCTTACAAGACCATACTCGCCATAGGTGGAAAACCATAGATTGCCCCTGCTGTCCTTCATTATATTCCTGACACGGCTGCCCTCCAGCGGCTTGAGCGCAGGATCTGCAAGCTTTACCTTTTTATTTACATCGACTTTGATAACACCATCGTCACTTGCAATATAGGCAATATCGCCATCCATAAGGACCGCATTTACTACCTGTGACGGCTGTCCTATGCGTTTGTAGAGATCGGAAAACGGATTCCTTGAAAGCTTTATTATTCCCTGCTTGTTCGATGACATCCAGATATTTCCCTGGCGGTCTACAAGCACATCCTCAACAGAAGTATCAAAGCCCGGCACCGTCAGGTTCTGTACTTCACCCAGCTTGCTTACAAATCCGATTCCGTTCTGACATGCTATAAAATATCCTGAATACCTTTCAGAATAGCATAAACGGTTAAAGCCTCTTAGGCCTTTGGTATCAATGGATTTACCGCGTTTGAAACCGCTGTCGGTAACTACCACGAATTCAAGAAATTCCCTATCTGAACCGACGATAAACTGTCCGTCTTCCATGTATCCCGCTGCAAGATAGGTATCGCCCTCCCTGTCAGACTTAAGGGTATACAAAAGCTCGTCATCTTTGATCAGGAAAAGCAGCCCGTTTCCGGTGACACCGCATATGCCGTCGTCTTCAACGCAATCCAGTGAATAAACTGTTGTTATATCAGGAAGGTAGTCATAAACAAAAATCTCTGCGGCATTCTGTGATTCTACATTTTGGGCGGTCTCGTCAGGAGCAGTACCGTTTGACATCATGGACTCTCCAGCCTCATACATCCGCGTATTATTCTGCATAGTGATCCGGCAAAGATACGATGCGGTCGCTACATAGATATTGCCCTGGCTGTCCTCGCATACATCATGAATGGTATCGGAGGGAAGTCCGTCTTCCGTAGTGAAAAAATCCAGCTCCTCGGAATACGGATCGTAACAGGCAATGCCGCTGTCATTGGTACATATCCACATCCGGCCTTTTGTATCCGTATAAAGCATCATTGCATTGCTGATACGGGGATCAAGATCCATCTGTTCAAAATTGGTGCCATTATACCTGTAGAGTCCTGAATACGCGCCGGCCCAAATATAACCGTCACCGGTCTGTGTCACGGTATTGATTTCCGCAGAACTCAGTCCCTCATACACGCCGTATATGGTAGTGGCATAATCAGCCGCAAAATCTTCGACACCTGACATAGCCGCCATTGTCTTTCCCGAAAACGAAAGTGCCAAAAAGGGAACAGTCAGTCCCGCCACAATCAGTGAAAGCGTCTTTCCGGAAATCGGACTTACCTTTTCCTCGTCTTCCTCAGGGATTATGGTAATGCCCACCCTTCTGAATATAACAATGGCCAGGGTAAGTATCATAAGTGAAATGATCTTGTCGGGAATATTTACGATAAGTTCTCCGGCCAGGCAGCATATGAACTTAAGGCTCACATACTGCTCCAGCATCTCTACCAGGGCATCGCCCCATAGATTGCCGGTCATGCCGTCTCTAATGAAAAGATTGATAGGCAGCGATACCACTGTCATAACAAGTCCCGTTAATACGCTGGTACCTGCTACCGTAAATGAATCGGTGCGTTCCTTCTTATGCAAAAACAAACCCACCACAAAAGCACCGCTAATGCTCACCAGGCAGTACAGCCATTCCCAGGAAGGAAATGACGACAGCGACACAATGAGATTCATAACAGTACCTGCAACGGCACCGCCTAAAGGCCCCAGAAGGATAGCGGTCATAAATGTTCCGAGGGAATCCATAAAAAGAGGAAGATCGCAGTAAAGAGCTACACTGCGTCCCATAAGATTGAAAATAATGCCTATGCAGATAATAGCAAGGCTGCGCTTATTCAGCGAAAACCCGATTCTGTCCATGCCTTCCCCACCATAACATGGTTAAATTACACTAACCCACATTGAATTATAAATGTTTTTGAGGGGAATTGCTATAGTAAACATAACTTCCCACATCCAGCCTGTCGGAAGCAGAACGACGACCCGCATATGCACCGGATAACAACGGGCTGTAAGTGGGAAGTTTATTCTGTGAACGCCATGTCCGCAAGTTTTAAACACCCCATAATGCCCTGGTCGTCATTAAGGCTGGCGGGGACTATGTAGGTGTCGAGGTTGGAGAGCTCGAGAGTGTCGAGATAGCCGTTAAGGGCTTTGCGCACTTCTTCCCGGATAAGGGCGAAGAGCTGCTGCTGGTGCATGACGCCGCCGCCCAGGATGATGCGTTTCGGGGAAAGGGTCAGGATGAGGTTTACCAGGGCCTGGCTGATATAATATGCTTCAAGTTCCCAGACTTCGTCACGGCCGGCCAGATCCTTGCCTGATGCACCCCAGCGATCCTCTATGGCAGGACCTGCTGCCATACCTTCCAGGCAGTTATGGTGGAAGATGCATCTGCCGGCATACTTATCATCATGACGGGGCCTTATGAGCATGTGTCCCATCTCAGGGTGAAGCATGCCGTGTACTAATTTTCCGCCTGAAAGGATGCCGCCCCCTACGCCGGTTCCTATGGTGATATATACGACATCGCTTAAGCCTTTGGAATCTCCGAAGGTAACTTCTCCCAGAAGGGAGCCGTTTACATCAGTATCAAAACCGATGGGAACATTCAGTGCCTTTTGCAGGGTTCCCACCAGATCATAGTTTTTCCAGCCGGGCTTCGGGGTAGTGGTGATGTGACCGTAGGCAGGGGACTCCGGATCCAGGTCCACAGGTCCGAAGCTTGCCACCCCCAATGCCTCTATCTTCTTATCTTTAAAATAGTCGATTATATGCGGGATGGTATCCTCCGGCTGCAGAGTGGGAAGGGATATCTGCTCACTGATCTCTCCTTTTTCGTTACCCAACGCACATACCATCTTGGTTCCGCCTGCTTCCAGTGCACCGTATATCATAGACATTTTCCTCCGTTTTCTATTGACTGATCATTCGTTGTAAAAGGTTCAGAATTTATCTCACAACTTATCCACATATTATGTTCAGTATGTGAAAAATTAACAGTCTTGTCAATAAGTTTACTGTATTCAATTTAATACTTTACAAAAGTTGTGTTTACAACTTATAATTTTTTATATAACCCCGACAATAAGAGTCGAGCCTAAAATTCAATTCTATACATTTTACACAATCCGACTCATCAGCAAACTGTAGCTATCCACCTGTAACAGAATAGGAAAGAGAGGTAACGCTTATGGACTATCGTCAGGCGGCAAAGGAGACTCTCCAGCATATAGGCGGCAAGGAAAATATAGTTTCTGCAGCTCATTGCGCTACGAGGCTCCGTCTTGTCATCGCAGACAACGCAAAATGCAGCAAAACAGCCCTGGAACAGATTGACGGTGTCAAAGGCGTATTTGAAGCCTCCGGCCAGCTCCAGATCATCTTCGGTACCGGCACCGTCAACAAAGTCTATGATGAATTCATAGCTCTTGCGGGCATCACCGGCGGCAGTAAGGATGATGTAAAGCAGGCTGCTGCGGCAAAACAGCCTCTTCCCAAGCGTATGATAAAGACACTGGGCGATATTTTCGTGCCCATCATACCTGCTATCGTGGCATCAGGTCTCTTAATGGGACTGTTGGAAGGCTTAAGCAACGCCATACCTTCACTTTCCAGTTCACCGGCCTATACCATATTCCACCTATTCTCCAATGCAGCCTTCGTATTCCTTCCTATATTGATAGCAATAAGCGCAGCGAGAACTTTCGGCGGCAACGTATATCTGGGTGCGGTTATCGGTATGATCATGATCCACACTGACCTGATGAATGCATGGTCCGTTGCATCCGCAGAATCCGTTCCCCAGGCTGATGTGTGGTTCGGACTCTACAAGATAAATCTGGTAGGCTATCAGGGACATGTTATCCCCGTAGTTATCGCTGTCTGGTTCATGTCCTGGCTGGAGAAAAAGCTCCACAAGATAGTGCCGGAGATCATAGACCTTTTCGTAACCCCTCTCGTATCCGTAGCAGTAACCGGCTACCTTACACTTACAATCATCGGCCCCGTATTCTCTACTCTTGAGAACTGGGTTCTTGCAGGTGCAAAGGGACTGATAGCAATACCCTTCGGAATAGGCGGCATGCTGATAGGCGCGTTCTACGCACCGACGGTAGTAGCCGGCGTGCATCATATGTATAACGCTCTTGAGGCAGGACTCCTTTCCGAAAGCGGCTTGAACACCTGGATGCCCATCGCTACAGCTGCAAACGTTGCACAGGGTGCAGCCTGCCTTGCAGTTACTTTCAAGACAAAAAATGCCAAGACCAAATCCGTTTCCCTTCCCGCTTCCCTTTCAGCATTCCTGGGCATAACGGAACCTGCCATCTTCGGTGTGAACGTCCGCTACATGAAGCCTTTCATAGCAGGCTGTATCGGCGGCGCAGCTGGCGGACTGGTAGCAGGAATATTCCAGATAGGCGCATCAGCCTACGGTATCACCGGACTCTTCGGTTTCCTGATCACCACAGCTTATGCATGGCAGTACGGACTGGTAATGATAACAGCTTCCGCAGTTGCTTTCATTATCACACTTATCATATTCAAAGATCCCGAGGCTGAGACCGCAGCGGCAACTAAGACTGAGGTAGCTCCGGAAAGTACCGCAGCACCTGTTGAAACAGCAGCAGAACCGGCTTGTGAAACCTGCGATGCTCCCGAAGTGACCATCTGCAGTCCCCTTAAGGGAAATGCCATCCCTCTGGCAGAGGTTCCCGATGAAACCTTTGCAGGGGAAATACTTGGAAAAGGAATGGCCATCGAGCCTTCCGAAGGTGCGGTGTACGCTCCCTGTGATGCCGAAGTATCCACCCTCTTCCCTACCAACCATGCCATCGGCCTGACAACAAAGGAAGGTGTTGAGATCCTGATACATGTAGGTATCGACACCGTACAGCTTGACGGCAAGGGCTATAAAGCATTCGTGGCAGAAGGCGACAAAGTCACAAAGGGACAGAAGCTCATCGAATTCAATATAGATGAGATCAAAGCTGCAGGGTACAAGACCGTTACTCCGGTCATCATCACGAATACTGATGATTACAAAGATGTGACAGGACTTAAGACCGGCGATACCGCTGCACAGGACGAACTGATAAAGGTAGTTAAGTAATATGGAAAAAAGCGAAGATAAAAACATAACAGATCCCTACCGCTTGAACTTCCATCTGATGCCGCCCCAGGGCTGGCTGAATGACCCCAACGGTTTATGCTGCTTCAAGGGAGAGTATCACATATTTTTTCAATACGCCCCTGACTCTCCCACCGGAGGCGGCAAAAAGGTCTGGGGACACTATGCGGGAAAGTCCCTTATTGATCTTGATTTCAAAGGGATAAGCCTTTATGCAGACAATGAAGCTGACCGCAACGGCGTGTATTCCGGCTCAGCCCTTATAGATGAGGGCGTAATGAAGCTCTATTATACCGGCAATGTAAAACAGGCCGGTGACCACGACTATACCTACTCCGGAAGAGAAGCCAACACGGTAATGGTAAGCAGCGATGACGGAATACATTTTTCCGAAAAGAATCTGCTGATGACCAACAGCGATTACCCTGCTGAATACACCTGCCATGTCCGGGATCCCAAGGTATGGAAGTCTGATGGCAGAACATTTATGGTACAGGGAGGCAGGCTGGACGGACGGGGTACGGAAGCCGGGGATAAGGGTGCGGTGATAGTATTTGAGAGAGCCCCGATGCCCGAAGATGGTAAAGCAAACAAAAGCAGTGCGGCTGAAGAATCAGGATCAGATACCCTTGCCGAAAAATGGACCGTACTCTGCAATATCAGCACCCATGATCCCTTTGGCTATATGTGGGAATGTCCGGATTACTTCGCTATAAAGGGAAAGAAATTCCTGTCCTGCAGCCCCCAGGGATTGGCATCTGAAGAATACCGCTACCAGAATGTATATCAGTCGGGATATTTTTCACTGTCTGACGGTACTGACATCATGAATGCCAATGGTCATGGGGACAGTTATATCTATATAGACTCCCCGCAGGAGTGCTTTACCGAGTGGGACATGGGCTTTGACTTTTATGCCCCCCAGAGCTTCACTGACGATAAAGGCCGTATGATACTGATTGGCTGGGCCGGTATCCCTGATGCAGACTATGACAATGAACCGACTGTAAAGGAAGGCTGGCAGCATGCACTGACAGTTCCCCGGGTGATCAGCGTATCCGAAAAAAACGGAAAGCTTCTGCAGTATCCGGTGGAAGAGATAGAGACACTCAGGCAGGACATGAGATCCGCTGCTGAAAATTCAGATACTCCACTGCCCTTAAGATCTGCGGATATTCTGGCAGAGGGGCTTTCTGCTGAGGACTTGCTCGACGGCAGGGATAAAGCAGAGATACTTCAGGTAAAGAATGCGGGCAGCGAACTGTTCGGACTGTCTATAAGCGGAAATGACAATGCCGGCGAAAATGTATATATACTCACTCTTTCCCTCTCCTCTGATGCCGGCCGGGGCCGAACCGAGCGGAAGGTTCTTTTAGACAGGCT
>JAILDD010000142.1 GCA_024689605.1 Lachnospiraceae bacterium
ACATATAGTCTTTATGTGTTACAATGAAATCACTCGATAAGAGGGATCTCTTTCAGAGATCAATCGGTGCAGTCTGAAAGCACCGATAATCAAATAAAATTCCAAAAGAAGAAACTGAATACGGAGATGTTGTTTTTGTGCTTTTTTGTCGCTGTTCGTTGTTTTTGCAGCCGTTAGTTTTGCACGAAAATGTCGTTTTGTGCGGAAAATGCCGGAAATTTTCCGGCGGGTTTTTTACGGCCCCCATAATAAGTGTGGGACTGATTTCGCAGAACGTGCTTCGATCGCACCTTGACAACTGCATGATGGAAATACACGGGAGGCCCCCATCCGGGGAAACAGCGCCACGACCCGCTACAAGCGGCGAGCGGCTCCCGAAAAGTGCTCCCACAGCCCCTTTGGAAAGTAAGCGTAACCGGAAACGGTTATCTAATATACAAAGCTGCGAAAATGCAGCAGAAAGGTGGAACTATGACACTTAGAGATTTTAGAAACTGCATTGAGTTCAATATAGAGCATGGCATAAAGCATGCAGTACTTGGTCTGGGTGCTCCGGGTCTCGGTAAGTCACAGATGATACAGCAGATAGGCGAAAGGTATGGCTACAAGGTGATAGACCTGAGGCTTGCCCAGATGTCTGAGGTAGAGGTCGGCGGACTTATCTATCCGAATGAGGACCACACCAGGACCAGATGGCTTGCCCCTGAGATCCTGCCGGATGAGGAAAGGGATGGTGAAAAGACCATCCTGCTGCTTGATGAGATCACGTCCTGTCCGAAACGAGTGCAGGTGGCAGCCTATCAGCTTGTCCTTGACAGAAGGGTGGGCCAGTACAGGCTGCCGGAAGGAACTTTCGTGATCGCCCTTGGAAACCGCGAGGATGATGACGGTGTGTATGTAAAGCTTGCGGCACCTTTGGCGGACCGCTTTGAAATCCACAATATCGACGTGAATTTCAATGTCTGGAAAGAGGACTTCGCTATACCGAATGGTATAAACGGATATGTGGTGAGGTATTTAAACTGCTATCCTGATTCACTGCATACCCAGAAGAACGGCACTGACGAAATGGTATTTGCCACGCCGCGTTCCTGGACCAGGGTAAGCGAAATACTTAACTGTGCTGATGATATAAACAGTCCTGCTGTCAGGTTCAAGATCATCGGCAACATCGGCGACGTGGAGGCACATAAATTCTTCCAGTTCTGTGAGAAGGATTACGGAATAATGATCGATAAGTTTATTGAAGGCAGTATTCCGGCACCCGCTGATCCGGCAGAGATCGAAATGATAATCGATCATCTGACTTCAAAGGCGGCAATTGTGTGCAGATCTTCCATCGCATCTAAGCTTTCTGAAAAAGACCGTGAAATACTTCATAGCATCATCGACTGCATCTTAAGGCTTAAGCGTACTGAGTTTGTTACCTACGCTATGAAGCGGCTGCTGAAGGTCAATCCGAATGTCATCAAGTCCGTTATTTACGAAATGGATGATCCGGAAATGGAGAAGTATCTGGACCGCATGGACAAGGTTGTAGCCTGTGCATAGCGGGCAGGTCTGACAGTTATCAAAATTCTTTCAACGGTGCCGCAAGAAAGTGCGGCGGAAAGGAGGTGCTATGGATAATAACACAAACTATGTGAATTTTATCAGAAAGATATATTCACTGGAGAAATCGGAGAGCAATCATCTGGCACTTATGGAAATGCTCAGTATATTTGAGTACTCCGAGATGCAGGGGTTTAACACGGATCTTTCCTACGATACCATGATGGCTCTTGTGGGCTTTTATCCCAAAGTGATGGATGAGATTGCAAATTACAGCAAGCGAAGGCGGGAACGATGGTTTAAGAATGCGGATACCATAAACCGCCTGGCAGCTAAGATGATCGATGTGCTCAGGCTTTACGGCAAAAGAGCCAAAAATCATGCAAAGCCTGCGAATGGGCGGTACGATTCGCAAGTGATCAATAACTGGGTCTGGACAGACCAGTACGTTATTGCAGGGACTACCGTCCTGTATATGGAGGTTAAAAGTACTGACGGCATAGCCAAGGTCCCTGCGTATCTTGGGGGAAGGTATATTGATCGTCTCGGACAGGGATGCCTGAGGATAGGCAAAGAACAGCTGAAGAAAGTTGTAATCTCTCCCGGAATCCGTTTTGTGGCCGCACAGCCGGAGCTTATCCATGCTTCGGTGCTTGAATTTACGCGGAGGGTAACGGAAATAGAGGTTCCGCAGGATATACTGGGCACTACGAAGATAATCTTCAGACTCTCGAAAGAACAGGCTGAAAGGCTTGAGTTTATTTCAACGTGTAAAACAACTGACGATGGGTATCTCCTGCCGGGCCACAGCATGGAGTATCTGTTTACTAATGATGATTACTCCCTTCCACGGGTGAGTCTTTACAAGAAAAAGAGCAGTCCTGACAGCTATGACATTGACCATAAGTTAAAATACGG
>JAILDD010000216.1 GCA_024689605.1 Lachnospiraceae bacterium
GATCTGTGAGCCTGTCAGCTCACGGGGAGCATTCTTTCCTGTCCTTGTACTTTTCTTTACTGCATCACTTTTTGCTGAAGCAATTTTAGCTCTGCCGGCCATCTGTATCTGTTCCTCCTGATAGCTTTTAATTAGTATTTTAAACTTCCCACACCGCGTAGTCTTGTCTGACAGTGATTAAGTGAGCCTTAGCAATTCTCGAAAATGCGTAGATTCACCAGGAACGAGGCTGTCACACAAAAAAGTGCAACAGCTTGCTCGGCGAGCTACACCACCGTCAGGCAGGCTGTCGGTGTGAAGATTATTCAGTCTTTCCCGGGAATCTTAAGTATGGCACCTGTATTTCCTGAAGTAACAAGCTCACGGTATCTTGCAAGATATCCCGTAACTTCTTTGACAACAGGCTTCCATTCAGCCTTTCTCTTTGCCATCTCTTCATCGGATATCTTCACATCAAGTTTGTTTGCAGGTATATCAATTGATATGATATCTCCTTCATGAACGAATGCTATAGGTCCGCCCACTGCAGCTTCCGGTGAAACATGACCAATGGATGCACCTCTTGATGCACCGGAAAATCTTCCGTCAGTAATAAGTGCCACGGTAGATCCCAGTCCCATACCTGCTATAGCTGATGTGGGATTAAGCATTTCCCTCATTCCGGGTCCGCCCTTAGGTCCTTCATACCTGATGACAACAACATCCCCTTCTTTGATCTTGCCGCCAAGAATTGCAGCAATTGCATCCTCTTCGCAGTCAAATACTCTTGCAGGACCTTCATGAACCATCATCTCGGGAACAACCGCACTTCTCTTTACAATACCCGTATCAGGTGCAAGATTACCCTTAAGTACTGCGATACCGCCATTAGGCATAAACGGATTATCTATTGGTCTGATAACCTCAGGATCCTTGTTTACAGCATCCTTTATATTCTCACCTACAGTCTTACCGGTTACTGTAATAAGGTCTGTCTTGAGTAGTCCCTTCTTGTTCAGCTCATTCATTACCGCATACACACCGCCGGCTTCATTCAGATCCTCCATATATGTCGGGCCTGCCGGTGCAAGATGGCAGAGATTCGGAGTCCTGTCCGAAACCTCATTTGCGATTTCCATATTGATATCAACACCAGCTTCGTGCGCGATTGCGGGAAGATGAAGCATTGTATTTGTAGAGCATCCAAGTGCCATATCAACAGCCAGAGCATTCATGAATGCATCTTCTGTCATTATGTCCCTGGGACGGATGTTCTTTTCAAGCATCTCCATTACTTTGTATCCTGCTGTTTTAGCCAGACGGATACGTGCAGAATATACAGCAGGGATAGTTCCATTTCCGCGAAGTCCCATACCGATAGCCTCTGTCAGGCAGTTCATGGAATTTGCCGTATACATTCCTGAGCAGGAGCCACAGGTAGGACAAACCTTTTCCTCATATTCAGCCAGCTTCTCCTCAGTCATTTTTCCGGCGGATACGGTACCTACTGCCTCAAACATTGAAGAAAGGGATCTCTTTCTTCCGTCAACACGTCCCGCAAGCATAGGCCCTCCTGAAACAAATACGGTGGGGATATTCACTCTTGCTGCAGCCATTAAGAGTCCGGGAACATTCTTATCACAGTTAGGTATCATTACCAGCGCATCAAAACCATGGGCCCTTGCAAGACACTCTGTTGAATCAGCGATCAGATCACGGGTAACCAGTGAATATTTCATTCCCGTGTGTCCCATTGCAATACCGTCACATACAGCAATTGCAGGCATTACCACAGGCATTCCGCCTGCTTCCGCCACACCAAGCTTTACTGCTTCTGTAATCTTATCAATATTCATGTGACCTGGAACTATCTCGTTAAATGATGAGATTATACCGATAAGCGGCTTTTTTTTCTCCTCATCGGTGAAACCGAGAGCGTTAAACAAACTTCTGTGAGGTGCCTGCTGCAGACCTCTGAGTACTGCATCACTGTTCATTTTTGCCTCCTTCTTCCGCATTTACGCGGTATTGCAAATTTAATATCAAAAACTAACAACCAACAAAACTATCAAACAGCCCCTCGCTATTGCGTACCTGTGCATATGCGAGTCGTCATTCTGCTTTCCACAGACTACATGTGAGAAATCTAAGCAAATTTTATATACGGGCTGCGATCAGGTCGCCCATTTCCCTGCAGCCTACCTTTTTGCAGCCGTCAGACATAATATCCCCTGTTCTGTAGCCATCCTTTAATACCTTATCTACAGCAGCCTCTATGGCATCAGCTTCCTTGTCAAGGTCGAAACTGTACCTGAGCATCATTGCTGCCGAAAGTATGGTTGCAATTGGATTAGCCAGATCCTTGCCGGCTATATCAGGTGCAGAACCGTGGCTGGGCTCATAAAGACCGAATTTCGTATCATTAAGTGAAGCACTTGCAAGCATTCCTATAGACCCCGTCACCATCGAAGCCTCATCTGAAAGAATATCACCGAACATATTCTCCGTAAGGATCACATCAAACTGTGAAGGATCCTTTACAAGCTGCATTGCACAGTTATCTACCAGCATATGTTCAACTGTAACTTCCGGAAAATCCCTGGCAACTTCGTTTACCACAGCCCTCCAGAGCCTTGAAGAATCCAGTACATTAGCCTTGTCCACGCTGGTCACCTTCTTCCGTCTCTTCATAGCGATCTCGAAACCCTTTATGGCAATCCTTCTTATCTCGCCCTCTGAATATGTAAGAGTATCCGTAGCAACCTTCTGGCCGTCCTTTTCCTCAGTGTGTCTTTCACCGAAATAAAGCCCGCCGGTAAGCTCACGCATAATGAGCATATCGAAACCTTTAACGGATATTTCTTCCTTTAAAGGACATGCACCCCTGAGCTCAGGATAAAGCACTGCAGGACGAAGATTTGCAAAAAGTCCCAGACTCTTCCTTATCTTGAGCAGCCCGGCTTCAGGCCTCTTTTCAGGCGGCAGTTTATACCAGGGTGAAGTATTGGTGTCCCCGCCTATGGAGCCCATAAGAACTGCATCCGCAGCCTTAGCCGTCTCAATCGCCTCATCAGTAAGGGGCACACCATGTACGTCAATTGACGCACCGCCCATAAGAATATCCGTAAAATCCATCTCATGGCCGTTAATCTCTGCTACCTTATTCAGGACCTTCTTTGCTTCCGTAACTATCTCGGGGCCGATACCGTCCCCCGGAATGCATACTATATTCAGCTTCATAATATATTTACCTCGCTTTATTTATCGTAACTGTTAAGAACCTGTGTCCTGAATAATTACTTATTTCTCAGCCTTCTCAACCTGTGCGATTGCAGACTTTCTCATAGGAATGCGGCAGTTCTTGTTGCTTCCGAACTCAACGATCACATCTTCTTCCGTAATATCGATAAGAACACCGTAAAAACCGCTTGTGGTAACTACAACATCACCTACTTCCATCTCCTGCAGCATCTCCTGCATTTTCTTCTGTTCCTTTCTCTGGGGACGGATCATAAGAAAATAAAAGATCGCAAGCATCGCTACTATAGAGATACCATAGGTAATTCCCACACTGCCAAAACCGCCTTCAGTACCGCCTGCTGCTTCTGTAAGTAACATATTGATATCCATATTTTTCCTCCTAAAAAGTGTTACTATGTGCCGATAAGCTCTTTTCGGCAGCTAATTTGTAATATTATCATAATTACACAATATCTTCCACACCTGACTTGGGAAAATTTAGGATAAAAAAACTTCCCACTTACTGGACTCGACAGAACGACTAAATGTGGGAAGTTTCAGTCAGCCCTCTCCCTCCAGCGCCTCCAGCTTGTGTTTCTTATACATTGAAAACACGCCGCCTTCTATTGCGTCCCTGATCTCCTTCATCAAATGGTTGTAAAAATAAAGATTGTGCAGCACACACAGCCTCATTCCCAGCATTTCCTTTGCCTTAAGCAGGTGCCTGATATACGCCCTGGAAAATCGTCTGCATGCAGGACACTGGCAGCATTCTTCAATCGGTCTGTCGTCAGTCTCATATTTTGCGTTCATGAGGTTTATCTTGCCCTTATTGGTATAAAGATGTGCATGCCTGCCGTTTCTTGTAGGATAGACACAGTCAAAAAAATCCACTCCCCGGTCCACAGCTTCAAGAATATTAGCCGGGGTTCCTACCCCCATAAGATAAACAGGCTTGTTCTGGGGCAGATACGGAACTACTTCATCCAATATATGGTACATTTCTTCGTGACTTTCTCCCACAGCCAGCCCGCCGACTGCATAGCCCGGCAGATTCATTTCCACGATACGTTTGGCATGTTCTATACGGATATCCGGAAAGATTGCTCCCTGGTTTATGCCGAAAAGCAGCTGTTCTTTATTTACTGTGTCTTCAAGGGAATTCAGCCTGTCCATTTCTATCCGGCACCTTTCAAGCCATCTGGTAGTACGATCAACACTTGGCTGAACATATGACCTTTCCGCCAGTGCCGGCGGACACTCATCAAAGGCCATGGCAATGGTAGAACCCAGATTCGACTGTATCTGCATACTTTCTTCCGGGCCCATGAATATCTTTCTGCCATCAATATGTGACTGAAACGTCACACCTTCTTCCTTAATGCGCCTTAAGCCTGCCAGCGAGAATACCTGAAATCCGCCTGAATCCGTCAGTATCGGCTTATTCCAGCTCATGAACTTATGCAGCCCGCCCATCTTTTTTATGATCTCATCTCCGGGCCTTACATGGAGATGGTAAGTATTTGAAAGTTCCACCTGGGTACCGATATTTTCAAGATCTTCAGCCGACACTGCCCCTTTTATGGCCGCAACAGTACCCACATTCATGAAAACAGGTGTCTGTATGGTTCCATGAACAGTTTCCATCACTGCCCTTTTTGCCCGGCCCTCGGTTGTTATTACCTCGTATCTCAATTCTGCCTCCGTATATCAAAATTTATTCATGAACAGTTCCTAAAATGTTATAATTGCCTTGTCTGCAATTCATAATGATAATATTTAGGCAGCCAAAAGTCAAAGAATACTGATGCATCGCCGTATGAAAAGCGGCAGAAGGAGATAAAGATGGCCGGATCAACTTTCGGAAAAAATTTCAGAGTGACCACCTGGGGTGAATCCCATGGTCCCGCCCTGGGTGCAGTTATAGACGGATGTCCCGCAGGACTCCCGCTTTCTGAAGAAGACATACAGAAATACCTTGACCGCAGAAAGCCCGGCACCTCGGCCCTTACAACTTCGCGCAGCGAAAGCGACAGGGTAGAAATACTTTCCGGTGTTTATGAAGGCATGACTACTGGCTGTCCCATCTCCCTTATGATACGAAACACTTCCCAGCATTCCAAGGACTACGGAAACCTTAAGACTACTTTCCGTCCCGGACACGCTGATCTGTGTCTTGATGAAAAATACGGTGTAAGAGACTACCGTGGCGGTGGCAGGTCCTCAGGAAGGGAAACGGCTGCAAGGGTGGCCGCGGGTGCAATTGCAGCAAAAGCCCTGGAAACCCTTGGCATTGAAATACACGCAGTTACTGCTTCAATAGGTAATGTTTCCGTGCCCTCTGAATTACTTGAAGTGCTTAACAACGAATCCCTAAAAACTGCATACTCGCTCCATAGCGTAATGCCGGATAGATCACTGGATGATGCCGTCACAGAACTCATAACTAAATGCCGTGAAGAAAAGGATTCCGTCGGAGGAAGCATATACTGCACAGTCACCGGCATGCCCATAGGCATAGGCGAACCGGTATTTGACAAGCTGGACGCCACCCTCTCCCATGCTATTTTTTCAATAGGCGCTGTTAAGGCTGTTGAGATTGGTGACGGGATTGCTGTTGCAAAACTGAATGGTTCCGAAAACAACGATAAGATCAGGACAGAAACAGATGGCAGTGTTTCTTTTGAAACTAACCATGCCGGCGGCATTCTCGGAGGCATGTCCTGCTCTGCCCCGATAAAAATAAGGGCTTATTTTAAGCCCACCCCTTCGATTTACAGGACACAGGATACAATAGCAAAAAAAGAAAACGGAACATTTGAAAATACCGAACTCAACATAGAAGGCAGGCATGATCCCGTGATAGTTCCCAGGGCTGTCGTTGTTGTAGAATGCATGACCGCAATAACCATATTTGATGCCCTGCTTGAAAACATGGGTGCAAAAATGGAACATCTGAAAAAGATATATTGATAAGATAAAACAAAAACGCCGTCAGCTCTGCTGACGGCGACATTAATATACAGAACAGTGATCTCAATAAATCACCTGTCTCTCCAGGCCGGCGAGAGTTATCTCTGCCCAGCTGTATTCAGACATATACTCCCCGCAAAAACTGTTGAGCACCCTTACATCATTCTCAAGGAGCTGCCAGTAGTCGCAGCTCATCTTTGTGGTATCCACAGCCATATCATTATGACCGGATATGAGAATTTCGGAACAGCCTGCTTTTTTCAAGGAAGACAGCAGCCCCTGTTTTGCCTTCCTGAGCTGCGTCTGTACCGAAGCAATATTGTCATTTTCTTCCCAGATGACAGCTGCAGCTTCACCATTTTTTACCCTTGCCCCTCTACGGTCTACAAGATATGCCAGAAGCTCCTTGCTCCTGTTTGTCTCAAACTCAACGGGATAACCATCAAGAAAAAGCGTGAAATTTCCGAATGTCTGCGCATGTATCCTTGATTTTGCCGGAGCCTGGGATGTACGGAGGTTTGCAAGCTCGTCCTTTACATGCTCTACCTGCACGGGCTTTAAAAGATATCCGCTGCAATGCATCTTCATGGCATCCAGTGCATATTCGTCATAACCGGTAGCAAATATGATATTTATGGACGGGCACAGGCTCTTAAGCTGCACGCCCAGATATAGTCCTGTCATTCCCCTTAAGCGGATATCCAGGAATGCCACATCACAAGGATTATCCTTTACAAATTCTATAGCCGATTTACCATCCCGGAAAGAATGAAGCTCAGCATCAGGTGCAGCTTCCGTTATGGCATCTGTCAGTGTCTCAAGCGCAAGCTGTTCATCATCAACCGCAATAATCCGCATATTCTGCTCCTCTCTTTGTAATTTATAATTCTTATCTGATCAGATTCTTTTTAGTAATATTATAGATATACCGGCATTTTTTCAAGTAAAAATTATGTAAACCTATTCTGATCAACTATAAATACTCCTGTGCCGGCGCTGCCTGTTTCGGAATATATACATATGATTTTGTGCCTTTGCCCGGGACAGATTCCACTTTTAGGCTACCGCCACACATTTCACTCAGCCTTATGCCGATATTCTTTATACCGATATGTGTTCCGGTACCCTTGTATTCGCCGGGTTCAAATCCTATCCCATCATCTTCCACACATACCACAAACCCCTCTTCGGTTTCTTCCGCAGAGATCCTCACGGTTCCGCCGCCTTCTTTATCGCTGAGTCCGTGCTTTACGGAATTTTCAACAAGGGGCTGCACAGAAAGGGGCGGAAGCAGAAACGTAGTGCAGCTTACTGAATATTCTATATTAAGCAGATCGCCGTAGCGCATCTGTTCAAGGGACAGATACGCTTTTATATGCCTTAATTCATCCTCAAATGAGATCAGCTCCCTTTTTTTCAGCGTGTTGATATTAAACCTGAGGTAGTTAGAGAAATTTGCCAGAGCCTGCCTTGCCATCTCCGGGTCCTTTATGCAGAGCCTGTCAATGACTGCAAGGGCATTGTACATAAAGTGGGGCTGGATCTGCGTCAGCATCACATCCATTCTGGCATTAGCAAGCTCCCTCTCGTGCTCCTTATACTTTCTCGCCTGTATATTCATCATATTAATGAACAAGATATTGAGCACAAGAGTATCCAGAAGCATCATGAAATATATACCATACAGGAATGCCTGCAGCGCAGCAGCCACACTGGGCAGTATAAGGTATACAAATATCGCAATCCGCTGGCTCTTCTCCAGCCTGTCCCTGAACCGGATGGTCATCACCACATTCAGCCCAAGGGACAATAATCCCATAACAAGAGAAATAAAATACCATTCCGAACGTTCATAATAATTAGTACTGCTGATTGTATAATACATTCCATTGAACTGAGATATTATGAGAAGGATTTCTGACAAACCGAAGATGACGAATGCAGCAAAATGCCACCCTTCCGTTTTACTGTCATCATTAAGACAGCTAAGAATATACATTGCCATGCACATTGATAATGCATATTCGAAAAAGAATTCAAAGAAATTCGAAAAAATCAGTATTGTGTGGGCATAATCCAGCGTTGCCCCCTTAAAGAAAAGTCCAAGAGCGTTGCATGTGATCTGAAGGATATTGAGTATCAGAAGCACACCGGCATACACTCCGCTCTTTCCAAGCACCCTCACCCACGTAAACACCCCCATAAGGGCTGCCATTGACAGAAGGATGCACGCCATGTCTATTGAAAGATTCAATATAAGACTGTATTCCACTGTTTCAACCATATTTACCCCAGCTTATGGAACACAATGCAGTTCGGCTGATCGATATGTATTTCTTTCGCATTCATTGCCAGTGTCCCCTTTTCAAGGTCCACCGCAAAAAAAGTCATCGTATTATTCTCGTGGTTAAGGGATACAAGATGCTTATTGTCCGGGAACATAGCAACATCCTTGGGATACATTCCGCTGATGGGAAGGCACAGGACTTTCCCAAGCTTTCCCGTCTTCTGGTCAATCCTGAATATAGCCGCACTATTGTCACCGACATTTGAAGCAACCAGGTATTTGTAATCTGCAGAAAGATTCAGCGCACTTGCAGCTGAATCATCCGTATGGTAGTCGTTAATCGTAAGAACGGTCTCTATCTGTTCAAAATTTGGCGATCCGTTCTTTTCCGTATATTCATATACCGCTATATAGCACTTTTCTTCATGGATTATGTATATATACTTTCCATCCTTTGAAGTCTTGATATGCCTTGGGCCAGAATACTGCTCGGAATGTATGATATCAACAAGACGGAGTTTCCCGGTATTATGGTCAAAGCTGTAAACCTTTGTCTGATCAATACCTAAATCCGCCGCCAGAAGGTATCTGTTATCCCTGGTCATTTTTACGCAGTTTACGTGAGGCCTGAAATTCCGGTCCACAATGCTTCCGATGCCTTTATGGTATATCTCATCGGTTATCATGCCGAGGGTACCGTCCTCAGCTAATGAAAGCACCGTGATCTTGCCGTCATGGTAGCCTGCTACAAAGATATATTTATCCTCATAATCAGTTGAAAGATAGCATCCTCTCATGCCGTTTATGGACGCAGCAGATGCGGTCTCAAGAGTACCGTCTGGAAGAATGTTGTAGGATTCCACTCCGTAATCGGTTATTGAATACAGATACTTTCCATTATGGGATATGCACATATATGACGAATTGGAAATATTTATCTTTTCCTTTTCGGACAGCGTGCCGTTTTTAATATCCGCATCATAAACCCTGATACCCACGGGACTTCCCTGGGTATAGCATGAAACATAAGCTACATACTTATCCTTAGCAGCCATAAAAGCACCTCGCCTACCAATATCTGTTTTCTATGGGCAGATACTCCTTGTGTGTTCCCACATACTTATATGCTGGACGGATTATCTTGCCGTTATTAACAAGTTCCTCAAGTCGGTGTGCACTCCAGCCGGATATACGTGCAATTGCAAATATCGGCGTAAAGAGCTCCTCCGGTATTCCAAGCATTGAATAAACGAATCCGCTGTAAAAATCCACGTTGGCACAAACCGGTTTAAATACTCTGCGTCTTTCGGTTATGAGTTCTGCTGAGATCCTCTCCACCCTGTCGAAAAGTTCAAACTCTTCCATCCTGTCCTTGCTTTCTGCAAGAGCCTTTGCCGCCTCCTTAAGAAGAACTTTTCTGGGATCAGACAGCGTGTATACCGCGTGTCCCATTCCGTATATCAGGCCGCTCTTGTCAAAGGCATCCTTGTCAAGAACCCTTGACAGGTAGTTCTTTATACTGTCTTCATCAGACGGTGATGTAATATTATCCTTCAGATTGCTGAACATCCTCTGAACCTTAAGGTTCGCACCGCCGTGCCTGGGACCTTTAAGGGAAGCTATTGCTGCAGCAATAGCAGAATAAGTATCCGTGCCGGTTGAAGTAACAACATGTGTCGTAAATGTAGAGTTGTTACCACCACCGTGTTCTGCGTGAAGTATAAGCGCCGTATCAAGAACCTGGGCTTCAAGAGGTGTAAATTCGCCGTCAGGCCTTAGCATATTCAGTATATTCTCCGCAGTAGAGAGCTCCTTCTTCGGTGTTCTGATAACAAGATTCTTGTTCAGAATAAAATGTCTGTACCCATGGTAAGCATAAACGCTCATGAGAGGAGTTTTTCCGATAAGCTGCAGGCACTGCCTCAGAACATTCTGAACCGAAATATCTTCAGGATTATCATCATAGGAATAAAGGCTTAAGATTGCCTTCTGCAATGAATTCATTACATTTCTGCTGGGATTATGAAGGATGACATCCCGGACAAAATCAGCAGAAAGTTCCTGAAGGTCTGCAAGTATTGCCTTAAAGGAATTGAACTGGCTTTCATTGGGAAGATCACCGAAAAGCAACAGGTATGTTATTTCTTCAAAGCCGTAACGTTTACCTTCTGTACCCCTGACCAGATCGTTTACACTATATCCCTGGTAAAAAAGGGAACCGTCGGCAGGCACCTTCACACCGTCCACCACCTGGGTACCGCTTACATCGGAAATTTCGGTAAGACCGGTAAGCACACCTTTTCCGTTAGAATCACGGAGTCCTCTCTTAACATCATATTCAGTATAAAGGCTCTGGTCTATTGCGCCCGACATCATACAGTACTTGACCAGCTCGTTGTACATATCATTTCTGTTTTCAGCGAGTTCCATCATTGAATATTTTGACATTTACAAGTCCTCCTACTTAAAATTATCTGATCTTCTCAGGGAAACCGACTTTCTTCTGTACCTTTCGTAAAGTCTTCTGCGCATAGTACTCAGCCTTCTCCGCATTTTCCTTGATAGCTTTGTCTATGTAATCCTTATTCTTTGCAAGGTCAGTACATCTTTCCTGTAAAGGCTTAAGGACAGCCACCGCACTCTCACCTACAGCCATCTTAAAATCGCCATAGCCTTTGCCGTCAAATTCTTTCTCTGTTTCTTCAGGTGTCTTTCCTGTGCATGCACAGTAGATATCAATAAGATTCTTTATACCGGGCTGTTCGTCACGGTATCTTACTGCAGCCTCTGAATCCGTCACAGCACGCTTGAACTTACGCATTACTACATCAGGCTCATCCATAAGATAAATGGATGCATTTTCATTTTCGTCTGATTTTGACATCTTCTTTGAAGGATCCTGAAGACTCATTATCTTTGCACCGGCTTTTCCCAGATACGGTTCAGGTATGGTAAATACATCACCGTATACTCCATTGAAACGCTGTGCAATATCCCTGGTAAGCTCTAAATGCTGAAGCTGGTCCTTGCCCACAGGCACAACGTCAGCCTGATAAAGCAATATGTCAGCAGCCATAAGTACCGGATACGTGAAAAGACCTGCATTTATATTGTCCGCATGCTTTGCAGACTTATCCTTGAACTGGGTCATCCTCTGCAGTTCGCCCATATATGTGTAGCAGTTTAGGATCCAGGCAAGCTCCGCATGACAGCTTACATGCGACTGATAATAGATGCAGTTCTTTTCAGGATCGAGTCCTGCTGCAACATACAGTATGAAGAGGTTTCTGGCACGCTTCCTGAGCTCTGCCGGATCCTGCCTTACAGTTATCGAATGCATATCCACAACAGAATAGAAACACTCGTACTCATCTGAAAGCTTCACCCAGTTTTTAAGGGCGCCAAGATAATTGCCCAGTGTAAGATTTCCTGTTGCCTGCATCCCGCTGAATAGTACTTTTTTATCGCCTATCATTTTAATCCTCCCGATGCGAAATCCTGCCGCATCAAAATAAATAATTTTTCACAGTTACTTATATTCAATCCGTTCCAGCAGCTGTTCTTTCTTCATCCCGCCGTGAATCATCTTAAGGACTATTTCTGTCCGCTTTTTTTCAGGCAGCCTCAGAAAATGTCTGATCCAAGCTATAGTATAAGCTTCGCCCTTCTTTGCGAGCATTATCAGCCAGGTTTCCAGCAGTGTCTGTGTGTAAGGATGAAGGAATTCCCGGATATCTCCATGCCTGTAATACTGTAAAGAGCTTGCATCCGTGTATTTACCGCCTAAATAAACCTTTGAGGCACTCACACGGTCTATAAACATTTCAGCTATGTACCTGTCCGGCATCCTGATAGGCCTTAATGCGACTTTCTTATCGGGGCCGACAACGGTGAAATCCAGCCAGTACTCGAAATGGTGTCGGTTACGTCCTTTATGGTGAAGCCAGGCTTCCGAATAGCCTTTTGCCCGCCGTTCTCCGTTGTTCGGGCTCTCAAAGCCCTGATAATACTTTGCACCGTTTACAAATTCCACCGGCATGTACTTTGAAAGGTCATGGTTAAGTCCCTGCCAGTACAGTCCGATCTTAAAGCAGCCAACACAGACAAGGAAACGATGATATGTGATTGTCTTCAAATGTTTCCAGGGCTGCATGCATTCCTCCGGCATCACTTACGGCTGCACAAATTAACTAAAATATTTTATCATAAACCCGGCCTTCCCGCAATCTGTGAAAATCAGGCAGCACAAAAAAAGATGACCACCCCCAAGTGATCACCTTTGATCTTTACTATTCCTCCGGAATTATTCTGTCCTCGAAACTTCAGTCCGGTCAGTTCTTATAAACATAGCTTTGCCACCACCTCATTGATCACCTTGCCGTCAGCTTTTCCTTTAAGCTCAGGCATCACGGTCTTCATAATCTGGCCCTTATTCTTTGCAGCAATCACTTCAGCAAACTTTGTCTTGAGCAGTTCCTCCACCTCTTCAGCACTCATGAGCTTCGGTGCGTACTCATTGATCACATCATAACGGAACTGGTATTCTGCCTTAAGCTCGGTCCTTTCCGCCGGGCAGGAATCTATCTGCTCCTTTACGGACTTGAGTTCCTTCAGGATCACACGGTCTACCAGCTCCTCTGAAATATCATCCCTGTGGCCTTCGTCGATTGCAACCTTCTTGACAGCCTGTATCACGGAAGAAATTGCATCCTTCCTTTCCTTATTGTGCTCCTTCATTGCGGCGATCATGTCCTTCTGTAATTTTTCAAACTGCATTTCCTTTACCTCCTAAGCTGAAACTTTTGTTCTTTTTTCGTTTTCCCATCAAGCATTCAGATGAATCGAGTAGTTTTCTGTCAATGACATCATAAGTTCGCTTCAGTACATTTATATGATTTATCAAAAACTAATGTTTGACTGAATGCATCAAACTGTATGATAACACGGTAGGGCATTGCTGACAATCTGCCTTGCAACACAAAGATACAAGTCATACAATATAGTCATATATGCAGAATTATAAGCTCTGAATAAATAGCGCATAGCGGGATTCCGCCTGCACAGGTTTTCTATGGATAAGCCACAAACACAGCTTATAAGAAAGGTTGGCCATGAAAAAACAGAATGTAAATCCCAAAAACGATAACCAGAATGACGATGAAGACATGTACGTTGACCTGGAACTTGATGACGGCACCGTCACCTGCAAGATAATCACGATATTCGAATGCAACAAGAAGGACTATATCGCTGTCCTGCCCGTGGATGAAAATGAAAAGCCTGTCATCGAAGATGTCTGGATCTACGGCTATACAGAAGATTCCGAAGGCAATCCCGACCTTCACTACATCGATGACGATGAAGAATATGATGCTGCAGCTGATGCTTTCGATGAATACCTTGACGAGCAGTTGTTCAACGGATTACAGTGATGTCCGTCTTATCTCCTTCAAAAACCTGCTGGGCGCAATCCGTTTTTCCTTATTCTTTTCCAAATGGCAGAGAAAAAGCTTTTCCTTTGCCCTTGTCATCGCCACATAGAATACCCGCCGTTCTTCCTCTATCTCTTCTCTTTTTTCGCACCTTTTAGAAGGTATGCTGCCTTCGTTTATGTCAGGAATTATTACCATCCTGTATTCCAGCCCTTTTGAACCATGCATGGTCATCAGGTGCACACCGTCTTTAGCTTCTTCATTGTTGCTTTCCTTCAGCTTTTCAGAATACTCTTCTATAGATTCAAGCCAGTGCCTGTAATCGTCTACACACTTTGCAGAATCTAAAAGTTCATCCAGCTCAGCCACTGTCTCATCCTTTGATATTCCTCTTTTTGCATTTTCCTGTATCATGAAGCTCTCATAACCCATTCCCCGCCTTATGTAATTTATTGCTGCAAAAGGATGCATCCCCTTTAGTGTCTTCAGATGATACATCAGTTCCCGTATATTCTTTTTTACATAGGGCTTTATTTCAGGATCTGCCATCATCATTGACAGCAGTTCTTTATTTCCATCCGTATCCCCCTGCACATATCCTTCATTACCGGCTCCAAAGTCGCATCTCCGGATATACCTGACAGGCTTGTTCATAAACCGCAGCAGGTTTGCCCTTGTATACTGTCCCTCTGCATAAGCAAGTACCGCAAGGATATCCCTTGCCATTACGCCCTCAAAGACATTCTTCACCTTCTCTTTCATGTAATACGGTATCCTGGCTTCCGTCAAAGCCTTGGCATAGGTCCCTGCAGATGAGTTCGTCCTGAATATAAGGGAAATGTCACTGCAGTTCATAAACTTCGTCGCAGTCTTTACTAACGTCAGTATCCCTTCCACTTCATCTGCCTTATCTTTAAAGGTAAGCACGTTAACTCCGCCCGCCTCTTTGTTTGCCGCGATAAGTGTTTTCCTGAACCTGTTTTTATTATGTTCCACCAGCCTGCAGGCCGCATTTACCACACCGGCGGTACTACGGTAATTGTATTTTAGGAGCACACTTTTCGCCCCCTTGAATTCCTTCGGGAAATCCAGCATTATCTGTGGGCATGAACCCCGGAATCCGTAAATCGACTGGTCATCATCCCCAACGATAAAAAGGTTGTTCCTCGGTTCTGCAAGCATCTTTATCACTTCATACTGCATGGGATTGATATCCTGGAATTCGTCGATAAGGATATATCTGTATCTTTCCCTCCACATATCAAGTATGTCCTTATTTTTTTCGAATAACGTCCTGCACTTTAGTACCATATCATCAAAATCTATTTTTCCTGCTGTCTGCATTATTCTTTCATAGTCGTAATAGACTTTTTCGAAAACATCCTTGTCCACAAGCCGGCCAGGGCTTTTATAATCCTCCGGAGATAGCCCGTCGTTTTTTATCTTTGAAAAGGCATCCAGCAGGTACTGTGAAGTAAAATCATCAGCATTAAGCTTCGGATATGATGATAATGCCTCCTTTATAAACTGCTTTTTCTCTTTTTCCGTAACAATATCCGATGCACTGTAATGCAGGGATTTCTTTAAGAAATTAAAATACACGCTGTGGAAGGTCCCAAAAGTCACCCCTAGCCCTTCATCCTCCATAAGGCTTTCAAAGCGTTCCTGCATCTCCATTGCCGCCGCCCTGGTAAAGGTGATGACCAGTATCGATTCCGGATCTATACCGCTCTGTATCATATTGCGTATCCGTCTCGTTATGACAAACGTCTTGCCCGATCCCGGCCCTGCAAGCACCATCATAGGCCCGTCAAGATGCATGACGGCCTGCCTCTGCTCATTGTTCATCTGTTCCAACATGATATAACCTCCCTGAAAAATACTGAAATATTGAAATATAAATCGACTAAAAGAAATAGTTATTCAGTACAGCCCGAAGTCTCTACGAAATAAAGATAGAATAAAAATATCAGCGACAGTCCGAAGCACCTATTATCACTAGTGTAAGTATAGAATGACAGCTGACTATAGAATACCTTAAAGATAATAAAATGTTGACGAGATAAATATTGATGTTATAATGATATCAACGAGACAGCCGAG
>JAILDD010000243.1 GCA_024689605.1 Lachnospiraceae bacterium
GAAAGAGGCTGCAAAAAAAGAAATCGTGGCGGATATTCTTGTGGAAGTGAATATTGCAGGTGAAGACAGCAAATTCGGTACATCTGATATCGAGGAAAACAAGGCTCTTATAAGAAGTGTTTCCGGGTTATCACATTTGCGGCTTTGCGGCTTGATGACCATAGCTCCATATACGGAAGATTCTGAGACGAACAGACCATATTTCAAAGCGCTCCGCGAACTGATCTACAATGATGATATGAGGGATTTTTTTCCGGATAGGCCGGTGTTGTCAATGGGGATGAGCGGCGACTATGAGGTTGCCGTGGAGGAAGGAGCCACCCATGTGAGAGTAGGGACAGGGATATTCGGAGAAAGAAACTATACATGATTATATGATCATTATATGATCACCCGTAATGTTGTAACAGCCTGCATTCTTTGCGGGCTGTTTTTTTCTGACAAGATTTCAAGATTGTTCATAAATGCATGCCTGATCTGAGAGGAATATTCCATAGGTTTACGTAACGTAGAAGGCTGGTTCACATAAAATATACGCTGGTTAACATAAATCAGTTAACATAACATATGAACGGGTTTACATAAATAATTTACATAAAATCTTTACATAAAAGTATTAACTTTAACCAATTCTCTGCCGATAACTAAAAGGAGCACGGTATATCAACACTTTTTTAATAGGAATGGAAAAATTTTCTTCAAATCTGTGTTGACATAAAGTGTAAAATATTGCATAATGATAGCAGTTGTTTTTTAAACACAAAATCTTTTTCAAGGTAGAGGAGGAACAAGGACAATGGCATTTCCTATTTTTTCACAGCTGGCTGAAAAGCTTAACATCAATGGTCAGGACTATGAGGATGACTACGAGGATGATTACGAAGATGATTACGAGGATGTAAGACCTGCAAAGAAGACAAAGGCACCTGCAAAGATCTCTTCTTTTATAAGCAGAAAGCCTATTGAGTCTGAGTATCAGGCAGGAAGCGTAGTTGTTAAGGTTAAGCCTGAAAAGTTTAATGATGTTCAGAAGGTTACGGATATGCTCAGGGACGGTTATACTGTTATTCTGAATACTGAGTCCTGTGATGAAGAACTTGCTCAGAGGATCATTGATTTCTGCTGTGGTTCAGTATATGCGCTGGATGCTCATTTTGAGCCGATTTCAGGTTCTGCAGTTGAAGGATCTCCCTGCGGCCTGTTTACATGCACACCGGAAGAGGTTCCTGTATACTCAGAGGACGACTATGCAAGCGATATCGAGGAAGAGGCTCCTAAGAAAAAATCTCGCCGTTAATCCCAAGACAGCCTGGATTGTTTTTCCTTTTCCTAAAGATTATTTCAATATAACAAACTATAAAAAGGCATCTAAACAGGTGCCTTTTTTCGTTGCGTTAAGAACTATGATGTATTATAATTATTTCAAGGTATTGTCTTGGGTTAAATAGCTTTTTTGAGGGGGCTTTTAAGATCATGGCTGAAAACGCATTGAAGAAAATTCTGATAGTTGATGACGAAAGCATTAACCTTTCCTGCGCACGTTCTGCGCTTAAGGATCAGTGTGAAGTGGCTACTGCAATCTCAGGGTCACAGGCACTCCGTTATCTTGATTCCAATGTCCCTGACCTTATTCTTTTGGATATTGATATGCCTATAATGAGCGGCATAGAAGTCATGAAAAGCATCCAGAAGAAAAAGGAGCTTAAGGATATACCTGTAATCTTTTTATCTGCAAATGCGAATGCTGTAACGGAAAGTGAATGTCTTGACATGGGGGCAGTGGATTTTATAGCCAAGCCTTTTGTACCCAGTGTTCTTTCAAACCGTATAAATAAAGTCCTTGAAAATGAGATCAAGCAGAAGGTTCTTACAGATGAGCTTAACGAACGTATCCGTGAAATGGCAGATATCAAGGATAAGTCACAGAAGGATGTTCTTACGGGCCTTTATAACAGAGAATATACGGAGAAACTGGCAAATGAAAAGCTGGCTCACACAGGCCGTGGATCCCTGTTCATGATAGATATGGATAATTTCAAGGCTATAAATGACACTTACGGTCATATGGCCGGGGATGCCGTGCTTAAGATGCTGGCTGAAACCCTTCAGAAAGAATCTGATGAGTGCGATATCGTGTGCAGGATAGGCGGCGATGAGTTCATTATGTTCTTTGAGGGGGAAACCGATAAGAATATCCTAAGCAGAAAAGCGTCTGCAATCATCGCTGATATCTGCAATAAGCTTGAGATTAATAAATACGATACTAATTCATCCATATCTGTCGGCATAGCCCAGGCACCGGATGACGGTGCTGATTTCAGCAAGCTTTATAATGCTGCGGACAAGGCACTTTACCATGTAAAACAGAATGGTAAGAATTCATTCCACTTTTTCTCAGATTCGGCGAAATCAGACAGGAAAAGGTCGGAAAACCTGGCTGATATAAATTATATCAGTGAAACCATCAAGCGTTCTGATAGCGATATGGGCGCATATATGATGGATTTCGATGCTTTTCCCCATGTTTTTAAGTTTATAGCGAGGTACTTCAGCCGTTATGGCAATAATGCAGAAGGCATACTGCTTACACTTATGCCTGTGGAGGGGACAGCACCTACAGAGGCTGACAATGATATTGCTATTGAGAAGCTTGAGCAGGCTATATCTGTTTCCCTGAGAAAATCCGATGTTTCATCGAGGTATTCTACAAGGCAGATTTTTCTTGTGCTACTAAACACGAATGATGATAATGTGATAACTGTAGTTGAAAGGATAAATTCTAATTTCTTCAGTTTTTATTCCGACGGAAAATATACTATAGCTTATGATTTCCTGCATATTACAGATGACCATTCGTCAGAATCCCAGAGAAATGGCGGTGCCGGTGTTCTTAAGGAACGTGCAGCCGATAAAAAAGCAGCTGATAAAAACGAGAAGAAGGATGATTCAAAAACGCATATATCATCAAATTACGCAGCAAACGAGTCCGCATATGCGGAAATGACCGATACAAGCAGCAGCACGATAAACACTGAGGATGCAACTGTTGCAGTTGTGACGTCAGAGATCGTTTCGGATACTGTTTCATCAGCTGCAGCTTCAGACAGAACAGATACTCCGAAGACATCGGCAGATACGGCTGCTTACGGTGACACTGAGGTGCAGAAGAATGAGCCGGTACCGGCTGAAAGCTACGCAGCTGAGTCCTTTAATGTGACCAGGAATCCTGCAGAAAGTCTTGTGGAAACTCCTGCAGCAGCTTCAAATGAAAACAGTTCAAAGAGTGATGAGAATGATTCGGCTGCAAAGGCAGCTAAAAGCTTCCTTGGTTCCTATGATGATGAACAGGACCGCGATACCGGTTTTGATCCGGTATTCAATAACCGCTATGAAGGTGATATGCCCCAGAGCGGTTCGGATGTGGCTGACAAAAAGTATGAACAGATGTCTTATGCCGGACTTTACGGTGAAGCCCCCCGTACGATGCCTAACGATCCGTTTAAGTACAACAACAAGAAACCGGCATCCAAAAAGGAAAAAGAAAAAGATGATTTCAAGGTTACCAGAGGCAGTTTTAAGCCTGTAGGTGAGCCTGACAGAACCCGCAAGACCCTGGAAGAAACGAAGAAAAGTGAAACGGGTAAAAATAAAAAGAAATAAAGGAGCATTATAAATGTCCGACCTGATAACAGTCAACATGAACAAAAAACCGATATACGATATCTGTATCGAATCGGACTTTTCGGGACTCGTAGCAAAGATAAAAGATCTTGGATTTGAAGGCAAGAAATTCATGGTCATCACAGACAGCACTGTCGGGCCTTTATATGCAGACACAATAAAAGAAGAGCTGAAAGATGTGTGTTCAGCTTTCTTTTTGTACTCATTTCCGGCAGGTGAATCCAGCAAGAATCTGGATACCGTTACGAAGATCCTGAGTGAAATGATTACAAATAAGATCAACCGCCATGACCTTGTAATCGCCCTCGGCGGCGGTGTTGTAGGCGATACAGCAGGCTTCTGTGCTGCGATCTATCTTAGAGGGATAGCAGTGGTACAGGTTCCTACAACGTTACTGTCCCAGGTAGACTCTTCAGTGGGCGGAAAGACCGGTGTGGATTTTGAGGGCTATAAGAATATGGTAGGGGCGTTTAAAATGCCTTCACTGGTCTATATTAACACTTCTACGCTGAATTCCCTTGACAGCCGCCAGTACTATTCCGGAATGGCAGAGGTCATGAAGTATGGCCTTATTATGGATGCGTCTTTTTATGAATGGATACTGTCAAACATGTATGAGATCCATGACAAAAAGCCGGAAGTGCTTGCGGATATGGTTAAGACCAGCTGCATATGCAAGCAGAAGATAGTGGAGCGGGATCCGCTGGAAAACGGTGACCGTGCATTGCTGAATTTCGGACATACCATAGGACATGCTATAGAAAAGTATAAGAATTTTGAGCTTCTTCACGGTGAATGCGTGGCTTTGGGCTGCGTTGCGGCAGCATATATTTCATGGCAGAAGGGCAAGCTTTCAAAAGATGAGTATTATGAGATAAGGGATATGTTCGTTCCTTTCAATCTGCCCATATCCATTGATGACATAGAGCCGGAAAAGGTGCTGGAATTCACTAAATCCGATAAAAAAGCTATAGACAAAGGTATAAAGTTTATACTGCTGAAGAGGGTCGGCAAGGCATATATTGACCAGAATGTTACTGATGAAGACATGATCGGGGGGATCAGAGAAATCTATTTTTCCGAGGAGGATGAGAAGGAATGATATCCCTGTCCGCTGATTCACTGTTAGTTATCGGTTTTATGCTGTTCCTGGCTGTTTCCA
>JAILDD010000031.1 GCA_024689605.1 Lachnospiraceae bacterium
GATTCCGATTGTGATCTGACCTGTGGCTGAATAGCCTGACTCATCTGCATTCTCTGCAGAAGATACGGGAGTCTCCGCAGTCTTGTCACCTGTGCAGCCGCCCAGTGCAACAGCCATTGTCATCAGCAATCCTGTAAGAAAAATCCTTACTTTTTTCATTGCTTTCTTCCTCCTAAAAAGATATAAAATTGTAATGTGTCGTGCACAGGTCAGATCCCGAAGGTATCTGCCCGCGCCCGTTGTATTGTATTATTATAAGTATGATATTGCAAGAAGAAATTTAAGAGTTTTTCAGATACTTATCTTACTTCGTGAAATTCCACGCTCATATCCCCGTCTTCCCCAAGTTCCATAATGATATAAGAACGGCAGCTCCCGCCACGAGGCCTTGATATGCTGCCGGGATTAAGAATGCGGACCCCACCCAGCTCTTCATCAACCGGTCTGTGTATGTGGCCAAAGAGTGCTATATCACAGTCTTTTTCTTTTGCTGCATATGCAAGCCTGTCTAAACCGTAATTCACACCATACATATGGCCATGGGTTGCAAAAAATCTGTGTCCCATCAGCTTAAATTCAGCCTGGGGCTTAAGTGCCGGATCATAGTAATCGCAGTTGCCCCTTATGTAAATTGATGGCTTCTCTGTTCCAAGAGCCTGCTCTATCTGCCGGGTATCGTTTTCTATGTCTCCGAGATGTATCAGCATATCCGGTTTCTCTTCTGCAATGACTTGTATTATAATGTTATTATTCACATGTGAGTCACTCAAAACAAGAACCTTCATTACAGCAACACCATATTTCTGACAAAACCTATTGATATGTAACCGCCAAGCAACGCTTTCATATCGCTGCCCTCCTCTGCGCCTTTTATGGGTTCGGTTACCATATGGATATATGTTTTACCATCTTCTCCTTTATATGTTTCATACCTGTCATCCCAGAAAGCCTGCTGTGAAGGAAAACGGTCATAAAGCATGCCTTTGTACTGGTCCAGTCTGCAGTTGGGAAAATTAACATTCCAGCAGCAATTTGACATCAGTTCGTGCTTAAGAAGCTCATCGATAACATCATGTAAGTATTTATCACATACCTCTGTCAACACCCCCTCACCGCCATGAAGGTTACATTCTACATAACCCTGTGAAAAACAGATAACGGGCACTTTATAAAGAAGAGCTTCCATTGCTGCCCCTACGGTTGCAGAATACTGTATGTCAAAACCACAGTTTGAACCTTCGTTTATACCGGAAAACACAACATCCGGCTTTTCTGATTCCGGTATAAAACCTAAAAATGAAGCCCTGATACAGTCGGCCGGAGTTCCCTCGAAGGAATAGGCTTTTACCCCTTCAACCGGGAAATTAAATTCTGATACTGCTATGTCCTCTCTTAAAGTGATATGATGTGACATTGCGCTGCATTGATCCTTAGGTGCGCCAACAGTAACGTCACCGAATTTTTTTGCGGCTTCAGCAAGCCTGATCAATCCGGGTGCATTGATCCCATCATCGTTGGTTATCATTATCCGCATTTCCCCTCCTTCTGCCTCAGTGGTGCAGCCTTACAATCCTATATTTATAGTGTAAACCGTCTTCTTTTTTCCCGTCTTATCACTGACCGCCGGAACATACATGATCAGTCTCCGGCCGTATATATATCATACTGCATACATGCCCCGGTATAAACGGCGCCGTCAAGTATCCCGGATGCAAGATCAGGATTATCCCGGCTTACCACATACATGATCCTTCCTTCATAAAAGCTCAGATCGTCATAAAATATATAGTCTCCCCAGTGAACTATATTTCCGTCTGAATTTACACATTTATAGATACGACCGTAATCATATACCCGCATTGCCCTTCCTGTTTCCCAAAGGTCATCTCCGCAGAATAATACGATCCCGGCATCCAGCTCTTCAGCTTTATCTGCAACAGAATCCATATGCCAGTCTTTGTTTGTTAAAAGTAAAAATATGCCGTCAGAAGCAGCATCTGTAAATGCCAGCAAAAGGACAAGTCCGAATGTAAGCAGTCTGGTAAAAAGCAGGCCTGTATCCGCATTTGTAATGCAATATCCTGCCAGAAGCATCATCGAAACAAATGCACAGATAAGATATCTTTCCTCAAATACCGGCGAACCGTACTGCACTTTAAAGAGCGAAAGGATCAAAACATTCCAGACAATCACTGTAATGGGCACAAAAAGACGTGATCCAAATTCTTTATTTTTTATCTTGCTAAGCCCTTTGCAGACAGACCAGAGTACTGCGGTCAAAATAAGAGTGGCTGTTGCAATTGCAGGTACCTTAAGCATTCCTTCTACGGATAAAACAGGCACCTCTCTTGTAATTGGCAGTATATTAAAAAGTTTCATAAAGCCCTGGAAGACAGCCCCGATGTTTTTCCAGATATCCGCAATGGTGGTCCAGGTCTTTTCGTTTCCGGCGGTACTGAGAGGAATGAAAAAAGCCTGAAAAATCTTCCCGACCACTACACATATCCCGCCTGCAGCCGGAAAGAGCATTTTACGGCCATACAAAAGTTTACTGTCATTCTGTACCAATGCAGTAATAAATGCATAAAGCATCAGCGGCATAAAGCAGACTAACAGAAGAAAAATCCCTGCTGACATTCCACTCACAAAGGACAAAAAAAGCGTCAGAATCATCAGAATATGTATCTTCGTTTTATTATGTCCGGAGGAGCTTTCTTCGCCTCGCTTATCCGGATTATTCATTATGAGCACTGCATCCAGCGCAATAAGAAATGTAAGTGTTCTTATACTGTAAAGGCAGTCGCCGCACAGCAGGACACTGAAATATCCCAGATTACTCGGACTTGTGCCGTTTAACAGGAATGGACATAAAAGAAGGTTCAGGCACACAAGCCTCCCCTTCAGATCAAGGCCGAAATTCTTTGCAGTATCCCGCATAACCAGCAGCAGCAACAGAACAAAAACAGAATTGCATATGCCATAGGATAAATAAATATTTCCTGTAATCCCGTACAATAACGAAGCCGGAACAATAGGACCATCAAGAAGCGTACCTGTTGTTTCTACCCAGATATCAGAAACAAGGGACTTTTCACGCCAGATGAGCATTGCTTTCAGGAATGACCAGGACGAATCATAACCCATATGTGACGATAGCTGGGTAAGGTTGAATGCAATGATCATTATGAGCTGCATAAAAAGCAGCAGGGTACACCCTGCTACCATAACACCTTTATGCTTTTTGTATTCCTCAGCTACTTCTCTGATCATGATATTTATTTCTGAATTATGCTTATCGCTTTTTTTACCGAATCAACAGGAACAATGCGGATATCACCCAGGCCTTTTATTCCTTTTAATCTGTCGGCTCCCGCTTCAGGTATCACACAGGTGCCATATCCCATTTTAGCAGCTTCTGATACACGCTGCTCTATCTGGCTGACACTTCTGACTTCTCCGGAAAGACCAATCTCGCCCACTGCGATCAACGAGTCATCAACAGGGATATTTAAGAAGCTGGAAACAATAGCCATGGCAAGTGCAAGATCAACTGCAGGCTCAACTATTTTCATTCCGCCTGCGATATTTACATACGCATCGCACTGTCCCAGATGAAGTCCAAGTCTCTTTTCCAGGACTGCCATCATAAGATTTATGCGGTTCAGGTCTGCGCCTGAAGCCTGACGTCTTGGAATACCGAAAGCGGTCTGGCATACAAGTGCCTGAGCCTCCAGAAGCATAGGTCTCGTCCCTTCTACGGAACAGCCGGTCACTATACCGCTGGCACCGTTCTGCCGCCCCTGCAGAAGATATTCGGAAGGGTTTTTGACCTCTCTGAGGCCCTTTTCCCACATCTCAAACACACCAATCTCGTTTGTTGAGCCGAAACGGTTCTTTACCCCTCTGAGTATGCGGTAAGCTGCATACCTGTCACCCTCAAAATAAAGCACTGTATCTACCATATGCTCAAGTATCCTGGGGCCTGCAACAGTACCCTCTTTGGTAACATGTCCGACAATAAAAATGGATATTCCAAGAGTCTTTGAAAGCTGCAAAAGTACGGCTGTTGATTCACGTACCTGGGATACAGAACCGGGAGTCCCTGAGACATCCTCATTATACATTGTCTGTATGGAATCAATAATAACGATTCGGGGCTTTCTATTCCTGATGATATCGGAAATTGCTGTAAGATCCGTCTCGCAGAGCAGCAGCATATCATTTCTGAAATCCCCCAGCCTGTCTGCACGCATCTTTATCTGCCTTGTGGATTCTTCTCCCGAAATGTAGAGCACGCTTTCTCCGATGGCCGACAGTTCCCTGCAGACCTGAAGCAGCAGGGTGGATTTACCTATACCGGGATCGCCGCCCACTAAAACAAGGGAACCGGGAACTATCCCGCCTCCAAGCACTCTGTCGAACTCGTCTATCCCTGTCTTTATACGGTCTTCATCGCCTAAAGTGATCTCAGATAATGCACAAGGGGCAGCAGGCTCGTATCCGGGCCCGCCAACCCCTTTTTTCTTAATCACTGTGGCCGAAACCTCCTGCTCGATCATGGTATTCCATGCATGGCAGGACGGACACTGACCATTCCATTTGACAGATTCAAAGCCGCATTCCTTACAGAAAAATACTGTCTTTGTCTTTGCCTTTGGTGCCAATATTATGCTTTAACCACCTTTACTTCTGTTTCACCCATTCCGGCAAGCTCAACGCTGATGGCAAGCTTTCCGCCGAGATTGGTCTTCATCATGCCGATTTCCTTGCCGGCAACAAACACATTGTAGGATGTATCTTCAGCAAGTCCCAGTGTGATCTGTGCATCTCCGGGGCCCTCTACGGCAAAATCTACGCCGTCTTCAGTTTCCTTAAATTCATTTACGCTTGTTCCCGGGACCGACTCATAAAGTACAAGCCCGTTCTTTTCAAGTCTTGTGATATCTTTATATGTTTTGACCTTCATAAGGTCGCCTTCGTACTGAAAATCTTCTTTTTTTGTCTTTTCTGAAAGAGTGTAATCACCGAAACTGAGTTTTCCGTTTTCTTCGGTACGAATGAGTTCCTTTACAACTGACATGATGTCCTCCATTTCTTTGTCATAAGAATGTTTGAATGAACTGAACACATACATTATAACATAATCATTTTATTTTTTTCTTTTTCTTTTTTTCAGCATCAACAGCAGATACAAAAGTGGCCTTTTCATCCTTTACAGTAACCGTAACTGTATCTCCGGGCTTGATCCTTCCCGAAAGGATTTCCTCTGACAGCGGATCCTCAATTTCTGACTGTATTGCACGCTTAAGGGGTCTTGCCCCCATTTTCACATCCACATGCTTTTTAATGATCATATCTTTCAGGGATGCGGATATCTTGAGCTTAACTCCCATCTGTTTCTCAACTCTGTTGCTGAGTTCCTTTGATAACAGATTTACTATGGCCTTAAGTTCCTTATCCCCAAGCGGGTGAAAAACGATCATCTCGTCAATACGGTTAATGAACTCGGGTTTGAATATGCGCTTCACTTCATCCATTACCCCTTTACGCATCCTGTCATATTCCTGTTTTTCGCTGGTATGCGCGGTAAAACCTAAGTTTTTTGGCTCGATAATATTCCTTGCACCTGCGTTGGAAGTCATTATCAGTATTGTATTCTTGAAAGAAACCTTCCGGCCCTGGGAATCCGTAATATGACCGTCATCAAATACCTGCAGAAGCACATTAAACACATCCGGATGAGCCTTCTCGATCTCGTCAAAAAGTACTACAGAATAAGGATGGCGCCTCACCTGTTCCGAAAGCTGTCCCCCATCATCAAAGCCTACATATCCGGGAGGTGAGCCTATCATTTTGGATACAGAATGAGGTTCCATATATTCAGACATGTCCACCCTGATCAGTGCATCCTCCGTTCCGAAAACAAGCTCCGCCAGAGCTTTTGAAAGTTCAGTCTTTCCAACACCTGTAGGCCCTAAAAACAGAAATGAGCCGATGGGCCTTGCCGGATCCTGTATTCCTACCCGTCCCCTTCTTATAGCTCTGGAAACGGCGTTTACTGCTTCTTCCTGGCCTATGACACGCTTGTGAAGCTGGTCCTCAAGTTTAAGAAGCCTTTCACTTTCCTTTTCTGCAATCTTGTTTACGGGAATCTTGGTCCAGACACTGACAGCTTCCGCAATTGTATCTTCGTCGACTATAAGCAGTTTTTCGTTTTTTACTGTATGGCGCTTCAACGCGGATTCGTATTTTCCCTTAAGTGCTATTTCCTTTCTTTTCAGTTCACCCGCAAGCTCAAAATCCTCAGCGATAATGGCATCACAGACTTTATCCTCTATAGCCTTGATTTCTTCAGATGTTTTAATGAGGGATGCCGGAAGATTTGCGTTTTTCAGCTTCATTCCCGCGCAGGCTTCATCCACAAGGTCAATGGCTTTATCCGGAAGGAATCTGTCTGAAATATATCTTTCGGAAAAAACCGCAGCAGCCTGCAGTGCTTCATCGCTTATCCCCAGTCCGTGATATGCTTCATATTTACCCCTTAATCCCTTAAGGATCTCAACAGTCTCTTCAACTGTCGGTTCTTCTACCACTACAGGTTGAAAACGTCTTTCAAGTGCAGCATCCTTGGAAAAATATTTTCTGTACTCTGATACGGTGGTGGCACCTATCATTCGGAGTTCGCCCCTTGAAAGCGCTGGTTTAAGAATATTTGAGGCATCAAGGGATCCTTCTGCCGAACCTGCACCGACAATGGTATGTATTTCGTCCATAAAGAGAATGATATTTCCATCCTCTTCAACCTCATTCATAAGGCGTTTCAGTCGTTCCTCGAATTCGCCCCTGTAACGGCTGCCGGCTACCATCCCGGACAGATCCAGTGATACAAGTTTTTTATCCCTTAAGTCTTCCGGAACATCGCCTGCAGCAATCTTCTGTGCTATACCTTCAGCGATAGCAGTTTTGCCAACCCCCGGCTCACCTATCAGGCAGGGATTATTCTTTGTGCGCCGGCTTAAGATCCTGATCACTCTTGCAATCTCATCTCTGCGTCCTACAACAGGATCCAGCCTGTCGGTCCTTGCAAGTTCCGTCATATCCCTTCCGTACTGTGAAAGCATTGGATTGGATGAAGTTTTTCTCTGCCTGGAATTAGTCATCTTCCTGACAACGGATTTTATATAATTGGAAAACTCCACTCCCATAATGGCAGTGGAATTGCGTGCAATATCCTTAAGGAACTCCATCACATCAAGTCCGCATGCAATCAGAAGCCTGAGGGCAGTACAGTCCCTTACAGTAACTATTGCTAAGATTATCGCCTCGGTTCCTATGCTGTTTGTACCTGTCTTGGATGAAATACTTTCAGCAAGGTCAAGCACTTCAAGCGCTTTTACCGAGTAATCAAGATCCTTGCTTTTTCCCACAGCACCTACAGAAATGCCACCGTTGAATCTTGCATCGTCATCTATGATATCTAGTATCCTTTTTTCCGTAATGTGCTGGGCTCTTAGCCAGGCGGCTGCTGTACAGTCTACCTCTCGCATAAGACCCATCAGTATATGTTCTGTACCTATATAGCCGGCCTGCATGTCAGCAGCAGCTTTTGCAGCCTGCAGCAGAGCCGCACTTGCTGCTTCAGTATATTGTTTCATTTTTCCTCTTTCCGCCACCATCAGGCGGCTCTGACATTATTTATTCATTTTTTTAGTCAGTTTTCCGTAATTAGCATCCAGCATACGGTGCAGCTCATCAATATCTATATTCCTGCATTTGGCCTTTGCCACAAGAAGCTTTATATCACGGTCCAGTTCTGAACGGCTCTCCCGCTTGTTAAATGAAAGCTGGACAACGGTTCCGGCCCCGGGGTCCATGAAGACATATCCTTCATCACGGAGCAGAGCGTAAGCCTTGTTTACCGTGTGGAAATTAATTTCCAGTATTTCAGCCATCTCCCTGACTGAAGGAAGGATATCGCCCTCAGACAGCTTGCCGGATGCAATCATCGTAACGATCCGGTCATGGAGCTGTATATACTTGCTTTCATCTGAATTATGGTCTATTTCAAATTTCATGAGACCTCCTTTTTTACTTGGTTAATATGCTATAAAAATAATGAAATATAATAAAAAAATCTCATTCTGTTACACATTTACTATAACAGAATGAGATCCTTAAATCAATCGATTAAACTTAATTTGCTTTACTCGTCATCTTCGTCATTTCTTACTCTTGTCTTATTATACTGTGCGGAGGTTCTGCGCTGTGCGCCCCCCTGTACAGATCTTCCTGCAGAAGTTCTTGAGACAGGCTGTGAGCGCCTTGCCTGGGTACGTACCTGTCCGCCTTCGGGCCTTCTCTCGGAGCGTCTTTCAACTACCTCCTTTGAAGGCATTACCTTGGTCTCTGACAGATCCTCGCTGTACTCATCATAATCATCTTCGTCGTCGTAATCATCATCGGGTATATTTGAAGGCTTCTGTGCGGTAGCAAGTGATCTTCTTGAAGGATCAGCCCTTCTTACCCTTCCGTTTCCGCTACCCTGCTGATATGAAGAACCTGCGGGCTGTCTTGAACCCTGGCGACCGGCAGGAACTACCGGTCTTGAAGAAGTTGCACGTCTCGCTGAAGCTGCATTTCTTGATGCAGGGCGTCTCGCGGGTCTTTCCTCCTCCTCGTCATCATCGTCGTCATCATCAAAATCATCATCATCGTCATCATCATCGTCGTCATAAGAGGAATTGTTTCCACCTCCGAACTGCTTCATTCCGAGAATGACAACAACAATTATAAGCGCTACACAGAGCACACCGAATACGATGGCCATTATAAGATATCCGCTACCGGAAGAAGTCTTAGCTGTAGAAGCAGCAGTAAACAGAGAACTGTTATATCTGATCCAGATCATATCGCTGCTGTCTGTTGCATCCAGCAGATACCATCCCGGATCACCGCCCATAGTCTGTGCATATATGATATAGAAAGTACCGTTCTGCCAGCCTGTTACGGATCCAGCTCCTGTATTAAGCGTAACCTTGATGAATCCTTCAGGAATAACATCAGGATCTGCTGTAGGCTCTAATGCATTAAGTGTCGCAGATGAAGATGCAGGAGCCGGTTCTTCAGGTGTTTCCTCTTCAGTAGCTTCACCTTCACCTTCACCTTCCTCCGGTGCTTCGCCCTCATCAGGGGTTTCCTCAGCTGTAGCGGTTACCTCTACCATATCACCGCGGATATAGCCTGATACTGAATCACTTTCAACCCTGTACCATACATAGTCTCCGGCCTCAACAACCTCGGCCACAACAAAAGACTGGCCCTTATCTGCTGCACCTGCTTTTTCACTGTCAGTCGATGCGGATTTACGTACGTTACATCCACCGTCCTTTGTAACAGTGATGGTATCGCCTTCGTTTGCTGCAGCAAAGACTAACATCTGCATTGCAAACATAAGGACAAATGCCAGAAAAAGCGCCGGCAACATCCTGAAACAAATGTTTTTTCTAACTGTTCTGCTTTCCATACTTTTCTTCCTCCGTAAAACTCAAAACCTATGCATACTGTTATTTTTTCGTTCGATATGCACAACACAAGGATTTTATCATATTATTCGTAATATTGCACTCTTTTTTTATAAAAATAATAAATTTATGTCAACCGACACCTACGCTTCGTCAATCGCTTTTCCTATGTCATGGCGCATGTACTTGTTTTCAAACTCTATCCAGCCGGTTGCTTCATAGGCTTTTGCTCTCGCCTGCTTCAGGTCATCACCTTTTGCTGTAATACCAAGAACTCTTCCGCCGTTTGTCACTATTTTCCCCTCTGCAAACTTAGAACCTGCATGGAAGCAGAAATAATCATCTTTATCCTTAAAATTCTCCAGTCCCTTTATCTCATAGCCCTTTTCGTATTTGACGGGATATCCTTCACTTGCAAGGACTACGCAGACAGCAGCATTATCTTCAAATTCAAGTTCAACATCGCCTAAAGTACCGTCAACACAGGCTTCAATTACGTCCAGCAAATCATTCTTCATTCTTGGAATAACCACCTGTGCCTCGGGATCACCGAAACGTGCGTTGTACTCAAGCACCTTCGGGCCATCCTCAGTGATCATAAGTCCAAAGAAAATGATGCCCTTGAACTCACGGCCCTCAGCCCTCATTGCATCAACTGTGGGCTGATATATCTTTTCACGGCATATCCTGTCTACCTCTTCAGTGTAGAAAGGACTGGGTGAAAATGTGCCCATTCCGCCGGTGTTAAGACCGGTGTCGCCGTCGCCTGCCCGCTTATGATCCTGAGCGCTTGTCATAATGCGGATATTCTTTCCGTCCACAAAACTAAGAACAGAAACCTCACGGCCTGTCATGAATTCCTCAACCACCATTCTGGATCCTGCGGAACCAAATTTCTTGTCCTGCATGATCTCTTTTACGCCTTCTTTTGCACTTTCAAGATCGTTGCAAATAAGAACGCCCTTTCCCAGGGCCAGACCGTCAGCCTTAAGCACTATGGGCATTTTAGCAGTCTCAATATATTCCAATGCTTTTTCAGGATCATCAAATGTTTCATAAGCAGCTGTAGGAATGCCGTATTTTTTCATCAGATCCTTTGAAAAAGCCTTGCTTCCTTCAAGTATTGCTGCATTTTTACGAGGTCCGAAAGCCTTAATACCTGCTTTTTCAAACTCATCCACAAGTCCGGCAGCAAGAGGATCATCAGGAGCAACTACCACAAGATCAATGTCATTTTCTTTTGCAAAAGCAACCTGTTTTTCAAAGTCCATTACGCCTATATCGACGCATTCTGCATATTCAGCAATGCCTGCATTACCGGGGGCACAATAAAGCTTGGTCACACGTTCGCTTTTATGAAGCCCATAACATATGGCATGCTCTCTTCCGCCGCCGCCAACAACAAGTATCTTCATACTGTAATATATCCTCCTATTTTCTTTCCATTCCTATGTTGATCTCGCCGTTTGCTATTTCATCTATAACCTCCGGCATGATAACCCATTCAGCCTGCTCCATAACGCGTTTCTGAAGTATTTCCGGGGTGTCGCCTTCGTGCACATCCACGGCTTTCTGCCTGATTATGGGACCTGTATCCGTTCCTTCATCAACAAAATGAACTGTGGCACCGGTTACTTTTACGCCTCTGGCAAGTGCTGCTTCATGCACTTTGAGACCATAAAAACCGTCGCCGCAAAATGACGGAATCAGCGAAGGATGGATATTAATGATCTTTCGCTGATATTTCCTTATCATTTCAGGCGGAAGCACCACCATGAAGCCTGCAAGGACCACCAGGTCCGGAATTGCACTGTCTACTGCATCAATCAGTGCCGTGTAAAAACTATCCTTATCGGGATAATTCTTCCGGCAGACGCAGACACTCTTTATCCCGTTTTCCTCAGCTCTTTTAAGTGCATAAGCATCAGGCTTGTTGGATATTACCGAAACTATCTCGGCATTTGTTATCCTGCCGTCTTTTATAGCATCAATTATCGCCTGAAGATTTGTGCCGCCGCCGGAAACACATACAGCGATCCTTAGCATATTACCGTCTCCTTCACATCACTGTCAGCCACTTCACCGATTATGTAACCCTTCTCTCCGGCTGCGTCAAGTGCCTTCACGGCAGCATCCGCATCAGCAGGATCAAGGGCAAGAACCATGCCCACACCCATATTATAGGTGTTGTACATTACGTGGTCTTCAATCTTTCCGGTATCCTGTAAAAGCCTGAATATGGCAGGAACTTCGTAGCTGTACTTCTTAACTTTTGCGCAGGTTCCGTCAGGAAGCATCCTGGGGATGTTCTCATAAAAACCGCCGCCCGTGATGTGGCTGCATCCCTTTATTGTGATACCGGCATCCTTTACGGATTTAAGAGCCTTTACATATATCTTTGTCGGCTCTATAAGTGCTTCACCCAAAGGCCTTCCAAGCTCCGAGTTATAACGAATGAGGTTGTCGGCATTCATCTGGAAAACCTTTCTTACAAGGGAAAAACCGTTTGAATGAACGCCGCTTGAAGCTATGCCCACAAGCACATCACCGGATTTTATATTTTCTCCCGTTATGAGATCCTTTCTGTCTGCTACACCTACTGCAAAGCCGGCAAGGTCATACTCTTCCTCGGGATAAAACCCGGGCATCTCTGCTGTCTCGCCACCTATAAGTGCGCAGCCTGCCTGCTTACAGCCTTCAGCTACGCCTTTTACAATAAGAGCGATCTTCTCGGGATAATTCTTACCGCATGCAATATAGTCCAGGAAATACAGAGGCTCACCGCCTGCACATGCCACATCGTTCACGCACATTGCCACGCAGTCAATACCTACGGTATCATGCTTATCCAGAAGGAACGCAAGTTTAAGCTTGGTTCCTACACCGTCTGTTCCTGACAGAAGGATAGGATCCTCCATATCCTTAATGGCTTTTAATGAAAAAGCCCCGGAAAAACCGCCTAAGCCGCCAAGAACCTCGCTCCTCATGGTCTCAGCAACATATTTCTTTATGAGTTCAACCGACTTGTATCCGGCCTCAATATCAACACCGGCATTCTTATAATCCATTACGTTCCTCCTTTATCTATGGTTAACAGTTAATGCATCTTTTAAATGGCTTCAGGACCTCAACAACAAATGCTTCGGTTCATACGAAATAGTGATCAATAGTTCTCGTATCCAACATCGGCAAGTTTTGCATCCTTTGCAATAACCTGATCTTTCATATCTGTAGTAAACTTCTTAAGTCTTTCAAGGATTGCCGGATTTGACATGGCCAGCATCTTTGCTGCAAGAATTCCCGCATTCTTTCCACCGTTTATAGCAACAGTTGCCACAGGTATTCCGGAAGGCATCTGTACTATTGAATAAAGCGAATCCCTTCCTCCCAAGGACTCTGTATGCATAGGAATACCTATAACGGGCATGGGGAATATAGCAGCGCACATTCCCGGAAGATGGGCCGCCATTCCGGCACCTGCGATTATTACCTTGACGCCTCTGTCCTCTGCAGTCCTGGCATATTCAAAGAATTCTTCAGGCTCACGATGGGCCGAGATTATCCTCATTTCGAATTCGATTCCCAGCTCCTTAAGTACGTCAGCTGCTTTTTTCATAACGGGCATATCCGAATCGCTGCCCATGACTATGCTCACCTGTGGCATGTTTTCTTCCTCCTGATATTGTTGTTTTATAATTCAAAAGCTTTATTCAGCTCCTCTGTTCCTTTCAGTACAAACCTTCCGTCTTTTATTATTGCTGTCTCGCTTCCGTCTGTAGCTACAGCTGTCAGGCTTCCCAGCTCGTCATACGGAATCGTTATATCTGTATGGCAGTTAAAATACGCCTTTGAAATATCTTTTTTTCTGAGAATGGATATTTCATTATCCCTGGCAATTATCTCTTTGCCATCAGGATTATATACCTTAATATCCTCACTGTGTGAATAGCATGTATCACCCAGTGCAAAATGCGGCCCTGTCTTTTCTGCAATCAGTATGGGCAGCAGTGATTCAAAACCATATTTTTTTGACAATACATAGGCTGTGGTGTTTGTGCCTATGGCCGCCTCTCCCACAGGAAGGGTCTTATGGTTAAAAAGTATATTTTCTTCTATGAAATGCCTGCATTCGGCCGGATCTTCAAAATTGGCACATGAATAGTCAGAAACCATACCGTCTGTTAATTCAATCCTGAGATCCCTGTATTCTATCTCATTCAGGAAAACTCTGCTTACATGCAGCGTACCGTTAGTACCATTAAGCACCGGTGATGTAAATACCTCACCTACGGGAATATTAACATCCGCAACACAATTTTCAAATTTAGTCTGATGCTCCGGATCCGCCAATTCCACAAGGGCTATAGTCAGGTCCGTACAGTTTCCGTTCATTCCCCTGACACATATGTGGTCAGCCTTATCCAGGACATCTATTATATTCTGCTGTATACTGAAATATAGTTCATTATCCAGCGTATTTATCTTAAGCACCGCATCAAAGATCTTCTCAAAATCCTTCCCAGAATCATAGACCGGAAGCGCCATAATGGTAAAGCTCCGTTCCTCGCCGGGAATAAAATGATTAGTCATTGTACCGCTTTCAGTACGGAAACGGACATTCAGGCTCCGCTGCTTTTCGCTGTATTTTAAAGCATTTACACAACTTTCAGGAACAAAGGGCTTAGAGCCGAAACACTCAAGCACTACAGGTCCTGCATGAACCTTAGCGCTGTCCTTATGTTTCTCCCATGCGGCTTTCAGGCATTCCAGCCTCCTGGTCACCAGCTGTCCGTCAAGGATAAATGCAAGATCCTCCAGATGGTCAAAATCAAACTGGGGATTGGGATTAGCACCGAAAAATCCATTCTTTGAGACACTGTAGCCGTTAAATAAGCTCTGCCCGCTCCTGTGGATCACCGCATCCAGCCCCATATCCTTAAGATTATCAACGGCTTTTGCGATTATCCGCTCAAAACCTATGGGATATCTAATGTCTGCAGTCTTTTTTATGGACAGATCCCTGCCGCTTATTTCAAAGCCCCGCCGATAGCCTTCCGTTAAGGTACCGGCAATAGATGAGATTTCCTCTTCTGACAGTGATGCGATATACTCCGCTGTCTTTATTTCGTTTTCCGTGATATATTCGCCATACCGGTAAAGCTTTTTAATATCCTCAGGATCAGACGCATACTCTTTTATGATCGATGCAGCAAAGCAGTTTTTTGCTTCGGTAAGCGTACATATCTTTTTTTCGCATTCCGTTTCGTAATAATCACTTACATAGACATAAATATCTTCTTTAATATGTTTTAATAATGTTTCTTCGTTTACAGCGTCAGATTCCGTATAGTAATCATTTACAGAAGTATTGATCATCAGCAGGAGTTCCATCCTGATAAGCAGACCTTCCGGGTCATTTTCAAAAACAGATGGTATTGCCGCGCGCATCTCTGCTGCAATAAGAGAAACTGCAGCACCTGTATATTCACCGAAAATTCCGGCAGCATGCCCGGGATCAAAATAAGAGGAGTGGTAATTTCCGGGGAGCACATCTTCATACAGCTTTTTATTTATTTCTGCAAGATATGTATCATCTTCCGGAACTGCACAGATATGATCATATACATCTTTCAGAAACAAAAGAAAAGACGCCTGACATGAAAAAAAATCCAGCCACGCTTTCTGCTTCTGAATCATATCAGCCGGAACACCGGACACTGAATCCGTTTCCGGAGCTTCACTGCCACAAAGCTGCCCAAGGCGGCCGCATGCCAGTTCAAACCTCTCGGCCAAAAGTCCGCTGTCTGCCATAATATCTTCACTCATCCTGCAATAATCCCTTCCGTGATCATCACCCATATTACAACGATCATAAGACCGTTAAGTGCTATTCCCATATTCGGAAACAGGTAATAACACTCCCTTTTTCTTCTGGCGATGATACCCAGAATCACACCGGCCACAGACATAACGGTACCAAGTATGACAGCAAGCGCATACTGCACTGCTACCTCACCGCCGGCTCTGACGCTCAAGGCTATGGCCGCAACAAACGCACCAACAGAAATCACACCAAGCAGAAAGGACATGATTCCTAAAAGCGGGTGGGTTTTGTTGCTGAATTTGTACTTATCAAGAAGACTCATTATTAAAACATCAGGTCTTTTTTACCGCTGATAAGTTTTGCACCGGTAATTATCAAAAAAACCCCTGTGGTAACACCTACCACAATGCTGACGATCCCAAGCGCAAGCGTAAGCCCGCCCGAGTTCTTCATGAGCTTATAGACCTTCTCTTCCATACCTCATCTCCTTCTGGACAGCTATCCCCTGATAGCTTACTTTGCGGCGCCGTACTGTGCATAGTACTCGTCGATAAGTTTCTTGATATCATCATCAATGATGACGCCGTTTGCTGTTTCCTTGTTGTAAAGGTATTCGGTAACATCCGCCATGGTGACAATAGCTGTAGTCTGAAGAAAATATTTCTCGCCCACCTCTGCCAGCGCAGAGCCTTCTCCCTTCCCCTTTTCCATTCTATCCAGAGAAACCACGAGGCCTTTAATATCGAGATCTGCCTGTGCACTCAATATAGGATAAGTCTCGTCTATGGATTTGCCGGAAGTGGTGACATCCTCTATCATTACCACCCTGTCCCCGTCTTTAAGTACCGAACCGAGAAGAATTCCGGTATCTCCGTGATCCTTTATCTCCTTGCGGTTGGCACAATACCTTACTTCTTTGCCATAAAGTTCATCTAATGCTATTGATGTTGCTACTGCCAGGGGGATTCCCTTGTATGCCGGCCCGAATAGCACATCAAAATCAAGACCGAAAGCAGAATTTATCGCCTTTGCATAATACTGGCCCAGCCTTTTTAACTGCGCCCCGGTAACATAGGCTCCCGCATTCATGAAGAAAGGGGACTTTCTGCCGCTCTTTAATGTAAAATCGCCAAACTTAAGTACCTGGCTCTCTACCATAAAATCTATAAATTCCTGCTTATATGCTTCCATTGGAAACCTCCATATATCCCTGTTCTGTCACAAGTCATAAGTCTACCATAAGAACCCTGCCATGTAAAGCAGTGAGCGCAGGTCACCCCAAAGCAGATGCTATATCTTCCTTCATATCGATCACAGCAGCCCTGGACGCTTCTTCGAAATGCTCAGCACCGAATTTTGCATACTTTTCTTCCTTATATGCTGCAATTATACCCCTTGAGGAATTGATTATCGCGCCCAAACCATCTTCATTGAAGAAGTGAACCAGGTCAGCACCCTTTCCTCCCTGTGCACCGTAACCGGGTACGAGTATGAAACTCTTTGGCATGATCTTCCGGAGAACTTTGCCCATTTCCGGGTAAGTCGCACCGACTACGGCCCCTACATTGCTGTAGTCACCGTCCATGCAGTCCTCCCCCCATTTTGCAACCATTTCGCCTACCCATTCATATATCGGCCGGCCGTCAGTCACCCTGTCCTGAAGCTCTCCGCTGGAAGGGTTCGATGTCTTTACTAATACGAATATTCCTTTATCTTCAGCCTTGCATATATCTATGAAAGGCTTTACTCCGTCGCTTCCAAGATAGGGATTAACTGTAGCAAAATCTTCCTCAAATCCCCTGTAATCCTTACCACCTATGGTTACATGGCCAAGATGCCCCTGGGCGTATGCCCCCGAGGTAGAACCGATGTCCCCCCTCTTTATGTCTCCTATAACCATAAGCCCCTTTTCCTTGCAGTATTTCACCGTCTTATCAAAAGCTATGAGACCGGGAATACCATAAACCTCATACATTGCGATCTGGGGCTTTACTGCCGGCACCAGGTCGCAGACTGCATCCACAATACGCTTATTGAAATTGAAAATGGCATCGCATACACCTTCGGGATTCTCGCCGAATTCTTTAAAAGATGCTTCCAGAAGAGGCTCCGGAAGAAACTTAAGCTGGGGATCCAGTCCCACAACAATAGGCGATGTTTCTTTTATCTTTGCTGCAAGTTTTGAGATCATACAGATTACTCCTTTGGATAAATTTTACTGCTCATACACCATTTATTTTATCATAAATAAAAAAAAAGAAAATGGGGCGAAAATAACTCCGTCCCATTTCTTTTCATTTATCCTCCCTTTAGCAGACGGCATCAGAATATGAGTGCAAATCTTTTACCGTCCGCCATAAACACAGTTTTGTAAATCTTTTTAAACGCTAGTCAATGCGCAGTTCTCTGCATACTTCTTGATGTTTGAAGCATTTGCATACTTTGTCACATCATCGCCGTTTATTACGACCAGCGTAGGAGCCTGACGGATCTTGTACTTCTGGGCAAGCTCGGGATTTTCCTCAGCATCTACTATCATGTAATCCACATTATTCAGGTATTCCTTTACCAATTTGCAGTTAGGGCAGGTCTTTGTGGTAAACAGATACTTGATTTCTTCAGGCTTGCTCACAGTTACGTCAGCTTCCTCATCAAAGATATCGCTCATGGTAACAACTGCAGAATGAGGTCTCTTTAATGTGGAATTTGCAATATCATAGTTCACTCTGTCAGCATATTCCTGAAGCTTTCCGTCATTCCAGTTCTGTACAGGTCTGTAGTAGCCTGTTATACGGGAATAAACTTCAGTCTTCTTACCGCAGTGAGGGCAGGATTCCTGCTCGCCTTTAATATATCCGTGGTCTGCACAAATTGAATATACAGGTGATATCGTGTAGTAAGGAAGCTTGTAATTCTGCGCAATCGTCCTTACGAGAGTTGCGGCAGCCTTCCAGTCAGGAAGCTTCTCACCCAGGAATGCGTGGAAAACGGTTCCGGATGTATAAAGTGTCTGAAGCTCATCCTGGACATCCAGTGCATCAAATATGTCTGAAGTAAAGCCTACAGGCATATGTGAACTGTTGGTATAGTAAGGAATCTCTCCATCCTTGCCGGCAGCCTTGATTGAAGGCCACTTAGCCTTGTCATGCTTAGCCAGACGGTAAGACGTGCTTTCAGCCGGTGTAGCTTCAAGGTTGTAAAGGTCGCCGTACTGCTCCTGATAGTCAGAAAGTCTTTCTCTCATGTGATTAAGGACTTCCTTGGTGAATTCCTGTGTCCTTACGTCAGTCATGTCAGCCCGGAGCCAGTTTGCATTTAGGCCCACTTCGTTCATTCCGACAAGGCCGATGGTCGAGAAATGGTTATCGAAGCTGCCAAGATATCTCTTAGTATAAGGATACAGGCCTTCCTGAAGAAGTCTTGTGATAACACCTCTCTTAACCTTAAGGCTTCTTGCTGCAATATCCATAAGTCTGTCAAGCTTCTTGTAGAAATCGCTCTTATTATTTGAAAGATAAGCAATCCTGGGCATATTAATGGTTACAACACCTACGGAACCGGTGCTCTCACCGGAACCGAAGTATCCGCCGGATTTCTTTCTGAGTTCCCTTAAGTCAAGACGCAGACGGCAGCACATTGAACGTACATCGCTAGGCTCCATGTCGGAATTGATATAGTTAGAGAAATAAGGTGTGCCATACTTTGCGGCCATCTCAAAAAGCAGACGGTTGTTTTCAGTATCTGACCAGTCAAAATCACTGGTGATTGAGTATGTGGGAATAGGATACTGGAAACCGCGTCCGTTTGCATCACCCTCGATCATTACTTCAAGGAAAGCACGGTTAACCATGTCCATCTCTGTCTTGCAGTCCTTATAGCAGAAATCCATCTCCTTGCCGCCTACAATTGCAGGAAGCTCTGCCAGATCTGCGGGTACAGTCCAGTCGAGAGTGATATTCGAGAAAGGAGCCTGAGTACCCCAGCGGCTGGGGGTGTTTACACCGTAGATGAAAGTCTCTATACACTTCTTTGTTTCTTTATAACTTAAGTTGTCTATCTTTACAAAGGGTGCCAGATATGTATCAAAGGAAGAAAATGCCTGTGCACCTGCCCATTCATTCTGCATAATACCGAGGAAGTTTACCATCTGATTGCAGAGAACGGAAAGGTGTGCAGCGGGCGCAGATGTGATCTTGCCGGGAATGCCGCCTAAACCTTCCTGAATAAGCTGCTTCAGCGACCATCCTGCACAGTAGCCGGTAAGCATTGAGAGATCATGAATATGAATATCGGCATTTCTGTGAGCGTTCGCAATCTCTTCATCATAGATTTCGGAAAGCCAGTAATTTGCAGTAACAGCACCGGAATTGGAAAGGATAAGTCCGCCGACAGAATAAGTAACTGTGGAATTTTCCTTTACACGCCAGTCCTCAACCTTTACATAGCTGTTTACTACATCCTTATAGTCAAGAATTGTAGACTTCATCTCGCGCATTTTTTCATGCTGCTTACGATAAAGGATAAATGCCTTCGCTACAGCGGCATATCCCGAAGTCTCCAATACATTTTCAACGCTGTCCTGAATCTGTTCCACATGGATGCAGCCGTCCTGCACCTTGCTCTGGAAATCAGCTGTCACCTTAAGAGAAAGCATGTCTATAATATCATTGTTGTATACCATTTCGGTAGCCTCAAACGCCTTGCGTATGGCATCTCCGATTTTGGTTAACATAAAATCTGCTTTCTCTCCGTCCCTCTTGATAACTGTGAACATCCCTCTTGTTCCTTCCTTCCCCTTTTTAATTAATTTTGGGGCAAAATCACCAATTTTTGCGCAATTTTAACCCTTGATTCATAATTTTTGCTTTTAAATGCCTTTCACTGTCTGCATCTTGTTGGATTATGATTTTGTAGACTGTTTACATAACAACCAAGAAATTGACTGTGTAAATGTATTCTATCAAAGCAATTTTTTTATGTCAATATAAAAACACAAGATATATTGCATATTTTTTGTATACAAAACTATATCTTGTGTTTACCGTTATATTTATAAAAACCGCGAAACCCTTACCTGGTATATAGGAAATCGTATTCCTTGGACATAAGCCCGCCCTCATCACCGTAGGTATCGATATATTCCGCCGCAAGCGATGCAGCCTGCTCATACTCCCCCATATATTCCAGACACACTATCTCGTTATGCTTAAGGATCTGCATGTAGGTATTTTTCTCCTTGATCTCGCTGCCGTTATGGAAAGCCTCTGCTGCAGATACATAATCTCCCTCTGTTACATAGCATAAACCAAGTTCATTATAAATAGTAGGATCGGGATTTTCTTCCAGATAACCTAAATATATTGCTGTGGCATTTTCATATTTTTCCCGGAGACAGTAACATCTTCCTAAAAGCCCTATAAGCTCCGGCCCTGATTGCTGAGTGCTCCTTGCGTATTCAAGATAATTGCAGGCCCCTTCATAGTCGCCGGTATAATAGCAAAGCCGCCCTTTATCAAGATCGTTCAGTTTTCCCGAATCAGCATTTTTTGCAGCATTCAGGTATTCCTCTCCCTCATTTTCCATCCCACGCTTTACATAGGCGTCATAAATATCGATATAAATGCCGGCATCGCTCTTTTTTACGGAAACAGCTTTGTCAAAATCAGCCTTTGCGGTTTCTTTATCACCAAGATACAGCTCCAGCTGGCCCCGCTGCACTAAAGCCTGCCTGTCTGCCGGTCTCAGGGCTATGACAGAGTCAAGCCTTGAAATAGCCTCGTCATATTCTCCAAGTTTTGACAGTGACACAGCCATATAATAATTTATGTCACACTCAAGCTCCCCTGTAGATGTCCCCGCAGCCTTCAGGGCCTCCTTAAATGCCAGCACAGCCTCGCTGTAGCGTTCCTCGCCCATGTAAGCAAGTCCCAGTGCCCTCATCGTCCTCTCACGGTCGCTTCCGGCCTCACAGGCCTCCTGAAGCTTTTCAACAGCCACATCATATTCCTGGACTGTCAGGGCATTAACGCCTTCTTTATACGCCGTATCGCCGTCCTTTGAGCATCCGGATAGTACAAGAGCCAGAGCAGGCAGTATAAATAATTTTTTGAAGCTGTGTCTTTTCAATATCATCCCCCTGTTGTTTATAAAAAAATCGTAGATCCGGTCTTTATACCATTCTACGACTCTGAACAATCACTATTAGCTGGGCTAGCTGGATTCGAACCAGCGAATGCAGGGATCAAAACCCTGTGCCTTACCGCTTGGCGATAGCCCAAAAGGGTGGGTAGAGGGACTCGAACCCTCGGTCTCCAGAACCACAATCTGGCGCGTTAACCAACTAC
>JAILDD010000036.1 GCA_024689605.1 Lachnospiraceae bacterium
CGTTTCTCTCAGTGAAGATATACGGCTTCATCTTAGGATTCCATCTTCTGGTCTGGTGTCCGAAATGTACACCTGCCTCCAACAGCTGTTTCATTGAAATTACGCTCATTTGTTTTCCTCCGTGGTTTAAACTTCTGTGCACTTAACCCTTTCAAAGGGCACCTTACGGCTTTGATGCACATGTTTTTTCGCAACGTGCTTATTTTAGCATCTGAACAATGCTTGTGCAAGGACTTTTTTAGTCATCTTTTAAAAATCAAAATCCATAACCTGCGAGTCAAAATAATCCCCCTCATCACAAACTGCAGGAGTATATACTATCAGTCTCACCGGCTCCTCATTTTTAGAAGCTATCGTGTCCGAATAGCACTGCTTTCCATCCAGGTACAGGCCGTAATATCCGCTGTCTCCTTCATAATAAGCAAGCATACCCAAAGGAGTTTCGGCAGTATCGCCGTTTGTCCAGTAGTCCTGTACAACTGTCCTGTCGGACTTTCCGCTTTCCATTACTATTAGGTCCGGTGTCTGAAGACGTTCCGCCTCCGTAATGCCAAGTGCACCCGCAAATGCTGCGAATTCCTCATCTGCCCATATTGCCTTGTCATTGACCTGTATCAAAAGTACGGATCCCTGCATTCTGGGAAACCAGTTCGAAAACAACGCAGGATCATTAAATGTCTCAAATACAAATACAGTGTCCAGACTGTCAGTTGTACGTAAAAATGAACCGATATCAGCTGCTGTATCTGCTGACCCATAGTAGGAATCCAGGTAAGCAAAACGTTCTGATACAAATACCCTGAAATCATCAAGACCGGTCTCAGGATCATTATGATTGGAATCCGGCCATCTTTCTATTTCTCTTTTAAAAGCACCTGAACCGTAGATCTGCGCCTCCAGCCTGTCCAGAAGCCCGCTGACCTTTTCGTCAGACCAGGCATCGGCACGAAGCGTCTGATACTTTTCAACAATCTCATTTTTAATCTCAGGATCGCCGTTTACCAGAACCTGGTGAAGGGGCCCGTCATCACTAAGCACATTTTCATCTGGAGGCACATCATAAAGATCAGCCTCATTCTTCTGCCTGTTGCCCCAGGTGAGATCCAGATCCCAGGGGATCATCAGTATATGCCACTCACCGTCTTCCTCCCAGACAGCTTCGTAACGATTTGTAAATCCGGCCTCATGTATATTATCCACGCCCTGTGTCAGATTTGTAAAAAGATGGTAGTCGATCGCATTGTCCACGTCCATTATTGACCTCAGCGCTTCATTATCATTTCTGGAGTTATAAAACTCCTCATAATATGAAAGAACAGGACTCCAATACTCTGTGTCAATGGTTCCATCCGCCACGGTTTTACGTTCCGAAAAACCGTACACCCTGCCGTCAGGGCTGAATCCTATCAGGTTATCATTAACCTGCAGACCGGAATTGTTACTGGAAGCCTTATATACCGATCCCTTATCCTTTATCCCTAACGACTTTTCATCCGGCGGACAGCAGATTGCAAACAGACCGGCGTACCTTCCGTCAATCAGCACCTCCGTGTACCGGTATGTTATGGAAGTATCTATCCCGAAAGCATTGTCTGTTCCGCAGCTTTCTTCCCAAAGCATGAAGGAAAAAACATTTCTTACTCTTTCCTGATCATTATAGGCGGGATAAAGATACCAGGTAAAATCCTCCCGCATATCAAGCAAGGATATACGATTCTTTTTGAAGCCATCCGGCCTGTTTTCGCCAAACTCTATATGATAGGGTTTCTTGGGATATTTTCTGGTGGTATATCCCCGAAGTCGCGCATTACCATCTGAAGTGACCAGATGTGTTTCCTTACCATAATTATCAATAAGCTGAAAATGTATCGGCTTATCCTCTTTTTCTTTTTCATCCGGTGCAATACCACCCTCCGGAAAATCCATCATTATAATAGGAAGGGGTGTCATGATTATCTCACCGCAAAAATAAGAGCTGTCAGTATATGCAATAAATTCCATAGGAACGCTTTCCCGTATGCTCTCCTCTGTGACTTCCGTGTCAAGGAATGCCACCTTCAGCCCATTTTCACCTTTTATCTTTACCCGGGGATCCGGCTGCGCTATCACGCCCTCAGGAAGAGAATAGTACCACCTTCCCTCTGTCAGATCTGCCGGAAGCTCGATATCGTCAAAAATAAGCGAGCACTGCATTTGGGGATCCTCTTTTCTGCCATCTTTTATAGAAGAAAAGCTACTTTCCTCTACACTCATCTGAGAAAGCCTCGGTCCTGTCCCTCTCTGCACCAAAAGGACGACTATAGCAGACATAAGCAGTACTCCCAGCACTGCCGCTGCTATGATCCCGCCATATTTCTTTTTCTTTACTGAATTTGCCTTGTCACTCACGCTGCGATTCCTTATGATCTGTGAGCAGATCATTAATTAAATTTCACAATCCGCATTATACCATAATAATTAAAGTTTTAGACTTACTATAAAATTTTCCAATATGTGCTATAATAACGTGTCTTGTCTTTTTCAGGCAATAGAAATATGCAGTAAAGATTTAGGAGGAATGAAAACAGTGAGTTCAGAAAACAACAACGAAAATAAGGATGCTGAAAAGATATCCGCAGAGTACAAGCCGGATACCACATCGGAAGCCGATGCTGAAAGCAGCAGGAAAAAGACCACTCTTATAGTAGAGATTGTCATAGCGGTACTTGCAGTTGCTTTCATTGCAGTTGCCATTATCATAAAGAAGGCACCCGCTCCCGAGACATCAGTCAGCGGCCCTGCAGCAAGCACAAACACAGTTGCAGATACAGGCGATGAGACCTTATCCGTAAACAGCACGGTATTTGACACCATGCCGGATATCCCCGGCGCAGATGCACTCAATACCCTTACCGCAGATGAATGCGAAAAGGCAGTAACCGCCGGCACAATGCTTAAGCTGACTGCCCCTGACGGTGCTACGGTATATGTTAATGACTACAAGAAAAACCTTAAGGACAATGTTTCCGTAAACGAAGCTGATATAGATGATCTTGTGTTCGAGCGTGTCACAATGTATTACGGTGAAGATGCACCTGCTGACCATGATGTAGCCTCGCTCTATGATACGGTAAGCATAAATTATGCAGGTAAGATTGATGGTGTAGCTTTTGACGGCGGTACTGCTGATGACCAGGTGCTTACCCTCGGTGCAGGCGGATATATAGACGGTTTCGAGGATGGCATCCTGGGCATGAAAGTCGGCGAGACAAAGGATATCGATGTAACCTTCCCTTCCGATTACGGCGCAACAGACCTCGCCGGAAAAGATGCGGTATTTACCATCACTCTTAACGAAATAGTATCAACTACTGTTTATCCCGAACTCACTGATGATATGGTAAATGAAACAACAGGCGGCGAGATCACCACAGTAGCTGATCTCCGTGACGAATTCAGAAAAGAGCTCATGAGCGAAAGCATCTGGGGATTCATAAGCGATGAATATTATGTATCGGACTTTCCTGCCGGCGAGGTAGAGAAGCTCTACACCACAAACCTCACCTACTATGATCAGATGGCAACATCTTCAAATATGCAGCTTGGCGACCTTCTTGCAATGTACGGAATGTCCCTTGATTCACTGAAGAACGATATCATGCAAACATCAGCCCAGACCATCAGGGATTCAGTTCTTTATGATGCCATAGGTGAAGATGCCGGCATCAAGCTCACTGATGATGATATACTGGACCTTGCAAAGGAATACGGCTACGACGATATAGACGTCTTCCTCAGCGACAATGCAGCAACCAGAAAACAGGTTGAAAGCTATATCATGAGGGACCGTATCACAGATTACATGGTCAGCCTGGTTAAATAATTAACTGATTTATTGGAGGAAAAAACTATGAAAAAAAGATTTATTGCAGCACTTGCAGCATCAATGCTTACACTCACTGCCCTTTCAGGATGCACAGGCGGTGCAGAAACAGCTACTGATTCCGATTACGAGTACATCAAAAATAACGGCAAAATGGTGATCGGTATCACGGAGTACCAGCCTATGAACTATTATGATGAAAACGGCAATCTTACAGGCTTCGATACAGAGTTTGCACAGGCTGTATGTGAAAAGCTGGGTATACAGGCTGAGTTCCAGATCATTGACTGGGACACAAAGGAGACAGAGCTTAAAAGTTCCAACATTGACTGCATCTGGAACGGTCTGACAGTAACTGAAGAGCGTCGCGAGAATATGGACTTCACTACTCCTTACCTTGCAAATAAGCAGTGCGTTGTCATCAATTCCGCAGATGCAGACAAATATACCGATATCGCATCTCTCTCTTCCGCACTTATGAGTGCAGAGTCAGGTTCTGCAGGTGAAACTGCAATCCAGTCTGCAGAAGAGCTTGCTTCCGTAAGCTATACTGCTTCAGCTTCACAGGCTGATGCACTGCTTGCCCTCAATGCAGGAAACTACGACGCTATCGTAATTGACTATACAATGGCAAACGCAAGCTGCGGTCAGGGTGACTACAGCAATCTCATGATCGTCGATAGTATCCCCATGGCATCAGAGCTTTACGCCATCGGTTTCCGTACGGGAAGTGACATGACAGAGCATGTAAATGAAGTGATCAAAGAGATGGTTGCTGACGGCTCACTTAAAGCAATTGCAGAAAAGTACGAACTTACTGATCTGTATGAAGAGGCATTGAACCAGTAATATACAGAATGGAAACATTTATTAAGGTAACTTTACAGCTTGCAGGCGGATTCGGAACAACTCTGGCATTGTTCTTTCTTACATTGTTGTTTGCGATCCCGCTTGCATTGCTTTTTGCCGTATTTGCAGGCTCATCCATCAAGCCTCTCAGGTATCTGATGAGAGCCTTTATCTATGTCATACGGGGTACACCCCTTCTTCTTCAGCTGATGATAGTCGTATATCTTCCCGGCATCGTATTTAATGCTCCCCTTACAAAATGGGCCATATTCGGCGGCAATGTTGCCACCTCTTATTTCTGCGGTGCCCTGTTTGCTTTTGTGGTAAATTATGCCTGCTATTTTGCTGAAATATTCCGTGGCGGTATCGAAAACATACCCAAGGGACAGTATGAGGCCTGCGCCGTCCTCGGCATGACAAAGAGCCAGACATTCTTCAGGGTGATCCTTTTACAGGTAATAAGAAACATCCTTGCCCCCATGAGCAACGAGGTGGTAACCCTGGTAAAGGACACTGCCCTTGCAAGAACAGTATCTGTTGTAGAGATCTTCTTTGCCGCCAGTGAGCTTCTGCGGGTGCAGTTCATCATCTGGCCACTGTTCTACACCGGCGTATTCTATCTCGGCTTCTCAGCCCTGGTTACATTGTTATTCAATATTGCAGAAAAAAAGCTTTCAAAATACTGGAAATGATTCAGGTGAAAACTAATGGCTATACTTGAAGTAAAAGACCTAAAAAAGAATTTTGGCAATACTGAGGTGCTGAAAGGCATAAGCTTCACTATGGAAAAAGGTGAAGTTCTTTCAATAATAGGTTCATCCGGAAGCGGTAAGACCACACTCCTCCGATGCCTTAATTTCCTGGAAACGGCAGACCACGGAACCATCTCCGTAGAAAGCAAAGTTATATATGACGGGGAAAGCGCCGCCCTGCGTTCAGAAAAACAGATCCGTAAAAACAGGCTTAATTTCGGTCTTGTATTCCAGCAGTTCAATCTTTTCCCACAATACAGCGTACTCAGGAACCTTACCCTTCCTCCCGAGCTTAATGCCTCAAAGGAAGATATAAATAATGCCGGTGGAAAGGCCGCCTATAGAAAACAGCTCGAAGAAAAAGGCATGGAACTGCTTACCAGGATCGGCCTGGCTGAGAAAAAAGACAACTATCCCTGTGAGCTCTCAGGAGGCCAGCAGCAGCGTGTTGCCATAGCCAGGGCACTTATGCTCACTCCGGATATACTTTGCTTTGATGAGCCTACCAGCGCCCTTGATCCGGAACTTACAAGAGAAGTCCTGCAGGTAATAAAAGACCTGAAAAACAGCGACAATACCATGATAGTAGTTACCCATGAAATGGATTTTGCAAGAAATGTGTCAGACCGCATACTCTTTATGTCTGACGGTTATATAGCAGAAAGCGGCGCCCCGGATAAACTCTTTAATGCTCCCGAGACTGCCGCCCTTAAATCTTTTCTCAATAATTCACTTAACTGACTTTGAATCTGTACCAGATCCGGATATTACTGATCCACATAATCAGTCTTTACATATCCTGTCTTGCCGTTAAATTTAATCCCTATCCAGCCGTTCTTCGCAGATTCAACTATTTCATAGCTTTCACCTGCATATGCCAGTCCCAGCTTTTCTCCGCTGGTTGACGCGGAGGACCTTACATTTACGGTCTCCTTGATGGTCGCCTTGGCTGCATTGCTGTTGCCGGAATCATCACCTCCCAGCTCCTTAAGGAACTCAGTCTTTATATAACCATCCTCACCGTTAAACTCTACCTTGCTCCAGCCATTTGAGCGCTGTTCAAGGCATATGAGCTGTGTACCTTCATTTACAACACCGAGTCTGTCGGCATTTTCATCATCTGCAGACCTTACATTAACTGTATCCGTGGTTTCTACCATGATCTCGCCGTCTGAGATAACCTCGGCTGAATCATCCGACACACTTTCACCGCCTCCTTCTTCCGCAGCCGCCTCTGCAAGTATCTCCCCTACAGAGTTCTTTATGAGTTCATTCAGTGAATTCATATATGCTGCAAAATCAGAGTCTGAATCAAGTATCTTATTGTAATTTGAGTCAACTTCATTGAGCAGTGCTGTTACATCATCCTGCGCAGAAACCTCACGGATATAATCAGCCAGCTTTTCCTCAAAGTCTCCTGTGTGGACATAAAGGCTTCCGTCCGTATCGGTGCATACAAATACAGTAATGAGTCCCGGTGCTGTCTGCTCCCAGTCCTTTAATTTCAGATCGTATGTGGCAAATACCACATATGATCCCTCATAGGGACCCGGCTTTGTATAGCAGTTGATATTCTCGTACTTTTCTACGTAAATATTCCTTGCTTCTATCTTTGCCGCATCCCTGCTGTTCAAAGGCTGTCTTATTACATTACCGGCCATCAGTTCGTCACCGCTTCTTGCTGCAAAATACTTTGCAACCAGGGTGTTCACGTCTGAATAAGCATTCTCTGCCAGCGGTTCAGTGGTAACAACATATGACTCTTCCACCACCGCCTCACTTCCGGAAATACTGCCCTGGGAAAGGGACACTTCAGGCGGTCTATTCATATTCTTAGTGATAAGCACGCCGACACCGACAATGACAAGAACAGCAAGCAGGGCACCTCCCACGATAAACGGGATCCTGTTGCCCGAAGATTTACCGGTGGATTTCTTTCTGGAAGAGGCATTAAAAGAACTGTCTCCCAAAGATGTCCACTTCACATTTTTTTTGCGAGGTGATTCCTCAAGACCATCAAATTCATCATCAGAAAGAGTCTCCGAAGCCTCTTCCTCCCATTCCTCATCCTCAGGCTGAATATCAGCAGAATTCTCTGTAAGTTCTTCTGCTGCAGCTTCTTCGGTGGCATTTTCAGCCGGATCTTCATTTACACCTTCTGTCTCATCGGAAATCTGAGCTTCAGTTTCCCCGCTCTGCAATGAAATATTTTGGTCTTCTTTCTTTTTATCAGGATTGTTATTTCTTCTGTTTCTGTTTTTCTTGCTCATATCAGTCTACTGTAATCCCCGTTTAAGTTTTTTTGCCGCAACATTCGGAATCGGGAAAAACCGACCTGTTGCTCTCCGTAGTGCACCCGACAGGAGTCGAACCTGCGTCAAAGGCGTCGGAGGCCTCCGTTCTATCCACTAGACTACGGGTGCTTTAAGGTTACCGAAACATTTTTCGGTAACCCCAACAAACTTTGCTATTTTAACATATTTGTAACAAATTGTCTACCGGTTCATAATGATATACTGAATACCCCAAAATCTCGTCATCCTCAACCTGGGTATCATTTACTTCGCGCACCATCCGGCTGAGAGAATCAACATCTTCAGCCATTTTGTCCGGTACAAGGATCAGCTCATGCACAGATGAAGGAAGAATATAAAAGCCTCCTCCGGTCTGCTCTGCACAGTCCTTCAGCACATTATCGTACAGCATGCAGGAAGCGCCAAAATATTTTTCCCTGTTTGTAAGTACAAATATCCTTGACTCACAGCCATTCTTCATCATCTCCAGCATCTCATCAGCCAGCTTCTCCATCCAGGAATCATTGCCAGTATCAAACTCCGAAGGACAGCTCAGCACCCCCGCAGCAAATTTACGCCTTATATCATCCAGGAATATATTACGCATCAGGCTGTCCATTTTGTGAAGCTTTGCCGGGAGCATGACAGGACCGTTTTTAAGTGCGATCTCATACAGGGTATCCGGATCGGTCTTCCAGCTCTCCATATGTTTGTTGTTGATAAGGATTGACGCATTGCCTCCTTCACCGCCCTCAATAAGGTAAAAAAATACCACCGACATATCATGAAAAGGGAAATTGGGAACTTCCTTTAACAACTCCTTATTCAAATCAGTATTTATCAGTTTTATCACGATATGATCCTTTGCCTTATCAAATTCTGCAAAATTCTCCGGATTAAAGATCATATGCTCTTTTTTTACCACTGCCAGACTTATAAGCTCGTTTATTATTCCTGAAAAACTCTTGCCTGATGTATACTGCTCAAAAAAACTTTCCAGATAGATAGTTGGTGCCAGATTGCAGTCTTTTTCCCTGACCATAAGCCCCTGGAGGATGACGCCATTATTCTTGGTCACGCTCCGTATGGTAACTTCCTTTTCCCCGCCGTAATAATCCTCCAGTGCACCTTTTACTTTATTGCAAAAATCTTTGAAATCCATATATTTTCCTCCTGTAAATAACCATCAAATTTCTTTGATCACTTGATTATTTTTAAGGATTACCTCGTGCTTCGCACTCAGCAATCCCCCAGACGCATTCGCGATCCGCGGGACTTACGTCTCGCTACTTGCTCATGCGCCCGGGGCGTTCAAATTGTAACCATTGCCACTGCAAGCAAGCTTGCGTGGCTCGGTTACATTTGACCGCTTAAAAACAAAAAAAACAGCACATGCAAAATCCGTAAATTTTACATCTGCTGTCTTACATTTCTCGGTGATTCAGATCAGGGCTTTACACCCCGCCTCTGTTCAGACGACACTAATTATACGCGGCTTAAATACTCTCCGGTTCTTGTGTCGATCTTTATCTTGTCGCCTGTATTGACAAACAAAGGAACTGAAACCTGTGCACCTGTCTCAACTGTAGCAGGCTTTGTAGCACCGGTTGCTGTATCACCCTTGAAGCCGGGCTCTGTATCTGAAATCTCAAGCTCTACGAAAAGAGGAGGCTCGATTGCGAATATGCTTCCATTATGGGAGCAAACCTTAACCATCTCGTTTTCCTTAACGAACTTAAGAGCATCGCCTACAGCATTCTTATCAAGTGCGATCTGCTCATAATTCTCTGTATCCATGAAGTTGTAGAGATCTCCATCAGAATACAGATACTGCATTTCCTTTCTGTCTATACGCGCCTGCGGGCACTTTTCTGTCGGTCTGAAAGTCTTCTCGACAACACCGCCGTTCTTAACATCCTTGAGCTTGGTACGTACGAATGCCGCACCCTTACCCGGTTTAACATGCTGGAACTCAACTATCTGATAAACGCTGTTATCATATTCAATAGTCATACCGTTTCTGAATTCGCCTGCAGATATCATAAATACTTCCTCCTAAAATAGTCACAAAATAATACTGTAATATCTTACTCTATCTCTTTTCTCATTTCAAGAGTTTTTTCCTGCCTTTTTTATGAGCTCCATCATATGGTCGATGGCCACCAGATATCCATCAAGTCCAAGGCCCTTGATCCGTTCGTCACATACTTCAGTCACTACCGAAATCTTTCTGAATTCCTCCCTGGTATCTACATCCGAAATGTGTATTTCTATCCTCGGAATATCATAGCTGGCAAGGGCATCCCGGATTGCATAGCTGTAATGGGTATATGCACCGGGGTTGATGATTATCCCCTGTGTTCCGTCTGAATAGGCATCCTGAATACGGTCGATTATGGCACCTTCATGGTTGGACTGGAAAACCTCAACCGCATTGCCGGTCTCTTCCGCCTTCTTGGCGATCATCTCCAGCAGTCCGTCATAGTCCTTTGTACCGTAGACCGCCTTTTCACGTATTCCAACAAAGTTGATGTTAGGTCCGTTGATTATAAGTATTTTCATAGTTAAACTCCTTTATGCAGTGATCAGTCAATATCCGCGTAAGACATATATAATAGTATTTCATCCGCAAGGGCATCCGTCGTCACATCATCCGTAGGGATCACCGCATCTGACGCCTCCATATAGGAAGGTTCACGCCTGGTAAGCATTTCTTCTATTTTCCTGCGCTTGCTTTCGGCGGTCTCGCCCTGCAGAAGAGGACGGCTTCCGTCGCCGGTCAGGCGCATGGTCAGTGTATCCACTCCTGTCTTAAGGTATATCACCTGTCCCAGCTGTTTTAACAGCGGTCTGTTTTCATCCCGGACAGGCATGCCTCCGCCGGTGGAGATGATTCCCTGAAATCCGTCATTCAGCATTTTTTTTAAAAGTGCCGTTTCCATATCCCGAAAGGCCTGCTCTCCATCTGCTGCAAAGATATCACTTATCCGCCTGTTTTCTTCCTTTTCTATCTGCTGATCGGTATCCAGTAGCTTCATGCCGGTCTTTACTGACAGTGCCTTTGCCACTGAGCTTTTTCCCGATCCCATATATCCAATTAGAACAATGTTTTTCATATACCTGACCTGAATCTCTTTTTTAAAACAGCGCCGGGAATTGCTCACCGGCGCTGCGCAGCTTAAATCCGTATTGTCCTGTTATTCAGCATTATCAGCCTTAACAGCTTCAGCCCTTGCAGCTACTTCCTTCTCCTGCACATCAGAAGGAGCCTGCTCATAGCGGACAAATTCATATGAATAATCGCCTCTTCCTCCGGTCATTGACCTGAGCACTGTGCAATAGCCCTGCAGGCATGACATGGGGATCTCAGCCTCTATGGTCTGCTTGCCGGCACCCGCAGGATTCATTCCCAGCACTCTGCCGCGGCGCTTGTTAAGGTCGCCCATTACATCACCGGTAAACGCATCCGGTATGGTGACCTTAAGTGATGCGATAGGCTCTAAGAGAATAGGGCCCGCTTCCATAACGCCCTTCTTGAAGGCCTGGATGGCAGCGGTCTTGAATGCCATTTCCGAAGAATCAACCGGGTGATATGATCCGTCATAAAGAGTAGCCTTTATGCCAACCACGGGATATGCTGCAAGAGGTCCTCTCTGGACAGCATCAGCAATACCCTTTTCAACAGCAGGGAAATAGTTCTTGGGAACCGAACCGCCCACTACTTCTTCCTCGAATACATAAGGCTTATCAAGGTCTCCTGATGACTCGAATCTCATCTTTACATGTCCGTACTGTCCGTGTCCACCGGACTGCTTTTTATACTTGTACTCAACATCAGACTTCTTCTTTACGGTTTCCTTATAAGCAACCTTGGGATCTGAAAGTTCTATTTCAATATTATACTGATCCTTAAGCTTGGAAGCGATAACATCAATCTGCATCTCGCCTATTCCATAGATAAGAGTCTGGCGGTTCTCACCGTCATTTACTACCTTCATGGTAAGGTCTTCATGTCCCATCTTCTGAAGCGCCTGGGCGAGCTTATCTACATCACCTTTGTTCTTGGGCTTATACCGCATGCATGTGTAAGGCACGGAAAGCTGGGTCTTACCATACTGAATGGTATTAGCCTTTGTCGAAAGGGTATTGCCCGTACGTGCTGCAGTAAGCTTTGCAATAGCTCCGATATCACCGGCATGAAGTTCCTTAACTTCTGTAGCCTTTGATCCGCACATAACATAAAGCTTTGCAACTTTTTCCTCGATATCCTTATCCTTATTGTAGATCATGTCATCGGCCTTAAGCACGCCGCTCATCACTTTAATCAATGAATACTTGCCGATAAAAGGATCCACGATAGTCTTCCAGATATAAGCACTCTTAGGCTTTGAAAAATCATAGTCAGCCTGGAAGATTTCGTTAGTCTTAAGAGAAACGCCGGCAGCCTTTCTGATGGTAGGCGGCGGGCAGAGCTTAACTATATCGTCAAGCAGCGCATATGTGCCCTGGCAAAGCGTATTCGATCCCATCGATATAGGATAGATCTCGTTATTATTAACGCTTATGCGGAGTGCAGCTCTTATCTCATCCTCAGAGAATGTCTCACCTCCGAAATACCTTTCCATCATATCTTCGCTGGTCTCGGCAACGGCTTCCATCAATACATCAGTATATTTCTCAAGATACTCCTGGGCATAATCAGGCATCTCACATTCTTTTACTTCCTTGCCTACCCACTTCTGGGCTTTGCCGGATATAACGTTTACATATCCTACAAACTTCTCATTTTCTCTTATAGGGAAATGAAGAGGTGCGATCTTCTTGCCATACTTTTCTGTCAGCTCCTCTACAACCTTCCTGAAGGATGCGTTATCAACATCCATATCTGTTACATAAAACATTCTGGGCAGGTTAAACTTTTCACACATATCCCATGCGCGCTCAGTACCTACTTCCACACCAGCCTTGCCAGAAACAACGATTATTGCTGCTCCCGCTGCCGAACATGCCTCCTCTGCCTCGCCGACGAAATCAAACATTCCGGGCGCATCCATGAGGTTGATCTTTGCTCCCTCCCATTCCATGGGAATGATGCTTGTTGTCAGTGAAATCTTTCTTTTCTGTTCTTCTTTGGTGAAATCTGAAAGAGTGTTGCCTTCCTCAACGCTACCCATGCGGTTCGTAAGTCCCGCAAGATAAGCCATTGATTCGGCCAGAGATGTTTTGCCCGCACCGCTGTGCCCGAGCAATACGACATTACGGATCTTGTCTGTGGTGTAAATATTCATGCTGTAACCTCCAATCTGCTATTGCGCGCCCCCCGATTTGCGGCAGAACCCGCAGAATCTAAACAGGTATATTTTACCAAACAATTCCGCTGCTTACAAGAAAAGTATCAGTCAATTTTACCAATCCGATTTACTATGTTAATGAATTCCAAAATGATGTAAAATATCCGTAGCTGTTCTGAACAGTTACTGATATCCGAAGATACCGACACCCGAGGTAAACTCAATGAACATGAATAAATTCCACTTTTGCGGGCTTGGACTCATAGGCGGTTCCATAGCAAAAGCCATCAGAAAATATTACCCTGAAAGCATCATAAACGTATATGCAAGACATCCCGAAAAAGTAGCAGCCTCACTTTCAGACGGAACTGCCAACCGTGTCACGGACAGTCTTTCCGATATAGACCCTGATACGGATGTACTCTTTTTGTGTGCTCCTACCGGTGCAAACATTGAAAACATGAAATCCATAAGACAGTTTCTTGCAGAACATGAAAATATTCTGATCACCGACGTAGGCAGTGTTAAGGGCGATATTTGCAGTGCCGCTGCCGAGCTTGGCCTCTCCTCCCATTTTCTGGGCGGACATCCCATGACCGGCAAGGAATCCAGCGGTTACGATAATTCCGATCCTACCCTGCTTGAAAATGCTTATTACATACTCACACCCGCCGGAGACACCTCAGAGGAACTTACAGCAGGCTTTAGCGAAATAGTTGCATCAATACGCGCTATCCCTCTGACAGAAGCACCGGATTACCATGATTTTGCCACTGCAGCCATAAGCCATGTTCCTCATCTGATCGCTGCGGCACTTGTAAAAAACGTAGCAGACTCAGATAACGAGGCCCAGTTCATGCGCACAATTGCCGCCGGAGGTTTCAAGGATATCACCCGCATTGCCTCCTCGGATCCCGACATGTGGGAAAACATCTGCCGCAGCAATACTGAGAATATCAGAGTTCTGCTCAGACGTTATATAAATAAACTGGAGCTTATTGATGACACCCTTGAATATGGTGATTTCAAAGGAATCAATGATCTTTTCCGTGAAAGTGGAAGCTACAGAAATTCAATGCCGGAAAAAGCAAAAGGCGCACTGCCTCCCATCTACAGGATATTCGTAGATATACCTGATGAAAGCGGTGCCATCGCAGGCATTGCCACTCTGCTCGCAGCAGAAGATATCAGCATAAAGAATACCGGCATCAATAATAACAGAGAGCAGTATGAGGGTGCCCTTTACATAGAATTCTATACGAAGGAAGCAAAGGAAAAAGCGCTTCCTTTACTGAGAAACTCAGGATACAGGGTAACGGCTGAACAATGACAAAAGACTGCATCCGAACAATAACAAGAAAGACAGGAAAAACACAATGACCAACAACGCAAAAACAATCTCACCTTCCACGGCACCGATAAAAGGAACTGTCAACGTGCCCGGCGACAAATCCATATCCCACAGAAGCATCATGTTCGGTGCGCTATCCAAAGGTGATACCCATGTGACCAATTTCCTGATGGCCGATGACTGCCTGTCCACCATTGACTGCTTCAGAAAAATGGGCATCAGTATAGACGTAATCCCCGAACTCATAACAGTTCACGGCAAAGGCCTGCATGGTCTTACAGTGCCTTCCGATACCCTCTATACCGGCAATTCCGGCACCACCACAAGGCTTATATCAGGCATACTGGCTGCACAGGATTTCAATGTACGCCTTACAGGCGATGCATCGATAGAAAAGCGTCCCATGAAAAGAATAATGACGCCTTTGTCAATGATGGGAGCCGATATAAAGAGCGAAAGAGAAAACGGATGCGCACCATTGCTCATAAACGGAACAAAACTTCACGGCATTGATTATGTTTCACCTGTTGCTTCCGCGCAGGTTAAATCCTCGATACTTCTCGCAGGACTTTATGCCGAGGGAACAACAAGCGTTACCGAACCTGCCCTTTCAAGGAACCATACAGAACTGATGCTCAGGGGCTTCGGTGCAGATGTGTCTTCCGAAGGATTATGCGCAACCATACAACCGGCTGACGAGCTTCACGCATGCGATGTTTCAGTACCTTCGGATATATCTTCGGCCGCATATTTTATTGCTGCAGCGCTGCTGGTTCCCGGATCGGAACTGATGATAAAAAATGTGGGTATAAACCCTACCCGTGCCGGAATCGTAGAAGTCGTCAAAAATATGGGTGGGCGGATATCCCTTGAAAATGTCAGAACATCCGGCGGAGAAGAAACGGCTGACCTGCTGGTACGTTACAGCAGGGATGTACTGAAAGGCACGACCATAAGCGGTGATATTATCCCCACGCTCATAGACGAGATACCTGTTATCGCAGTTCTTGCCGCCCTTGCTGACGGACAGACTGTAATAAAAGATGCTGCGGAACTCCATGTGAAAGAATGCGACAGAATCGACGCAGTAAGCACAAATATGAAAAAACTCGGAGTCGATATCACTCCCACCGAAGATGGCATGATAATAAATGGTTCAGAGCACATATCCGGCGGGGTCATCGAAAGCTGCAACGACCACCGTATAGCAATGAGCTTTGCCATAGCCGCACTTGCAGCAGATTCAGACATAACGATCATCAATCCCGAATGTGTCTCTATATCCTGGCCGGGATTCTTCGGTATGTTTGAGGAACTTCGCCGTTAAAAACAACCGAAATAAACATAAAGCAGCAGCCAGACGGCCGCTGCTTTTTTTATTTTGAATCATCCTTTTTAAAACCGTTTCAGTTTACCCTCTCATCGCCCCAGAAAGCAATAACGATAAGTCCCGGGCCGGTGTGAGCACCTATGGTGGAACCTACCCACTGTATCTCCATGGGCTCCGCCATCTTGGTAAATTTACTCTCTATCATTGAAACCACATTTTCGGCATCTTCCCGGCAGTCTGTCATTCCGATAAAGCACTTCTTGTTATAATCAAGACCGCCCTCGGCATGCTCCTCCATGATCTGTACCATACGCTGGTATACTTTCTTCTTGCCCCTGATCTTCTCACGGGATACAAGCTTACCCTGATAATCCACATTAAGAAGCGGACATATATTCATCATTGTACCGATAAACCCTGCGGCCTTGGATACACGGCCTCCCCTAATAAGGTATGTGAGATCGGGGGTTGTGAACCAGTGATGTATCCTTTTTTTATTTGCTTCCGCAAATTCATAAAGCTCATCAATATTCTTGCCTTCATCCCTCATGTCTGCCAGGGTATCAACCAGAAGACCCATACCGACAGATGCCGCAAGTGAATCTACAACGTAGAGCTTTCTGTCCGGATACTTTTCCGAAAGATTATCCTTAGCTATGTTGGCTGAGTTTATAGAACCTGAGATACCTGAAGTAAGGCAGATATGAATTATATCCTTGCCTTCTTTCAGGAAAGGCTCCCAGAAATTCTCATACTCTTCTACATTTACCTGACTGGTCTTTGTCATGGCCCCGTTTCTCATGGCGTCATAGAATTCCTTAAAAGGAACAGTCTTGCCGTTATCATCGGGGTACTGCTTTCCGTCTATTTCAAAATGAAAGCTGACATATTTAATGCCTCTTTTTTCGCATCTCTCATCACAGATATCCTGGGTTGAACAGGTTGTTATTACATAATCTGCCATTGATCTCTTACCTTTCCGCTTTTATTTTTAATTAAAATTTACTTCCGAGAACTCAGAATAAATATTGATCCTGTTTATATCAGTCTCGGACATGCCAATAAAAATACCACCATAAAAACTATAAGTTTCCTTTTTCATCGCCCTGACTACCTGTATGAAGGAATGAATGGTCTCTTTGGTCCAGATAGTAAGATAGCACTCATAAACCCCGCCTATAGAAAGTTTTTCCGGGCATTCGAACCCAACACCGGTTTTTGAAACATCAAGAACATGGATAGAAACTTCCTGTGCTGCTCCGGCCTCCGCCTGGTCAAGCCTTTTCAAGACAAGCTTGCAGTCAAGATCCATTCTTTTGCTTTTTCTCTTCTCTTCCATTATATCTCCTGCTTCTTATCCGGAGCATAGTTCCGGTTTACATAAAACCACATCAGATATTATATCATTTACAATTTCAATAAGCAAGCAGATAACATCTACTGAATGAACATTGCATCGCCGAAGGAAAAGAAACGGTAACGCTCCCGAACTGCCTCTTTATATGCGCTTAATATATTCTCCCTGCCCGCCATTGCAGATACAAGCATTAAAAGCGTTGACTCCGGCAGATGGAAATTTGTGATAAGGGCATCCACAGCCTTAAACTTATAACCGGGGTAGATAAAGATATCCGTATCCTTAAAGCCCGGCTGAACAATACCATTATCATCCGTCATACTTTCCAGAGTGCGTACAGATGTCGTTCCTACGCATATTATCCGGCCGCCGTCTGATTTTACCTGATTGATCTTATCGGCAGCCTGCTTTTCTATACGGCAGTACTCCGTATGCATATGGTGGTCAAGTATGTTTTCTTCCTTAACCGGCCTGAATGTTCCCAGTCCCACATGAAGCGTGACATATACTATGTTTACGCCCATGGCTTCTATTTTTGAAAGCAGTTCCTTTGTAAAATGCAGCCCTGCAGTAGGTGCCGCAGCAGAACCTTCCTTCCTTGCATAAACTGTCTGGTACCTGTCCCTGTCCTTCAGCTTATGATGGATATAAGGCGGAAGTGGCATTTCCCCCAGCTTATCAAGTATCTCCTCAAAGATCCCGTCAAACTCAAACCTTATCCTTCTGTTGCCCTCCTCAAGGATTTCCTCCACGGTTCCGGTCATCATCCCGCCGAAATCCAGCACAGCGCCTTCCCTTGCCTTCTTACCGGGCTTTACCAGCACTTCCCAGGAAGAATCTTTAAGCCTTTTAAGCAGCAGCACTTCCACCACAGCGCCTGTATCCTTTTTCGTTCCATAAAGTCTCGCAGGCATTACCCTGGTATCATTAAGAACAAGGCAGTCTCCGGCACGCAAAAAATCAGGCAGCTCGTAAAAATGCCTGTGTTCACAAGCCCCGGTACTTTTATCCAGCAGCATAAGCCTTGACGAAGATCTGTCCTCCAGCGGATCCTGGGCGATCAGTTCTTCCGGGAGGTCATAAAAATAATCTGATTTTCTTATTATCTTATCCATTTTCAGGGCATCTCGATATTCTTTAAGAATGCCACATAGCCCTTGTAAACCTCATACAGGTCGGCCTTGCTTATTGCCTCATGGGGTGCATGCATATTAAGCACAGGTACACCACAGTCTATGACATTCATTCCGAAGAGAGCCATTATATAAGCAATGGTTCCGCCGCCGCCGGCATCCACTGCCCCAAGCTCGCTCATCTGGTACTGCACTCCGGCATCGTCCATCACACGTCTCAGCGCTCCAACATATTCCGCATTTGCGTCATTAGATCCGGACTTGCCCCTTGCACCGGTAAACTTATTGAAAGCAAAGCCGCGTCCCATGTATGCAACATTTTTCTTATCGAAACGAGATGCATATGTAGGATCGAAGCCTGCAGTCACATCTGAGCTAAGCATATATGATGCAGCAAGGGAACGCCTGAGGCTCAGCTCTGAGTACTGTCCCATAGCGTTCATAAGCTCTGCCACACAGTTTTCGAAGAATCTCGACTGCATACCGGTTGCGCCTACAGAGCCGATTTCCTCCTTGTCCACAAGTATGCAGCAGCTTGTACGTGCAGGAGCCTTCATCTGAAGCATTGCCTTATAGGAAGGGAATGCACATACTTTGTCATCATGTCCGTATGCAAGCACCATGCTTCTGTCAAATCCGGCATCCCTGGCCCTGCCCGCAGGAACCACTTCTATCTCGGCACTCATGAAATCCTCATCCTCTATGCCATAGTATTCCTTCAGGATGCTAAGCACATTCTTCTTAACTGCATTCTTTGTATCTTTTTCCTTGCCTTCTGCGGCTTTCTTATTTCCGGAAGAAATCTTTAACGGCATATTGCCGGCGATTATATCAAGGGCTTCGCCTTCAACAACCTTTGCCCCTTTCTTTTCCATCTGCTCGCTTGCAAGATGTATTAAAAGATCTGAAACGAAGAACACGGGATCATCAGGGTCTTCACCAATATTTACGATCACCACAGTTCCGTCCTTTTTAGCCACCACGCCGTGAAGGGCAAGGGGCACTGTCACCCACTGGTATTTCTTTATTCCACCGTAATAGTGGGTGTCAAGATATGCCATATCCCCCTCTTCATAAAGGGGATTCTGCTTAACATCCATACGGGGTGAATCCACATGTGCACCAAGTATTGCCAGGCCTTCCTCAAGGGGCTTTTTGCCTATCTCGAACATCACCAGAGCCTTATTCATATTGCAGAAATAAACCCTGTCGCCGGCCTTTAATTTCTTCCTGCCGGATGCAGCCTTAGAGAATTCAATATAACCGTTCTTTTCTATATCGTTGATGATATACTCGGTAACTTCCCTTTCGGTCTTTGCAACGCTCAGGAATTCCTCATACTCGTCTGCAAATGCAAAAGCTTTCTTTTTTTCCGCATCCGTATATTTTAACCATACTGACTTTTTTTCCATTTTATAAATCCTCCTGATTATTACGTCCCAAGGTAACCGTTCAGAACCTTACGGTTCTTCCGGTTACAGCAGTCCGCAATTATTTATTATTATTTACGACCTAAGCTCTATTTTCATGCTCTCCAGGCCGTTCAGAATCTTCTTCATGGATGCATTAACTTCATCATCCGAAAGAGTCTTTTCCTTATGCCTGAAGCTCAGTGAATAAGCAATGGATCTGTGACCTTCCTTAACCTGGTCTCCTTCGTATAGATCGAAGAGATTAACCTTTTCAAGAATCTTTCCGCCGCGCTGTCTGATCATCTTCTCGATATCGCCTGCAAGCACGCCCTTAGGCACAACCATGGAAATATCCCTCGTAACAGCAGGGAATTTTGCTATTCCTTCAAACTTATGGTCAAAGCCCGTAAGAGGCACTATCGCCGGCATGTCAAGCACTGCCACATACGCCCTGCATTTCATATTGTAATTTGAGCAGACTTTTGGATGTACTTCACCCAGATATCCTATCACATTTCCGTCATATGACATAACAGCCTGTCTGCCCGGATGCAGGAAGCTTAAATTTCCATTTGGATCGTATTCTACTTCTTTTTTCATTCCCACAAGCTTAAGGAATGTCTCCACTGCGCCCTTCAGGCTGAAGAAATCCCCGTCGCCGTAGAAGCCAAGCGTAAACTGCATGCGCTCGTCGGGAAGCTCTGTAAGAGGAAGTGCCTTAGGCACATAAATATTGCCAAGCTCGTAGAGACGCACATCCTTGTTTCTTCTGTTGAAATTAAGCGAAAGACTTGTCATCATTCCGTTTAATGTGGTAGTCCTCATTATGGAGAAATCCTCACCCAGAGGGTTTGAAATGCTTATTGCCTGTCTTAATCTGTCATCCTCAGGCACCATGAGCTTATCAAATACCTTTGGACTCTCAAATGAATAGAACATAGCCTGTGAGAAACCGCAGCGTTCAGCTGCCTCACGTGCAAGGGCCTCTATCTGCATGGGATATGCCAGCCTGCCCTCCATGCCTTCTCCACCGGGAAGCGTTGTAGGGATCTTGTCATAGCCATAGAACCTTGCCACTTCCTCCGCTATATCCGCCTGCCCAAGAAGATCCTGTCTAAAGGAAGGGATATGAAGCATATTGCTTTCAGGCTTATATACAATATCCAGCTTCTTAAAGATTTCAAGCATCTGCTCTTTTGACACATCGGTGCCGAGAAGCTTATTGTATTTTTCAGGCTTGAATTCAAGTTCTACCTCATCCTTAAGCCCTGTGCACACATCAACCACTCCTCCTACAACTTCACCGGCTCCCAGCTCCTCGATCAGCTGGCATGCACGATTAATGGCATCAAGCGCATTCTTAGGATCAAGACCTTTTTCAAACTTACCGGAAGCATCTGTACGGAGACCTAAACGCTTTGCAGACTTTCTGATATTAGGCCCGTTGAAAGTTGCAGCCTCAAAGAGCATAGTCTTTACATCATCGGTGATCTTGGAATTTTCACCGCCCATGATACCTGCTATGCCTATCTCTTTTTCCGCATCACAGATCATCAGCACATCTTTATCAAGTATGCGCTCCTGACCGTCAAGAGTTACGAACTTATCACCGTCCTTTGCACGCTTAACTATGATCTTATTACCCGAGATCCGGTCAAGATCAAAAGCATGCATGGGCTGGCCGTATTCTTCCATAACGTAATTTGTAATATCAACGATATTGTTTATTGGACGGATACCGCTGGCTGCAAGCCTTCTCTTCATCCATTCGGGACTTTCGGCGATCTTTATGTTCTTTACCACTCTTGCGCAGTATCTGGTGCACAGGTCAGATGCCTCCACCTCAACCTTTACCAGATCATTTACATCCTCACCGTTTCCGGTTTCTTCTACAACAGGCGGTACAAGGGGCTTGTCAAAAGTTGCAGCCGCTTCTCTTGCGATTCCCAGTATAGAATAGCAGTCCACACGGTTTGATGTGATCTCATACTCAAATACTGTATCATGCAGTCCCAGTGCCGCTACCGCATCATCTCCCGGCTTAAGATCAGGATTGTTGAAAATGTAAATACCGTACTCCGGTGCCTCAGGATAAAAATTCCTGTCAGAGCCAAGCTCTTCTATGGAGCACATCATACCGAAGGATTCCACGCCCCTGAGCTTACCGCTCTTTATACTGATACCATCTTCAGGAAGCGGACCGCCGTCATGGCCGCCTGCCACCTTTCCGCCGTCAAGAACCACAGGAACCATATCGCCTTCATTTACATTAGGTGCCCCTGTGACGATCTGTATAGTCTCAGCCCCAACATCAACCTGACATACGATCAGCTTGTCTGCATCAGGGTGCTTTTCTATCTTCAATATCTTACCGACAACAATCTTCTCAAGATTTTTATCAAGCCTTGTGAAGCCCTCTACCTTTGTGCCGGTAAGGGTCATCCTGTCGAAATATTCCTGGTCCGTGCACTCAAGCTCCGGAACATATGCTTTAATCCATGATAATGCTGAATTCATTATTTCCTCCTTCTGCCACTTCTATGCGGCCTGGCTTACAATAATCTGTTACTGCCTGCTGCAGCCTCAGAACTGTGACAGGAACCTGTCGTCGTTCTCGTACATAAGCCTCATGTCATCTATTTCATACTTAAGAAGCGCTATACGCTCAAGTCCTACACCGAAAGCAAAGCCCACATATTTTTCAGGATCAATTCCTCTTAGTTCAAGTACATGGGGGTGAACCATGCCACATCCCAGGATCTCTATCCAGCCAGAACCCTTACAGAACCTGCAGCCTTTGCCGCCGCACTTAAAACAGCTCACATCCATCTCCGCAGAAGGCTCTGTGAAGGGGAAGTGGTGAGGTCTGAACTTAACCTTTGTGTCTTCACCGAAAAGCTGCTTAGCAAAGGAATCAAGGGTTCCTTTAAGATCTGCAAAAGTCACCTGGTCATCTATAACAAGTCCCTCTATCTGATGGAAGCAGGGGCTGTGGGTCGCATCCACTTCATCCGACCTGAACACTCTTCCCGGTGCTATCATCCTGATGGGGAGACGGCCCTTTTCCATTTCGTGTATCTGTACTGAGGAAGTCTGAGTACGGAGCAGTATGTCTCCGTTTATGTAAAAGGTATCCTGCTCATCCTTTGCAGGATGGTCGGCAGGGATATTCAGAGCTTCAAAGTTATAATAATCCTTCTCTATTTCCGGTCCGCTGACCACTTCATATCCAAGGCCTATGAAGATACGCTCCACTTCCTCAAGGGCTATGGTATTAGGATGCCTATGCCCCATCTTAGGTGCCGCAGCAGGAAGCGTAACGTCTATAGTCTCACGCTTTAATCTTTCATTCAGCGCAGCAGCCTCCACACGGTTCTTTGCTTCCTCAAGCTGACGTTCGATCTGCTCCCTTGTCTCATTAACCATCTGACCTACCTTTGGCCTGTCCTCTGCCGATACATCCTTCATGGATTTAAGCAGTGCAGTCAGTTCACCCTTTTTACCAAGGTATGCCACCCTGATGTCATTCAGACGTTCAAGATTGTCTATCTCGCCTATACGCTTAATAGCTTCTTCCCTGATCTTAGTGAGTTTTTCTTTCATACTTGGACCTTCTTTCTTTATTATATGACCGCTTACCCGGTCGTACTGTACTGCAAATCACATCGTACCGGTGCTTCGCACCAGCACGATGATGCGCTGCCGATCAAATAGGCTGGTATAAAAAAACCCGGACAGCAAAAATACTGCCCGGGGACGAATCCAAATCCGCGTTACCACCCTGGTTCCTGTCATTTATGACAGACACTTAATTTCCAATTAACGCATGGCTAACGGGCATACCTAATCAGATAATCCTTTCAGCATACCGGCTCCGGTGTGAAATTCAGATAACAGCCTTAAACGGAAGACTCTCAGCCGCCGGTCTTCCTCTCTGTAGATACGGCTAAAACCCTACTGTGCACCTTCACAGCCTTTAAACACGCTTATTCTAACATCATTTGTTGACTATGTCAAAGTTATACGTTATTTATTTTTTATTACGCCGCGCCTTCTTGCCGATGATCTTCGTCTTCCTGTATCTTTATTGGTCAGCTGTGCTTTTTTTCTGTTGTTCGCCGCCTGTTCTACTTTATTGAAAACAGGACTGAAAAATATATTTATCTGCGCCCCCAGCAGCACAGCATACATGCAGAAATACAGCCACGCCATAGTAACAACCGTCGTTGAAAAGGACCCGTAAAAAGAAAAGCCGTCGAACTGATCAATATATTTTGAAAACACCCATGATATAACCGACCAGCACATGCTTGCAAAAATCGCACCGGGAAACTGCATCTTATATCTTACTTTTACGCTTGGAAGTACTGTGTACAATACCTGGAACATCAGCGCCAGAAAAACCCAGACAAACAGAAAGCGGAACCTTAAAATAAAAGCGATAGCAATATGGTAAGTCGGAATAAAAGTTTCCAGCATATCGTTTATACGGTTACCCATAACCAGGATACCAAGGGATACGGAAAGCATAAGTATGAAAATGATTGTATATATGCTGCTCATTATCCGTAGGACAACAAAATTCTTCTTATCCACCACATGATGAACAGAATTAAGGCCATACGAAAGGGCCGATACGCCGTTTCCCGCAAGCCACAGGGTTATGATCGCAGAAAGGGAAATGGTGGTAAACATATGATCCTTGAATTCATTTGCCACTCCCCGCAGCAGTTCCACACTCTCCACCGGCATTATGGACTGCCCAAGGAAAAAGAACACCTCCGGACTTAAGTCCAACCATGCCAGCATACTGCATACTATTATCATCATGGGAACAATTGATAAAAATACAAAGAAAGCTGCTGCAGCAGCAAAGGACGACATATTATTTTCTTTGGTTTCCTGGACGAACCCGCAGATCACATTGTAGATGTTTCTTATAACATTCATAGGAACATTCCCCAATGCACTTACTATAAAACATAAAAATCCGGATGTCCAGCCCCCCCTTATTGACTCCTAGCTATAGCCAGGTGGGCAACCGCAGCCAAAACATCTGTCTTCCCTGAAAGACTTGCCGGGGCATGACATCCGAACGGCGCTATAGGAATCCCGTTTAAAGTACTGTAGGCTCAAAAACGAGGGAACCTTAAATTGACATCCGGTATATTATTATTATATAAAAAAAGGCAGCATTTATCAATAACTTCATCAGGTTTTGACAGATAAAAAATGCCGATAAAAACGGCACCGTTACTATAACGATGCCGTCCATTAATCGTATAATTTACCGATATTCAGGCCTTGTCCATACTGTTGATCGTATCCGTAAGCTCGGACAGTGTGGATGAAATGCTCTTGCTGGTAACCCCCATGTTCAGCGCCAGATCCTGTACTTCTTCCGCGACAACCGAGAAGCCTCTTCCATGCTCCCCTGCCCTTGCTGCCTCTATAGAAGCATTAAGTGCCAGTATCTTCTGCTTGCCGCAGAAAGATGCAATCTGGCTGGTATCTTTGTTTGCCTGTATAATAAGCTTTTCAGCCTTTTCGATGCCGGCCTTTACATTATCTATCAGATCCTTATTCTTAAATACTTCGTATGAACTCTGAACGAAGATAGTAACGATATCCTCCAGCAGTTCACCGCCTGCAGCTGCCGCATCTCTGGTAGTTTCCTCACTTGCGGCACCACCGGTAACCTTAACCACTGCAGGACCATCATCAATATGAACCTGAAATTCAAAATCTCTGACTTTTTTTACATCATCACGGTTTAACCCGTAAGACATAATATTCTCGCCCTCAACGCCGTAAACGACAGCCCCCAGTCCGGTGGATTTTGACCAGTTGGACACTAATGCATTAAATTTCTTCATGTCACAAAATTCTTGTACCTTGATCATATCAACCTCCATACCTTCTTATATTTCTCCAGCCTTTTGCATAGAGAATCGATAAGAAATATTATAACACAACACGGCATTATTCTCAAATAAAAACCTGTGGCCGAAGCCACAGGTTTTATTAAAAACAATTCATCAGATGCCCATAAGCTTCTCTTTGTAGCTCTCAAACTCCTCAGGTGAGATGATGGAAGCTTCGCTTATGCTCTTTAAGAGATCAGCTTTCTGCTTGAACTCATCCATATCCTTGTAGGGGCTGAATATATCTGCTATAACTTCCTGCTTCTTAGTCTCAAACTCTTCTGCTGTTGAAAGCTTGCAATCCCTTGCAACCATGAGCAGTCTCATTCTGGTAACAACATCAGGATTGTCGATGATTGTCTTAAGGATTTCAACCTTCTTGCCATGGAATCCCATATCATCAAGCCATGTCATATCCTTCAGCATTACTACACGTTCAATCTTATTTCTGAGTGAATCCTCATCAACTGCAGGAAGAGCCATAACATCGCTGAGTATTGACTGCTTCTTCTGATTGAACTCTGCCTCGGAAGCTGCTCCGGCAGCTACCATAGCCGGCCATCTTGCAAGCTTCATGTTCAGCAGATCCATAGGGTCGGAAACAATGGGTGTAAGTATATCCTTAAGCTGTGAAATATCATTTGCACACTCATCCTTCGGAACCAGCTCTGCATCAACCAGTATGGGAAGCTTCTGAAGCTTTAACTGGAAGTCTTCGTTGCTGTCAAGCTCATCGTATGCAACGCTCTCAAGCAGTCTGTCCTTGCCAATATTGAACTCTTCCTCGGAAACAATGCCGCTTATCTGGATGATAGGAAGCTTCGCTGTGTTTTTCTTGAACACCTCAAGATCCCTTACATCAGGATTGAAAGCTTCTCTTACCAGTTCATCCTTGCTTGCCGCATACTCTGCGTCACTTAAGAAACCAGACTCATGTGCTGTAAGAACCTTGCTGATCTTCTCGTAATAATCAGACATTCCACGCTCTTCGCAGATAAGCTTAAGGGTCTTGTCCTTGTACTCAGTATCGCTTACCATTCCGGATGCGTGAAGAATCTCAAGCTTCTGACGCTTCTGCTCATATGACTCACCGCTCTTAGCAGGAGCAGTTGTCTTTGCAGCTGCCGCAGGTGTCCTCGAAGGTGTATATGAAGGAACCTTCGTTGCTGATGTAACAGGCTGTGCCGGAGCCGGTGCAGGCGCAGGCGTCGGTGCAGCTGCTACCGGTCTGGGTGCAGGCGTGGGTGCCGTAGGAGCAGGTGTTGCAGGCTTAGGTGCAGGTGCAGGTGCAGGTGCCGGTGCAGGCGCAGGTGCCGGCTTGGGTGCAGGCGCAGGTGCCGGCTTGGGCGGTACAGGCCTGGGTGCGGATGCTGCCGCTGAAGGTGAAGAATCAGTGGACATACCGCCGGATGCCTTGGCAACTTCCGTAATACGGTCTATAGCCCTGTTCATGTCCTTAAGTCCGGGAAGGATGATATTCTGCATCTTTGCGCCGTAAAGACTTGCTACCCTTGCAACGATGACAAGTGCATCATTTCCCTGGAATTCGCCCTTCTTTGCTCCTCTGATATCCTTAGCCGGAAAATCGAAAGTTGAAATATATTCATTCTTTCCTTCTTCGTTACAGATGTAAGCCTTACCTGCTATCTTGACTGCATCACCTTTGGTGTCATCAATCTGCAGAAAGAGCTTCTCCTGGCTCCTTGCGGAAAGAAAACTCTTTATCGAACTCCCCCAGTTACATTGAAATACTTCTACTGCCATAATCAAAATCCTCCGTTTTGTACCGCACTGATACAGTACGGCTTTTACTATTGTGCAAAATCATACTAACAGAATAATTTTTTATCATCAAGACGCGAAAAGCCTTATAAAATAAGGCTTTTTTGTTTTTAACTCATATTTTTTTATCAAATATGCCTTTTTAAACCTGTTTTTTGCTATTCAGGCTAATATAGTTTTATCCAAAACAGGTTTTAGCTGGTAAATATCCTCTCCGCATTTTGCCCTTACTATCTCAACAATACCGAGTTTTGTTATATCTTCAGCATGTGCCTCCGGTTTTAGTCCCCCTAAGGCGTCATTCATCTGTTTTAGCAATATGCTTTCACTTTCAGCATCTTTCATCTTAAGCATATCCACCAGTATCATGCCGCCTATATTCCTGGCATCGATCTGATATGCTATTTCCTCTGCCGCCTCTGAATTTATGGCCAATGCCATGCTGTTTCCGTTTGTATTCCCGACCAGATGAACTTTTCGACCTGATGCGCTGTTTACATCTATGACAGTCATCGCTTCCGTCCTGTCAATAACGATCTCAGCGCCTCCCGGCAAATGAACCCGTCTCGCTGTTATACGGGACAGTGCGGTCCTCACATCATAAAGCGCATTCAAGGATATGTCCGTATCCGAATACAGTTTTATTCTGTCACGGTCATTTTGGGTTTCACCATTTTTAACCAGCGATAATGCCTTTTCATATATTCCGTCATCCTCCGTAAGCCAAAACGCACTTTCATCCTCTAAGACATCCCTTATGCTTTTATCAAAAGCAGACCTTGCACTATGAAGAATACAAGGCGCTTTTTTATGCTCATATTCAGTGGCTGGCACATCAGATGCGAATATAACCCTAAGTTTCTTGTCACCTCTTTCAAGGTCCCGCACCCTTACGGCCAGCTCGTCGCAGGGTTTTAGACTGCCGTCATATGCCCTGTTCAGGACCTGTATGTTCTTTTTTCCGCCATAGTTCATAAAAGCGGTTTTCTGGCCGCCTATATCCAGGAATGCTCCGCCGGTTTCAGGGTTCGTGCTCTTAACCCGGGCAAGGTAGACATCCCCTATCTTTACCTGATCATCCCGCTCAAAAACAATGCGCTCCGCTCTCCCGGAACGCATATATATTATCAGCACACCTTCAGGGACTTTATCGTCTGCACTGACTCTGTATGCCAGCACCCGCAGATCCCACTTTTTCATCTCAGCTGTTCTCTCTTCTTTTTTATTCGGCCGCCTTATCATTAAGTGCAACTATCCTTCCGTCTTTGTCATGTCCGTATATCTCCATACGGTACAGATGGGTCACCTTGAAATTTATGCCGGATGTACTGACAGCATCAGTCCCGCAGAGCTTCTCAAATACATCCGCTGGCCTTACATTGAGCTTCGAGCCGCTGGAAAGCCTCATCACAAGTCTTAGTTCTTCAGCAATTCCGTTTTCTGTTTCAGCACGTTTTTCACATTCAAGCTGCCTTATGCCGGGCCTGATATTCTTTCCTGACTTGCCGCCTGTTATCTCATCTTTTGACATCAGTTCGCTTATAGCATCATTAAGCACAGCCTGCAGTACATCAATATCCGCACCTGCGTTAGTATCCGTATCAGTATCTGTTTCAGCATCTTTGCTGTCATCCCCAGCAACCACCATATCATAATCAGCCTCAGCAACAGCTGCCATGGCGTTAAGTGCCTTCTCCTTAAGTATGACCGCCCCGGTCACTTTTATGCCTTCGTGCATGACAGCATTCAGCCTGTCCATGAGCACTTCCGCATCCTCACATGCATTCATCTCCAGGTCCATGTAGTCCCCATAGGTCTCCATACCCACGCCTAATGGATAGGCAAAAGACATTATCTGATGGGGATGAAAGCCCTCAGTATATTTTGCATCAAGCTCAGCCTTCATGACCGCCTTCTGAAAATAACGCAGCATATCCAGGTGACCTAAATACCTTACGGGGCCGGTACGCATAAATTTAAATCTCACGGTAACGCTCATTCCACACATACCCCGCATCCAAAAACACCTGCGCCGCAACCCATGCACTGATTCCTGCAGTTCGTGGATTTCTTAGCTTCAGCGGCATTATGCCACTCCCTGAGAAGGAATTTCTTGCTCACTCCGGCATCGATAAAATCCCAGGGGAACTTTTCCTCATCATCCCTTACCCTGTAGATATAGTCCTTATAATCAACTCCGGTCTCCTCAAAGGCCTTTATCCAGCTTTCATATGAAAAGGTCTCTGTCCAGGCATCAAATATCGCTCCATGCCTGTATGCATACTCTACAGCTTTCGCTACCTTCCTGTCGCCCCTTGCAAAAATGCCCTCTATTATCGTAGTACCGCTGTCGTGATAATGATATGAAATACGCTTCTGATTTAATTGTGCCCTGACTGCCGCCTTGGTGATCTTTGCCTTTTCGACAAACTGTTCCGGCGTATTCATCTGAGCCCACTGGAAAGCCGTAAAAGGCTTGGGCACAAAAAATGATGAGCTTGCGGTTATCTGTATGCTTCCCTGCCGCTCTGACTTAGGTACAGTTTCAAAATATACACCTGCCACCTTGTTGCACAGTTCCGCAATGGCAACAGCATCCGATTCTTCTTCAAAGGGAAGCCCCAGCATAAAATAAAACTTTACCTTATTCCAGCCGCCCTTAAATGCCATTTCAGAACCGTGAAGTATATCTTTCTCTGTAAGTCCTTTATTGATCACATTTCTCATCCTCTGGGACCCGGCTTCCGGTGCAAAGGTGAGAGAACTCTTTTTTATATCCTGGACCTTGCTCATCACATCCAGGGAAAAAGCATCTATCCTGAGAGACGGCAGGGATATGTTTATCTTTTTCTCGCCGCAGTACTCCATAAGGTATTCCAGCAGTTCCTTAAGATGTGTATAGTCGCTTGTGGAAAGTGAGCTCAGGGAAAGCTCTTCATAACCTGTATTTTTAAGTATCTCCCTTGCAAGCTCCTTTAACTGTTCAGGGCTTCTCTCCCTTACGGGCTTATATATCTGTCCTGCCTGACAGAATCTGCAGTTTCTGATGCAACCTCTCTGAACCTCAATTACGGCCCTGTCCTGTGTAGCCCTGATAAAAGGAACCACCGGTGCTGTGGGATAAAAAGCCTCATCCATATTTTTCACAAGCTGCTTCTTTACTCTGGCCGGCACATCCTCATACATGGGGGCCATATCTGCAAAGCGTCCGTTTGCGTCATATGTCACATCATAAAGTGAAGGCACATATATCCCCTCTATATGTGATGCTTCTCTCAGGAATTCTTTTCTTGATCTTCCTTCAGACCTGAATTTCTTGTACAGGTCAAAAAGCTCCCTGTACCTGACCTCTCCCTCACCGATGTAGAATATATCAAAGAAATCGGCTATAGGCTCCGGATTATAAACGCAGGGGCCGCCGCCTATGACTATAGGTTCCTCCTCGCCTCTCTCCGCTGAGTAAAAATGAATCCCGGACAGTTCGAATATCTGCAGGATATTCGTATAGCACATTTCATACTGCAGGGTAATGCCAAGAAAATCCGCACTCTTTACAGGCGATTGGCTCTCCAACGAAAAAAGCGGGATATGTTTCTCCCGCATTATTTTGTCCAGATCCATCCAGGGGCTGAACAGCCGCTCACACCAGACATCTGACCAGGAATTGAACATACCATAAAGGATCTGCATGCCGATATGGCTCATACCTATCTCATATACATCCGGAAAACATATAACAAAGCGTATATCAGCAGAGTCCTTCATGACACTTCCCGGCTCACCGCCGGTGTATCTCGAAGGCTTGTCTATGCTCATAAGTATCTCGTGGTCAAGCGCAGTCTGACGCTTACTGTAATCCATAAATATCACCTGCTTGCCAGATCACTCATTATCTCGTCCCAGGTCACACCCTTTTCAACCATAAGAACCATGCAGTGATAAATGAAATCCGAGATCTCATACTTAACTTCTTCCTTGTCGGGATTCTTGGCCGCTATCACTATCTCGGTAGCCTCCTCACCGACTTTTTTAAGTATCTTATCTATGCCCTTATCGAAAAGGTAATTCGTATAGGAACCTTCCTTCGGATGCTCCTTTCTGTCTGCAATGACAGCATAAACATCCTCCAACACTTTTCTGGGATCTTTATCGGTATAATCTTTTTTGATTATCTCCCTAAAGAAGCAGCTATAGCTTCCGGTATGGCATGCAACACCCACCTGGCTTACTTTTGCAAGCAATGTATCCTTATCGCAATCCGCAGTCAGGGACTTCACATACTGGAAATGACCGCTGGTCTCACCCTTTACCCACTGGGCCTTCCGGCTCCTGGAATAATAAGTCATGCGGCCGGTCTTTATGGTCGCATTGAAAGCTGCCTCGTTCATATAAGCCATCATAAGTACTTCATTGGTGCGGTATTCCTGCACGATAACGGGAATAAGGCCATCAGAATTAAGGGTAAGCTCAGAGAAACTGATCTTTGCATCAAAACCTTTCACCTTTATACCCTCATCAGCACAGAAAGATTTGATGCCCATTATGGTATCGGAAGCAGCATTAAGCTCAGGGCCAAAGAAACCCGCTGCCATATCGTTCTTCAGAAGCTCCGAAAGCTGTCCCGGCGTAGCAGCCGGCATAGGGAAAATAACCGGTATATACGAAGCTTCCGTCATACGCTTAAAAGCATTCTTGTCAAAGGAATCCGCCGCATTGACCGCTATTATCTGGCTGACGAGCTCGGGCAGTTCTGCCGGACCGTTTTTAAGTTCCTCAATGTCACCTATGCAGACAGCAATCTTTTCCCTGCCGAAACGCTTGGAAACCTCTTCGGTAAGCTCCACATTCGAAGCCTTGCTGTAATTAAGCGCAGCCTTCATGCAGCCGGTATAAAGGATCTTCTTTATATCCTCAAACCTTTTTACATTGCCGCATCCGGTAACCGGCACTTCAGATACAGCTGCTATCTGCTTCATTATGCCAAGGGCTGCCTCATGCTCCCTGTCTGTTTCAGACAGGTCAAAGATAAGAAGCTCGTCCACATTGTTGTTGCAGTATTTCTCTGCAAGCTCTACAGGATCTTCTGAAATCACCGCACGTTCTTTACGGTTCTTTACAGCTTTTCCCTGATATAAATAAATTGATGCGCAAAATCTCTTTTCAGCCATCTGATCTCTCCTTATGCTCACAGAGTTCCCTTTGTGCTGAGTACTCCGCTTATTCTCTCGTCAATCCCCGTTGCCTGGTCCATGGCTTTGGCAAAAGCCTTGAAGGCAGCCTCTATTATGTGATGTGAATTCTCGCCTGCCAGCTGTCTTACGTGCAGATTCATCTTTGCAGAATTTGAAACCGCAAGGAAAAACTCCCTTACTAGCTCTGTCTCAAAATTTCCAAGCTGCTCAGCCGGTATATTCAGGTCAAAGCCAAGATAGGGCCTTCCACAGAAATCAACGGCACACAAAACAAGTGCATCATCCATAGGCAGGATGAAATTGCCGAATCTCTTCATGCCATCCTTATCGCCCGCCGCCTCAAGCAGCGCTTCCCCAAGCACTATGCCCGTATCTTCAACGGTATGGTGACCGTCCACATTCAGGTCGCCCTTTACATTTACATACAGATCAAAAATTCCGTGCCTTGCAAACCCTTCAAGCATATGATCAAAAAAACCTATACCGGTATCGATATTCGCAATCCCCGTACCGTCAAGATTTATCATAAGCTCTATATCGGTCTCCCTGGTTTTTCTTTTTACCGTTGCGGTTCTCATGGTCTCCTCCTTGATGCGTTCAGTTTTTCTCAAATCTGACTGCTATGGAATTGGCATGGGCAGTCAGGCCTTCCTTATTTGCAAAATAGATTATGTCCTCGTGGTCTCTTTCCAGAGCTTCCTTAGAATAAGCGATTATGCTGGTCCTCTTAATGAAGTCATCCACACTTAAGGGCGAGAAGAACTTCGCAGTGCCGTTGGTAGGCAGTATGTGATTAGGTCCTGCAAAATAGTCTCCCAGCGGCTCAGAAGAGTACGGTCCGATAAAGATCGCACCTGCATTTCTTATACATGTCATGGTCTCAAAGGGATTCTTTGTTACTATCTCCAAATGCTCGGACGCTATATCATTTACCGCTCTTATGGCAGTCTCCATATCGTCAGCCACGAAAATGAAACCGAAATTATCCAGCGACTTCTGTATTATCTCCTTGCGTTCAAGCTTCGGAACAAAATCCTCGATTTCCTTTTTAACATCCTCAGCCAGCCTTCTGGATGTGGTAACCAGTATGGCTGATGCCATTTCATCATGCTCTGCCTGGCTCAAAAGGTCTGCTGCCACGAACCTTGCATTTGCGCTCTCATCCGCAAGCACCATGATCTCGCTGGGGCCTGCAACAGAGTCTATGCTTACAACACCGTAAACTGCCTTCTTAGCCATGGCAACGAAAATATTTCCCGGGCCGCATATCTTATGAACCTTAGGAATACTCTCCGTTCCGTATGCCATAGCCGCTATTGCCTGGGCACCACCTACTCTGTAGGCCTCATCAACACCTGCGATCTTAGCGGCGGCAAGAGTCTCCTTACTTACCTTTCCGTCCTTACCGGGTGGCGTAAGCATCACTATACGCTCAACGCCTGCAACCTTTGCAGGTATTATGTTCATAAGAACAGACGACGGATATGCTGCTTTTCCGCCGGGCACATATACACCTGCTATCTCTAACGGTGTGAAACGCTGTCCCAGGGTACTTCCGTCAGGCCTCATGTTTATCCATGTTTCTCTGAGCTGCCTTACATGGAAATCACGTATATTGTCAGCTGCTTTATGCAGTATCCTTACGAATTCCGGTTCAACAGAAGAAAGCGCTTCTTCCATCTCCTCTTCCGAAATCCTGATATTATCAATATTTAATTCAAAATGATCAAACTGTGCAGAATACTTAAAGAGAGCCGCATCACCGTTTTCCCTGACATCATCAATAATGCTGTCAACTTTCTCCTCGATATCCCTGAAGCCCGAGGTGCTGCGTTTTTTCAATGTCTCCCTGAGCTGGGCCTTATTCTGTTCGTTTAATGCGATTATGTCCATACTCCCTCTTTCTGCCGATTTATCGGCTGCTTTCAAAACTCACTTTTTTTCAAGAGCCTCCGCAAGCTGAGCGATAAGCTTCCTGATACGTTCGTTTTCCATCCTCATGGATACCTGGTTTACTATCATCCTTGCTGACAGAGGGCAGACCTCCTCAAGCACCATGAGCCCGTTTTCCTTAAGTGTCGAACCTGTCTCCACAATATCAACTATAACATCTGAAAGGCCGACAATAGGTCCCAATTCTACAGAACCGTTAAGCTTTATTATATCAACAGTCTGGCCCTTTCTGTTATAAAAATAATCCCTCGCTATATTCGGGTACTTGCTGGCAACCCTGATCATTTCATGATGCTCTAAGAGCTCCCTTGCACTCTCCGGGCCACAAACACACATCCTGCATTTTCCGAAACCTAAGTCAAGCACTTCAAAGCACCTGCGTCCTTCCTCAAGTATAGTATCCTTGCCGGTCACGCCAATGTCAGCCACACCATATTCAACGTAAGTAGGTACATCCGGACCTTTTGCCAGAAAAAAGCGAACCTTCTGCTCCTCGTTTACAAATATGAGCTTCCTGGTCTCCTTGTCTTCCATCTCATGGCAGTTTATGCCTGCATATTCTAAAAGCTTTAATGTCTTATCTGCCAAGCGTCCCTTGGTCAGTGCAAATGTAAGATATCCTTCCTGGCTCATCTTATTCTCCTTTTTGCCAAACCTAGCGTCATTTAATGATAATCCGCACGGAATGATTCCCGTTGCAGCCTTTCTTAGATTTTTCTTCCTACCGCAGGCTTGCCGCTCTTCCTGAGTTCCGTTATCTTCTTAAAAGCTTCAGCCCTGTCCTTTTCTTCATATTCAACAACGACCGCTTCGTCAAGGGCTGCTTCCTTTATCCCTGCTGCCGAAAGTGCGCTCACAATGTCATCCAGGTGGAATACGCAACCGATAGCCGGTGCATCATGTCCAAAACTTTCAAGTAATCCGTCATACCTTCCGCCCTTTGCAATAGCATCACCTGCACCGTATGTATAAGCCTTAAAGATAAGACCTGTATAGTAATTGAACTTGCTGAGCATACCCAGATCGATGGAAATGTACTCATCCAGTCCGTACATGCTCATCATATCGCATATTTCTATGAGACGGTTTATGGAATTCTTTGCCCTCTCATTAGGCGCATCAGCCGCAAGTTCTTTTAATTCCTTCTCCCCCAGGACATCCCCTGCGCGAAGTATCAGATCCTGAAGCTTTTTTGACACGCCGCGGTGTTTAAGCATCTCGCCGGCACCGTAGTAATTCTTTACCGATATCTGCTCCCTGAGCTTAAGTATGCTTTCTTCATCAAGGGCAGCTTCCTCACAAAGGCCCTTAAAAAAGCCAACCTCACCTATGCTTACGGTAAAACGCTCAAAGCCCACATTCTTAAGAGTCTCTATCACCATAGCCAGGACATCACAATCGGCATCCACAGATTCGTCGCCTATAAGCTCGGCACCGCTCTGGGTTGTTTCTTTAAGCTTTCCCTGGAGATTTAAGTTATTGGTAAAAGCCCTTCCGGAATATGAAAGCCTTACAGGCTTCCCGTCCTCCATGAAATACTTTACCGCAGACCTCGCTATGGACGGCGTAAAGTCAGGTCTGAGCACCAGCGTGTCGCCCTCCCTGTCAAAGAATTTATAAAGCTCTCTTGAAGGTGTCGTACCTATCTCATTTGAAAAAATATCAAAGTATTCAAATGTAGGCGTTTCTATTTCCTTGTATCCGTACAGATTAAATGTAGAGAGAATCTTTTCGTTGACAGACTTTCTCGCTGCCAGTTCACTGCCGTAGATATCCCTTACTCCCTCAGGGGTGTGTATCAGTTTTTCCATACTTCCTCTTTTCTAACATAAACGAATTTAGAAATTTCGCTTACACGGCAGATAACGTTTGCGTATATGGCAGCATCTGTCGTGTAAGCTGCAATTAACTTATTTCGTTTAGGATAATTTCCTCTTTCTGCCGCTTTTAGCAGGGTACATTATATCATAAACCGCCTGTACATGCCATAATGCGTTCTTTAACAGCCCTAAGCACTCTTTCCTTATCGTCAAACCATTCCAGGATCCATATACGCATGGTCTGCCAGCCGAGGCTTTCCATCATACCCGGCTGTACCGAAAAACGGTCAGCTGCTGTCTGTGCATCCCGCATATTGAAGCCGTCCAGCATTATGCCTAATATGTATTCATCAGGCTTATCCGGGGAAACAATTCCGATATCCATGCGGTATGTTGAGGTTCCGATCTCGGTATGGGTCTTATAACCCATTTTCTCTATCTCCTCTGCTATAATGGAAACCATTTCATCATGCTCACGTTTTTCACCGTTTATAACAGGGAGTCTTGAGGTTCCGTACCGGGCATACTCAAGGAACCCTTTAAGACCTTCCACGCCGGCCGCAGTACTCCTTGCGGTATCGATCTGCTCAGGCTTAAGCACGGCAAAAACTTTCATCTCCATTCTCGCTCTGGAGATGGCCACATTTAAGCGGCGCCAGCCTCCCTCCCTGTTAAGGGGGCCAAAATTCATGGAAACTTTTCCGTTTTTATCAGGGCCATAACATATAGAGAACAGTATCACATCACGCTCGTCACCCTGGACATTTTCAAGATTCTTGATAAAAACAGGCTCCAGACGCTCCCTGTCGTATTCTTCCAGCTCTGGATGTTTTAAGAATTCATCAGCCAGCATATCCTCTATGAGATGCTGCTGTACCACGCTGAAGGTAACGACACCTATCGACTGTTCCCTAAGCTTTTCATCCGAAAGCCTGCGGATTATCTCGTCCGTAACCGCCTTTGCTTCAGCTTTATTCTGTCTGTTACCGCCTAAGTCATATGTTCCCTCCACAGGTACCAAACTCACACGGCTCACCATATCCTCAGGTGACGGGAAGGTCGCCAGAAGATTGCCGTAATACTTTCTGTTCGAATATGCTATCAAGCTCTCATGCTTCGACCTGTAGTGCCACTTCAGATACATCTGCGGCATGGAAACAGCCAGGCAGTCGTCCAGAAGGCTTTCCAGATCCTCTTCCATGCTGTCTTCGTCACCTTTATTCACCTTAAAGAACGCTGTAGGAGGGAGCTGTTTGGGATCACCGACTATAACAGCATTTTTCCCCCTTGCGATAGTTCCAACTGCTTCGCTTGTGGGAAGCTGGCTGGCCTCATCAAATATCACCAGGTCAAAATCAGGGAATGACGGATCGATATACTGGGCAACAGATATGGGGCTCATGAGCATGCATGGGCAAAGACGCCTTAATACTCCCGGCGCTTCATTGAACAGCTTCCTTATGGACATGCGCCTTCCACCGGATTTTATGGCCTTTTTAACCAGTGCAAGTTCAGCGGTCTCCCCCACATGAAGTTTTTCGGTAAGGGATGCCACAAGCTCCTGCTGAACCAGCTTACGGTATTCAGCCTCCCTGTCCAGGAATCTTTCTATCAGCGTCTCATATCTGACTCCCCTGAATTCTCTCAGTCTTTCATCATTATCTATCATACCTGATGCAAAGCAGTAATACAGCTCTGCCTCAAAGGCATCCCTGAATTCACCGTTCTTTATCCTGCCTTCCTCATAGGCTTTAGTGACACATATAAGCCCGCTTTTGTTAAGCTTATTCCTGGTCTTTATATAACTGCTCCAGTCCCTTAAGGCCGTAACATTTTCTATATAAGCGGTAAGGCGTTCCGAAAGCTCTGCCACAAAATCATCATCTTCCTCTATATCCGAAACATCAATTATCGATGATGAAATGGTATTCTCTATCAGATCGTTCAATGACCTTACTTTTTCCGCTTCGGCAGGGGCGCAGGCGGCAGCTGAACTAAAATCCTTCCATTGCTGCTGTGGAAGGGAAACAAACAGTGTGTGTATCCTTACTGATTTCTCAACAGCCGCACGAAGCATTATAAAGTCAGTATCAGTCCCCATGTACAGGCCTTCAAAATAGTTTGAAAGATAGGGCTGTACATTCTGAAGCTCCATGGTCAGATCCTGTACATAGCAGAGTTTCTTAAGTATCTCACCTGCATTATCCTTAGTAACGCTTCCGGCTTTCCTTGTATAGGATGCCACTTTTTTCACTATATCCTTAGTTGTAAAAAACTTTTCCAGGAACCATTTCTTTTGTGCATTTTCAAATGCAGCCAGCAGATTTCCGGCATCAAAGCTTAAGTTGCGGTCAAAGGCCTTCAAGTCAAAATCTGCCCCCATTTCTGCCACGCATGATTTATAGGCGTCACCCTTGTCCAGAAGAGTCATTGCGGATGCAAATACGGTATCGAAAGCAGCAGCACCTGCCAGCATAAAGAGCGAAGGGATTCCGTCAGCCCTCATGCTTTCCATTTCCAGAAGCCTCTTTATGTCTGCCCTTGAAAGGCCGCAGCCTATGCCTGTCTTATCACAAAGAGAACTTACCGCAGCAGGAATGTCGTCACAGGCTTTTTTACATTCCTTCCATTCCTGTCCCCTTTCATCCCTTAAGGACATTGAATACTCTTCACTCTCAATCCCTTTTAGAGGGTAGCCGGCATAATCGCCTATAAGTTCAGCAACTGCCTCATACTCCCGTATAAGTTCCCTGTATTCGAGAAGTGCTTCCTCAGTAGTATCTTCAGCCGAGAAAAATGTTCCTACGCTGTCCTTAAGGCATACGCTCCCCTTATATCCGGCCCTGACCGAATACTCGCTGATGGCATTGTAAAGTGAACCGCCGAAAGGTCTTTTTTCGTGAATAGCGTCTATCACTTTATCAAGCTCCATCCTTGTCTTATAGAGTTCATCCGAAGTTCCCGCAAATTTCCCGGACTTCGCCGTATCTGCAAGATTCAGGGTTTCTTCAAGCTGTGAAAGGACTGCGCTTTTTCCGGCTTTATTTGAATGCATCTCAAGACAGAAAGGACCGAGGCCTATTTTTTCCAGGCGTCTCTGAACCACAGAAAGTGCAGCCATCTTTTCTGCCACAAAGAGCACAGATTTTCCGTTATACAGTGCATTGGCTATCATGTTGGTAATGGTCTGTGACTTGCCTGTTCCGGGAGGGCCATGAAGTACAAAGCTCTCACCGGCGGCAGCAGTCACTATTGCTGCCATCTGTGAAGAATCCGCCGGAAGCGGCACTGCCACCTTGTCAGGCTTTATGAATTCATCAAGCCGGTTAAGATCCGTAAGCTTCTCCGAAGGAGTCCATGATACCTGTCCGTCTATAAGACTCCTTACTATCTTATTTTCCGTAAGCTCTGAAGCCCTGTTGTGCAGGTCATTCCACATAACGAACTGACCGAAAGAAAAAAGTCCGAGGCAGGTGACGTTTTCAACGTCCCAGTTCTTTTCAGCCATTACCGCATTCCTGACAGTCTGAAAAATCAGCGGAAGGTCTATTCCATGATCATCCTCAGGCAGCGGGTCAAGTCCTGAAATATCCACATTATGGTCCTGTCTGAGATACTCAAGAAGGGTTACATTGATCTGGGTTTCTTCATTCCTTGAGCGGATGATATAGCCCTTTCCCTTTATGCTCCTTACTATATCAACAGGTATCAGCACCAAAGGTGCGTACCTTGGCTTCTGCGACACTTCCGTTTCAAACCACTTAAGGAAGCCTGCAGCGACAAAAAGAGTGTTGGCGCCGTTTTCCTCAAGACTCTGCTTTGCTGCCCGCTGCAGCTTCTTGAGCCTGTCCTTCATCTCCTCTTCCTTAAAAAAGGCATGTATCCTTTTCTGCTTTAATTCTTCAGCCGCAAAGACACTGAACCTTTCATCAATGTCCGTATCAAAAAAGTCAGACGGCTTGTTTCCTATATCTTCAAGCTCGGAGGGAAGCGGAAGGATTGAAATATCCTTTCCGTCAGCCAGCACATCCTCTGCCTCCCCGGGATCCTTTACCATAAGCTTTATGGCCCGCATTCCGCGAAAATTCAACAGGGCATTACGCATACTGAAATCAAGCAGCCTTCTCTCCCAGATCTGCTGTCTGGTCAGGCCTGCTTCACTTTCATTTGAAAGCGCTACTGCCTTTTCCTTAAGGGTATTGTCCAGAGAAGCCGGCGAATACATGTAGGACGCCATTCCCCGTCCCCTGTCCCTCTGCTCCGTTTCTTCACCTGATTCTTTATCAGCAGGAAGGGGCACGATACCGCTGATCCTGCATCTGGCGATATCCACAGCAAGCTCAAACTCAAGCTTTCCATTTATGGAAGCCAGTGCCTTCTCCACAGCGCCGTCAAAATCAATGTCTTTTCCGCTGTTCATGCCGGTGCACTCCACCGGAAGCATCTCCTCTGCGCCTTTGGCCATACGCTTCTTAAGCGCTGTCACGTCATCAACGGCACAGTCCGCAAAAGCCTCCTCTTCAAGCCAGCAGGAGGTAAATGCATGATCCCTGAATATGGTTATTATAGGCCTCAGTCCTGCCGCTTCAAGGCATGAAGCATAGAAAAGAGCCATGTCAATGCAGGTGCCCTGGCCGGTCCTGCATATTTCCTCCGGAAGCCTTATCCTCTGTCCGCAGGTCTCAAAGCTTGCCGGCGGCACCATATAATTTATATTAAGATTTTTTATAGCCGCAAATATAGCCGCCATCTGCTTTTTGACAGTATCCGCGTCCTTAGCCTGATAGCCGGTAAACTGCGGCAGACCTCCCCAGCCCTTAAGTATGTCCGCAGCCTTATTCATTGCCTGCGTGACTTCAGGCACATTAGGCATGACAAAAGCAGCCGTCAGTTCAGGCATTACATGGGGTCCGCACCATTCCGCAGGAGTAAGAACATCAAGGCTTTCTGTACATTCACCAAGTATATTTTCTGCTTCATCGTTAACAGTAAAAGCGACAGTGCCGCTCACCCTTTCACTCAGGCCATAGAGATACGAAAAAGAAAGAATTATATCTGTCCTGCTAATTTCCAGCATTCCACCTGGCTCAAGCTCATCCACTGCGATATCTTTGGATACTGCAAATTCAGGATCAAAACGTACGTGCAGATGAAGGTTCCTTATCCGTTCTTCACTTTTGTTATTCAGGACAATATTTCGCACAAAGGGAACATGATTCTGCTGCATGGAAAGGTTCAGCACCCCCATCATCTCTGCCCGGATTTCAATGATATTATTCCTGTTCTCTTTTTCCATGTTAATACTCCGCTTTCTTATCCACCCCGCATACGGTGATCACACCGTTACGGACTTTAAATCGAATGTTATAATCATAATAGAACACGCCCCACACCCGTTCCTCATCATGTATGAATGCCGGTCTGGGATCCTGTTCCAGGACCTGAACTACGGCATTTCTGTATTCTGTCGGAAGCAGCTCCTTCAGCTCATCCGGAAAAACCACATCAAGCTTCATGTCCGAAAGACTTTCCCCGAATCCTCCCCTTACTCCCGGGCGTGCATCCGCATAGGGAATATACGGTTTTATGTCCACAATAGGTGTGCCGTTCAGCAGATCTGCACCTGAAACAATAATAGTATGTCCGCATTTTTCGTCCGTAACTATCTTCTCCAGACGTACACAGGACAGACCTATGGGATTAGGCCTGAAGGGCGATCTTGTGGCAAATACCCCCCGCCTTTCCTTTCCGCCAAGCTTAGGAGGCGTCACCGTTGCATTCCATTTTTCCCTTACGTTTTCGGAAAAGATAAACAGCAGCCAGAGATAATCGTATTCTTCGATACCCTTAACAGCATCCGGGTGACGGAACTCAGGCTCAAAAACAATCCTTCCCGTGGCATCCGTTGCCAGACCGCTCTGCCTGGGGATCCCGAATTTTTCAATAAAACCGGTCTCTATATGTGCGATTTGGGTAAAGCTGAAAACTGTTTTTCCTTGCGGATTTCTTTGCCGGCAGTCAGATTTCATTTCTGTCCTTCTCTTCCAAAAGTGCATTGTATATGTCTCTCTTTGATACGCCCCTGTCTAATGCCGCCTGCTTCATTGCACATTTATGATCCATTCCCTGTGACTCATACATTTCAACATGTGAGCTTACTGACAGCTTTGAAAAATCCAGCTTTTCCGCACATTTCACCTTTTCTTCATCAGCCCCCTCAAGGACCAGGACATACTCACCTCTTGGTTCCTCAGTATCGTACAGTTCTATGGCTGTCTTTATCGTAAGAGGCATCACAGTCTCGAATTTCTTGGTAAGCTCACGGCAGAGGGTCAGCCGCCTGTCATCTGAAGGATCCGCTTCATCCAGAAGTGCGTCCTTAAGCTCCTTCAGGGTCTTTTTCAGATGATGAGGAGCCTCATAAAGTATTATAGTCCTTTTTTCGTATTTCAGATCCTCAAGTACGCCTGCCCGTTCCTTTTTCCCCGACGGCAAAAAACCCTCAAAGCAGAACCGCCTGGTAGGAAGTCCCGACAGGGTAAGCGCGGTTATGCAGGCCGCCGCACCGGGCAGCGATGTAACAGGTATTCCTTCATCCATGCACATACGCACCAGCACTTCACCGGGATCCGATATGGCAGGGGTCCCTGCATCCGTGATAAGAGCCACATTCTGCCCCTCTCTCAGCATACAGATTATCTTTTCCGCCTTGTCATACTTATGCTTGTCATCATAACTTATTAAATGCTTTTTTATACCGAAATTAGTAAGCAGGTGTATGCTGTTCCTGGTATCCTCCGCCGCTATCACATCCACCGCTTCCAGAGTCTCCAGCACCCTGGCCGTAATATCCCCCAGATTACCAATAGGCGTGGCACAGAGATACAATGTGCCGGAGGTCAGGTTATTTTCTTTTTGATCCTTTATTGTACCGATAATAATCCACTCCAATCTACGCTTTTTGAATATAAAACTTCCCACTAACTGAACTTGTCAGAACGACATACTATCAGGTGGGAAGTTTTCACTCAAAACCTGTAATCCCTCTTAATTTCCTCGGTATACTCCCCACTCTTTTCAAATATAATCAGCGGCTTTTCCAGCTTCATCCCGTTTTTCCCGCCTTTTGCCGCCTCAATGAGCACCATCTCAGGCTCCTTATCCGCATTAGGATAAACGATCCGTATGCGTTTCGGTTCCAGCCTGTATTTGGTAAGGGTACACAGCAGCTCTGACAGCCTTTCCGGCTTGTGCACCAGAAATAATTTTCCACCGGGAGCAAGCACCTTTGCTGACTCCCTTGCCACATCCTCAAATGTACATTTAAGCTCATGCCTTGCTATCGCAAGTGCCTCATCCGGATTTACCAGACCGTTGCCCTTTTTCATATACGGCGGATTACAGATGACTGCATCAAATGAAGCATGTCCGAAAATCTGCCCCGCTTCCTTTATATCACCTTCCACTATTTCTATCCTGTCCCGCAGAACAGCCCTGTTGTATTCCACGCTCCGTCTGGCCATGTCAGCGCTTTCTGTCTGAATCTCAAGTCCGGTAAGCTTAGATGCCTTTGTCTTGGCGGCTAACAGAAGCGGCAGTATCCCTGTGCCCGTGCCCATATCCAGCACTCTTGCACCATCCTTTATGCTTACAAATCCCGAAAGTAGCACTGCATCCATACCGAAACAGAAACGCTTCGTGTCCTGAATTATAAAAAGGCCCGATATCTGAAGATCATCGAGCCTCTCATTTTCTTTTATTTCTATTTTTGTTTCAGTCCGTGCTTCCGCCACCTTTTCCTTCTGTTCCGCCATTCACATT